>CANTDZ010000092.1 GCA_947652665.1 uncultured Clostridia bacterium
CCACCGTAAGCCTGCCTGTATACTCATTGATAAGAGCAAAGGTGGGGCTTTGGGCTACGTCTCCTGCTCCCAGTCCTATGACAAGGCCCCGGGTGAAGGCTGTTTTGCCCATGCCCATGCCTCCGGTAAAGGCCAGCACTTCCCCGCCCTGCAACTGCTTTGCAAGGCGGGAGGCCAGCGCCTGGGTTTCCTCTGGCGAATTCGTCAAAAATGTTTGCGTCATGCTTTTGTTAGAACAGCCCGTGAATGACAGACATCTCATCCACGTCGATTTTCTCTGCCGCAGGCACTTTGGGCAAGCCGGGCATGGTCATAATATCTCCGGCGTAAGCCACCACAAAGCCTGCGCCTGCGGAAAGCTTCAAGTCCCGAATGGTGATGGAGAATCCCTCGGGCCGCCCCAGCAGGCTGGGATCGTCAGACAGGGAATACTGGGTCTTGGCAATGCACACAGGCATGGCGTCCCCGCCCAGGGCCTTGATGTCCTTTAAAGACTTCTGGGCCTGTTTGGTGAAAATGACGCCCTCCGCGCCGTAAATTTTCTTGGCTATTGTGTCAATTTTTTCCTCAATAGGAGCCTTGTCCGGATAGATGGGGGCGAATTTCGTCTGGCAGCCCTCGCACTTTTCAATAACACCGCACACAGCCTGGGCCAGCTCTTTGCCGCCTTCGCCGCCCTTGGCGAACACCTCGGAAAGGGCATAATCTACCCCCAGCTCCTTGCAGCAGTTGTCTATAACCTGCAGCTCTGCGTCTGTATCTGTGCCAAAGCGGTTGATAGCCACCACTACCGGCACGCCAAACTTGTGCATGTTTTCCACATGGGCTTTCAGGTTGACAATCCCTTTTTCCAGCGCCGCCACATTTTCCGCCGCCAAATCGGCTTTTGCCACGCCGCCGTTATACTTTAAGGCCCGTACAGTGGCCACCACCACAATGCAGGAAGGCTTCAGCCCTGCCATGCGGCACTTGATATCCAGGAACTTCTCCGCGCCCAGGTCTGAGCCAAACCCCGCTTCTGTAATGCAATAGTCCGCCAGCTTCAGGGCAAGGCGGGTGGCCCGCACAGAGTTGCACCCATGGGCAATATTGGCGAAAGGCCCGCCGTGCATGATGGCAGGGGTGCCCTCTACGGTCTGCACCAGGTTGGGATTGATGGCATCCTTCAAAAGGGCCGCCATAGCGCCCTGGGCCTTGATATCCCGGGCATAGACGGGCTTGTTGTCATAGGTATAGGCGATGAGGATATTGCCCAGGCGCTTTTTCAGGTCTGGCATATCAGCGGCAAGGCACAGAATTGCCATAACCTCGCTTGCCACCGTGATAATGAAGCCGTCCTCCCGGGGCACGCCGTTGATTTTGCCGCCCAGGCCCACGTTTACGTTGCGCAGGGCCCGGTCGTTCATATCCAGGCAGCGCTTGATAAGGATGCGCCGGGGATCAATGCCCAGAGGGTTCCCCTGCTGCAGGTGGTTGTCCAGCATGGCGCAGCACAGGTTATTGGCGGAAGTGATGGCGTGCATGTCGCCAGTGAAGTGGAGGTTGATATTCTCCATGGGCAGCACCTGGGCATAGCCGCCTCCCGCCGCGCCGCCCTTGATGCCGAACACAGGGCCAAGGGAAGGCTCCCGCAGGGCGATGATGGCGTTTTTGCCAATTTTTGCCATGGCCTGCCCCAAGCCTGCGGTGGTGGTGGTTTTGCCTTCGCCAGCCGGAGTGGGGTTGATGGCCGTCACCAGCACCAGCTTGCCGTCCGGCTTCTGGGACAGGCGCTGGAAAGCAGCGTCGTTGAGCTTTGCGGTATACCTGCCGTACAGCTCCAGCTCTTCCTCCAGAATGCCCAGCTCTTTCGCCACCTGGGTGATGGGTTTCATGGTGGTACTCTGTGCGATTTCAATATCGGTTAGCATAAGGTACCTCACGCCTTTCCGGCCGCTATGGCCAAAAGATTTTCTTTCCTTTATGCATTATAAATTATCTTGGCGGAATAGTAAAGCCTGAAACAAAAAAACTTGCCGAAAACCTGCAAATGTGATATAATCGATTTACATAAATCGGAAGGGAAAAGATTAGCAAACTATGGGAAACCGTTTTTTTAAAGGGATATGGGGGTATCTAAAACGGGCAGACATCATTTTGTGGCTGCTCTTAGCAGCGATTTCTGCCTACAGCCTTTTACTGGTGCGCAGCGTGGACGTGTCCACGGGGACCGGCTATTTCCGTACTCAGCTGATGGCTATAGGGCTCGGTGTCATCGGGGCCATTGTCGTCAGCATGATCGACTATGCCGAAGTCGCTAATTTCTGGCTTTTGATTGCAGGCGCGTCCATCTTCCTAATGATCTACACATATTTGTTCGGCGTGCAGGTGCAGGGTTCTGGCGGCGTGGACGCCCGTGCATGGATGAACATTGCCGGGCGCACTTTCCAAACCTCTGAGCTGGTAAAAATTGCCTTTATGGTTACCTTTGCCAAGCACCTGGACGTTTTGAAGAAGCGCAGCCGGCTGGAAGAGCCTTTGCAGGTTATTCTGCTGGCTTTTCACGCACTTATCCCTATGCTGCTCTGCCAGCTGCAGGGCGACACGGGAGCTGCCGTCGTGTTCTTCTTCATGTTCCTAACTATGAGCTTAGGCGCAGGCGTACAGCTGCGCTATTTTGCCATCTTGTTCGTTATGATTCTAGTCGCTTTCCCCATCTTGTGGGAATACGTCATGCCAGACTATCAAAAGAGCCGTTTCACCGCTGTGTTCAATCTAGAAGACCCTACCGTGCAGCTGGAGGGCGGCTACCACCAATACCAGGGGCGTATCTCCATTGGCAGCGGCAAGCTTCATGGACAGGGCCTGTTCCAGGGCACCCGGGTCGCCAGCAACGTGGTGACGTTCCAGCACAGCGACTACATTTTTTCTGTAGCCGGTGAGGAACTTGGCTTTATCGGCTGTTCTTTGATTCTTCTGCTGCTATTCCTATTCATGGTCAAGGTGCTCCATGTAGCCAGTATGGCCCGTGACGATTTGGGAAAGTTCATGTGTTTCGGGTTTTTCGGCATTATTGCCCTGCAATCCGTAGTCAATGTCGGTATGTGTTTGGCCTTGCTGCCTGTTATGGGCGTTACCCTCCCCTTCTTCAGCGCCGGAGGCTCGTCTGCGGCCTGCCTGTACCTGGGCTTCGGCCTGGTACAGAGCGTCCATATGCGCCGAAAAGAAAGCGACGGGCTGCGCTTGCGGAAAAAGGCCCCCATCCGTTTTACCGGGAAAATGAAAGCTTAAAATATCAAAAGAAAGGGCTGGCCGGGATTATCCATTCCCAGCCAGCCTTTTTAGTTTGCCATTACGCCCCGAACACCCTGCGCTGCTTCTCCAAAATGCGCTGGCGGCGGCGCTCTGTCTCCTCCATGTCCAGGCTCAGCTCGCCCTCATCGCTGATGGCCAGCACACAGCCAGGCTTTGCATCCTGGGGCAGTTCGGAAAGTTCTATGGCGAAATATTTCTGCTCCTTGTCCTCACAGATGGCATATTTCCCCTCGTAACGGTCAATGATCAACTGTTTCATAGTGCCAGCGCTCCTTTGTTGTTTATTTATGGCTCTTTTCTACGCCGATCCGCTCCCCGTTATAGGAGATGATAATATCCCCATCTATATCGGTGCGGAGAAGGCTCGCCCCGGCCGCCTCCAGACGGGCCAGCGCCTCAGAACGGGGCAGGTTGTTATTATCCGGCCCTACCGACACCACAGCTATCTGCGGCGATACAGCCTCCACGAATTCCTCCGTAGACGAGGTACGGCTGCCGTGGTGGGCGACTTTCAGCAGATGCGCGGAAAGGTCCTGGCCGGAATCCACTAAGTCTTGCTCTGCCTCCTTTTCCGCATCTCCACAAAATAGGGCAGAAAACGCGAAACAAGTAAGCTTCAATACCAAAGAATTGTTGTTTGAACTCTCGTAGGTGTCCATTGGGCCCAATACCTCCAGCTTTGCATGGCCGACCGTGAAGGTATCCCCTAAATGCAAGGTATAGGATGGAACCCGATTTTCCGCCAGATAAGCTTCCAAGTCCTCCGCCTCCTGGCCGATTTCCTCCCAGCCCACGCCGCGAAGGAATCCGTCTGTTGGAATTTCTTTCATCACCTGCACTATGCCGCCAATATGGTCACTGTCCGGGTGGGACGCTATCACGTAATCCAGCCGGGTTATCCCCTGCCGGATGAGGTAATCGGCCACGTTCTCCCCTTCTATGCCTGTTCCGGCGTCTAAAAGAGCGGTGTGCTCGCCGCTCTCCAGCAGGATGGCGTCCGCCTTGCCTACGTTTATCACGTGCACACGCACAAACTCAAAAGCACGGTTCTCCTTGCGGGAATCGAATCCAAAATCCGTAAAAGCCTGCTTCCAAAACTGTACGCCCAGAGGCGTGAGGGAGTAAGCCAGCATGATCACCAGTACGATCATGGCCCGCACGCGCAGCATCCTGCGGCGCTCCCTTTTCTCCTCCTCAGACGTTACGCCTTTCATCCCTCGCCTCCGGCCGGCGGGTCTGATTTCTGCATATTGCGCTCCATCCACTGGGTATAGGTCATCAGCACCTGGCGGGGCTTCGAGCCTTCATGGGGCCCTACAATGCCCATCTGCTCCATCTCATCAATAATGCGCCCAGCCCGGGCATAACCCAGCCTCAGCCTGCGCTGCAGGAGGGATGTGGAAGCCTGTCCAGCCTCTACCACGCACTTGACGGCTTCTTCCAGCATAGGGTCACGGCCTTCGCTGCCGCTGTCGGACGCGTCATCCCGGCCGCCCTCATTGGCAGCATTGCGCTCGATCTCTTCCAGGACTGCTTCGTCATAGTCTATTTCTTTTGTCTTCTTTACAAACTCCACGATAGAGGAAATCTCCTCGTCAGCCACATAGCAGCCCTGCACGCGCACGGGCTTGTTGACGCCTACTGGCGCAAAGAGCATATCGCCACGTCCCAGGAGCTTCTCCGCGCCTACAGAATCCAGAATCGTGCGGGAATCCACCGGGCTTGAAACCGTCAGAGCGATGCGGCTGGGGATATTGGCCTTGATGAGGCCCGTCACCACGTCAACCGAAGGCCTTTGGGTTGCGACTACCAGATGCATACCCGCTGCACGGGCCAGCTGGGCCAGGCGGCAAATAGAATCTTCTACTTCTTTGGGAGCCGCCATCATCAAGTCGGCCAGCTCGTCGATAATAATGACGATCTGTGGCAAAGCAGGCATAGGCTGCCCGTTTTCGTCCTGATAATCCTGGGATTCGGCCAGCGAATTGTACCCCGAAAGATTACGCACACCACACTCGGAGAAAATCTTATACCGCTTCATCATCTCCGAAACCGCCCAGCCCAGCGCTCCGGAAGCCTTATGGGCATCCGTAACCACCGGCACCAGCATATGGGGCAGGCCGTTGTACTCGGTGAGCTCCACGGCTTTGGGGTCGATCATCAGGAAGCGCACTTCGCTGGGGTCGGCCTTGTAAAGGATGCTGATAATAATCGAGTTGATACATACCGATTTGCCCGAGCCCGTCGTGCCGGCAATGAGCAAGTGGGGCATTTTCGCCAAGTCCGCGATTACCGGCTGTCCAGCAATGTCCCTCCCCAGCGCCGCAGACAGCTTGCCCTTGGACGTCTGGAAGGCATTGGACTGGATCAAGTCGCGCATACACACGGTGTTGCGGGTCTTGTTGGGAACCTCGATACCCACCGCCGCCTTGCCGGGTATAGGCGCCTCTATACGCACGCCTGTAGCCGCCAAATTCAGCGCCAAGTCGTCTGCCAGATTGGTAATCTTACTGATCTTCACCCCTGCTGCAGGCTGTATCTCATACCGGGTAACCGACGGCCCCCGGCAAATATCCAAAATCTTGGTCTGCACGCCAAAGCTGTTCAGAGTATCCACCAGGATGCGCCCGTTGGTCTGCAGCTCCTCCGTCTCCTTGTTTGGGTCGACCCGCGGGCTTTCCTTGAGCATACTTACCGGCGGGAAGCAGTATAGGGCGGCATCCTGCATCTGTTCAGCCGCCTGGTATAAAGCCAGCTGCTCTGGGCTCGCCGTAGAAGGCGCTGGCTCCTGCTGTTTGCGCATAGCCTCACCTGCAAGCGCTTCGATCTCCCCGTCTTCTTCGTCTAGCTCCTCGATTTCCTGGGAGCTGGAAGAAATGTCCTCCATATCCTCCATGGGTGGAGGCGCTTCCGGTTTGGCCGGCTGAGGTTCTATGGCAGCGGGTACAGGCAGAGGCATCTCCTGTATCTCTTTGATCGCCTCATCCAGTTCCCGGGTGACCTCCTCTGCAAGGGCCGGTGCTTCGGGCTCCTCGGCTGGGGGTTCCGGCTCTGGAACGGGCGGCTCGACAGGCTCTTCCTTCTCTATGCCAAAGACTTCCTGCAGCTTGTCCAGCTTTTCATTGCGCTGGGGCTTCTCTTTTTTAGGCTTCGCCTTGGGGAATAACGCGGACACGTCCCCCGCCGCCACGGCCGGGGAAACGTCCACAGGCTCTAACGGCACATCTATAGTATGCCTGTCCTGCTCCAAAATCAAGCGTTCTTCCTCCCGGCGCTGCCGGGCGTTCTGGAGGCCCTCGGACATGACATCTACCGGTTTCTTAATTGTGCGGAACAGGCCAATCAAGGTGGTGCCCGTCAAAATCATCAATGCCACAAACAGCAGCAGCACAATGATAATTTTAGCCCCCGTAGCCCCCACGGCCCGTAAAAGGACTTGGCCCAGCAGGCCGCCGATCACGCCGCCTCCTACACCGGCATTGCGCGTGTATAAAGCGCTTATGTATTCACCAAATTTCAATCCCTCCGCCAGCTTTACACCGCCGAAGATGAACCCTGTCATGCAGAATAAAATGATGATGACAGCCGTCAGCCATAGCTTACCCGTAATAGAGCCCTTTGGCTTTTCCAATGTTGTAATGACCGCCACATAGATCATCAAAATCGGCCACAGCAGCGCCCAGCTGCCAAATAACCCCAGGAGCGCCGTGTGTGCCCACTTCCACAAATTATCGCCGGGGATCAGCACCAGGCACCCCAAGAAAATCGCGCAGGCAAACATCACCACCGCCCGGATCTGGTTGCGCTGGCGTATAGCCTCCGCGCTCATGCGGGGAGCGGCGCTTTTGCTTCTCGTGCCAGTCCCTGCCTGCTTCTTTTTTGCAGAAGAGGCAGACGTCCCTTTTTTTGCCGCCGGCTTCCTCTGTGCCGCCGGTGTTCCTTTTTTCTCTGCCAAACGATACCCCTCCATTTCCTCGCAGCAGGCCCTTTACAGCGGGAGCCCCGTAAACAGGTTCTTCCCCATGATATGTTCAATAATGCCCAAGACCGTAACGATCCCGCCTGCAATTAAAGTATAATACGCAAAAATCTCCATCTTGTTGGTGGTAACAATCCACCGGAGCAGCTTAATGGCCAAAAAGCCCACAATGGCCGAGACAATCACGCCCACAATCAGCGGAGCCGCACCGATGCTTTCCCCTGTAGAGCCGATATCCTTAAGGGAAACCAAGGCTGCCGCCGCGATAGACGGAATGCCCAGCACGAAAGAATAGTCCAGTGCCGTCTGCTGGCTGATGCCCCGCAAAAGCCCCACTGACAGCGTCGAACCAGACCGCGACAGCCCCGGAAACACCGCCGCCATACACTGTGTAAGCCCAATGACCAGCGCGTCAATCGTGTGTATCTTCTTTCTTCCCTTTGAGGGCACCATCTTGCCCTCCCGGTTTTTTACCATTTTCTGCTGGTTCTGCTTGTTGGCATGGATGCCCAAAAACAGCAGGGCGCTGGTCAGCAGCAGGGACAGACCCTCCATCAGAATGGAACTGTCCGAGCCCAGCATTTCCGAAAAATCTTTGATTTTCATATCTGTGCCCGGTATGGGCAGGAATAGCAGGAACAACGGCAAAAGCCCTATAATGAGCATCATCATCAGGCGGCGGTCGCGGCTCATCTCGCTCCACTTAAACTTCTTATGTACGATATCCCCGCACATGGAAAAGAATTCCTTGATAAGCCGCCATACCAGCTGGCGGTACACAAAAATCACAGCGGCCAGCGTGCCCAGGTGAAGCATGATGTCAAACAAGATACCCGGCAGCTGTATGCCAAACATATGCTGCGAAATGGATAGATGCCCGCTGCTGGACACGGGAAGGAACTCCGTAGCCCCCTGGATGATGCCCTGCAGGGCAGCGTCAAAAATGGTCATGGCGGCCTCCTTT
>CANTDZ010000093.1 GCA_947652665.1 uncultured Clostridia bacterium
GCCAAACAGCTGGAATTGTTTATCGATACCTTCGAGGTCATCAACGAGAACGTAATTGCCGACCCCTTAAAGCTGAACCAGGTGTTCATCAATTTGCTGAGCAATGCGGTGAAGTATACGCCGGCAGAAGGGACGCTTTCCTTCCGCATCCTCCAAAAGAGCACGTTTCGGCATGGGTATGGGAACTATGTGTTTATTATTAAAGATAACGGCATCGGTATGTCGCCGGAGTTTGTGAAGCATATCTTTGAGCCCTTCGAGCGCGAATCCACCGTGACCCAGAGCGGCATCCAAGGGACCGGGCTGGGGATGGCGATCACAAAGAACATTGTGGAGATGATGAACGGCACCATTCAGGTGGAAAGCGAGCTTGGCAAGGGCAGCACCTTTACGGTAGAGATGGAATTGAAGCTGCAGGATACGGAGAGGCTCGAAGAAGATATCAAGGAGCTGAAAGGCCTGCGGGCGCTGGTCGTGGATGACGATTTCAATGCTTGTGACAGCGCCTGTCGGATGCTCAAGCAGCTTGGCCTGCGCTCCGAGTGGACGACTTCTGGCCGTGAGGCGGTCTACCGTGCCAAGAGCGCCTTTGAAGAAGGGGACTCTTACCATACCTTTATCATTGACTGGCAGATGCCGGGGATCAGCGGGGTAGAGACGACCCGGAGAATCCGGGAGGCCGTGGGGAACGAAGCGCCCATCATTATTTTGACCGCCTATGACTGGACGGATATTGAAGCAGAAGCCAAGGCGGCTGGCGTTACCGCGTTCTGTGCAAAGCCCATGTTCATGTCCGACTTGAAGATGGTGCTGCTGGCTGCAAACAACCTGGTAGACAAGCAGGAGTCTGTCCCCGAGTGGACCCTGGCCGATTTCACCGGGCGGCGCATCCTGCTGGTGGAGGATAATGCGCTCAACCGCGAAATTGCAGAGGTGATTTTGGAAGAGGCCGGCTTCCTGGTAGATACGGCGCCGGACGGGACCGATGCGGTGGCCATCATGGAGCAGGCGGAGGAAAATTATTATGACGCGATCTTGATGGATGTGCAGATGCCCATCATGGATGGCTATGAAGCGACAAGGACCATCCGCAGGCTCCCGCGCAAGGACGTCAAGGATCTGCCCATTATTGCCATGACCGCCAACGCCTTGGAGGACGACAAGGAAGCGGCTTTCAAGAACGGGATGAACGCCCATATTGCGAAGCCTCTGGATATGGATGTGTTTATTTCTGTGCTCAAGAAATTTTTAGGCTGACGCCGGAAAAAACCGTCAAAAGCCGTTCCCACTTGCATTTTTCGCAAAAATGTGTTATTATACACAAATAAAGTCGAATCATGCTGAAATAAAGAGAGGACGCCTTTATGAAAAAAACCATATCCGCCTTGCTGGCGCTGTGCCTGCTGCTGACGGCCCTGCCGTTTTCCGCAAGCGCCGCCGCGATCGACGACATGGCCGATGTCCCCGCAGGCCAGTGGTACTATGAAGCCGTGCGTTATTGCCTGGAAAAGGGATATATGCAGGGCACCCATGAAAATGCGTTTTCCCCTTCTGTGGAAGTCACGCGCGCCCAGATTGCCCAAGTGCTCTGGAACAAAGAAGGCTCCCCGTCCGCTGAGGACCTGGAGAACCCCTTTGAAGATGTTGGACCCTACTGGTATCGCGATGCCATTGTCTGGTGCAAAGCCAATGAGGTGGTTTCCGGCTCAGGCCCGGACACGTTCACGCCCGACGGGACCGTTACCCGCCAAGACATCTGCGTGATGGTGTACCGCTATTTTACTCAGTACCTGCACCGGGAAGCAACGCTGGCCAGCGATATGTATATGATCGCCAATTATAAAGACTGGAGCACCTGCGCTCCTTACGCCCGGGAAGCCCTGCGCTGGGCTGTGGAATCCGGCTTTATGAAGGGCACGTCGGATGACGAGCTTTCCCCTTGGGGCAGGGCAACCCGCTCCCAGCTGGCCCAGTTCCTGATGAACCTGGATAATGTGCTGAGCGTCCCGGATGCCGGTCCCGCGCCCCTGCCCGATTACAAGCTGGGGGTGGACGTGTCCTCTCACAACCGGAGCGTTGACTACGAGGTCCTCAAGGATCTGGGCATTGAGTTCGCCATTATCCGCTGCGGTTACGGCGGAAACTATCCCGAGCAGGACGACAGCCGTTTTGAAGAGAACGTGCGCAAGTGCGAAGAAGCCGGCCTGCCCTGGGGTGTCTACCTGTACTCCTATGCCAAAGACGTGGAAATGGCCGAAGATGAGGTGCAGCACCTTCTCCGGTGCCTGAACGGCCGCGTGCCTACATACGGCGTCTGGTATGACGTAGAAGACCCGTCCCAGGAGGACGCCGACCTGACCGCTATCTGCCAGACTTTCTGCGAAAGCGTTCAAAAGGAAGGCCTGCATTGCGGCATCTATTCCTACCTGCGCTGGCTGCGCAAGCAGTTAAGCGCTCCAGAATTGGACAAATACGAGAAGTGGGTGGCCCAGTGGGCAAACGCCTGCGACTATGCCAAGCCCTACTCCATCTGGCAGTTTACCAGCGAGTTCGTAGTGGGAGGCATCAACTTCGACTGCAACGCTGCTTATAAGGACACGTTCTTGCCGCCCATCGTCGTCGAGCCCACTCCGGAACCCGACCCGGAACCTGATCCTGATCCAGAGCCCGATCCTGACCCCACTCCCGATCCCGACCCTGAGCCCGAGCCCGAGCCCGAGCCTGGGCCGGATGTAGAGCCGGAGAAGCCCCGCCAGTATGCGGCGCGTCCCTATGGCTTGGCCCCGGCAGATCAGATCGACAAGGTCATGGGCGACGGCATCAAGGAAATGCTGTCGTGACCTCTTGCATCCTTTGCCAAAATATGGTATAATAAGGCAAAATTATTTATTGCTTTTGCCAAGGAGGATGTAACATGAAAGAACTGCGTATTGGAATCATCGGCACTGGCATGATTTCCAACCGGCACATGACAGTCTGGTCGAATATCCCGGGGACGAAGGTCGTGGCCGGGTGCGACATCGACGAAGCCAAAGTAAAGGCCTGGGGCGAGCGTTACGGCATCCCGGAGGAAAACCTGTATGTGGATTTCCGGGAAATGCTCAAGCGCGACGATCTGGACGCTATCGACGTATGCGTGCACAACAACCTGCATACGCCTGTTTCCGTGGCGGTCATGAAAGCCGGCTATCCTTGCTATTGTGAGAAGCCCATGGCGGCCAGCTACGCAGATGCGAAGATCATCTACGACTGTGCCAAGGCCACCGGCCAAAAGCTGGCTGTGCAGATCAGCTCCATTTATAACCTGCAGACCCGTTATGCCAAGAAGATGATCGAAGAAGGCAAGCTTGGCAAGATTTACCATGCCCGCAGTGTAGGGCACCGCCGCGAAGGGCGTCCCGGCTTTGATATGCCCATGTTCTCCCGGGACTTTATCAAGAAGGACATCGGCGTGCACGGCCCCTTGTGTGACCTGGGCATCTACCATTTGGCACAGATGCTCTATATTATGGGTATGCCCGAGCTGGACACGGTCTACGGCGTGTCTTATGCCGACTACTACCAGGACCCCCGCTTGCTGCCCGACGGCCTTACCTATGATGTGGAGGATTTGAGCGTGGGCATTGCTAAGTTCAAGAACGGCGTGTCTCTGGACATCTACGAGGATTGGGCCATGCACATGGACGAAGTGGGCACCAGCTTCATAGCGGGATCTATGGGCGGTATCAAGCTTATCGATGTGGATACTACCGGCGGCGATTTGGCCGTACCCAAGGGCGGCCGGATTATGGGCGGCGGTGAGGCCCAGAAGCCTACTCTGGAGTTCTTCGGCTACGAAGACGGCCTGAAAACCTCCAAGATCATCAACTGTCAAGAGAACGGCCGCAAGGAGGCCCAGCTTGACCCCCGCATGGCTCTCTACAACGACAATCAGGTGCATTGGGCCGCCTACCTGCGGGGTGACCTGGACGATTCCACCCGCATTGATTCCCCCTTCATCGCCATGGAGACAGCCCTGCTTTCCGATGCCATCTTCGTATCCCAGGCGCTTAACCGCAGCGTGACGGGCGACGAGGTGAGGGAGATGTCGAAGTCCATTGCCCTGCACAAGCAGGAGACCCCCTGGGGCGTCATCGAATACGACTTTTAATAAATCCGAATTTTTAAGATAGTAAAAAGTACCTGTTGGCTCTCCAGCAGGTACTTTTTTGTGCGTTGTATTCTTAAACTTTCTTCTTGTATCCGAAGGCAATGCCCAATCCGATAGCCAGTACGGCGGCACTTGCACCCAGCAAAACCCAGTTCCCAGTGGGATTCTCCTGGCTGGCCTGCCCCGGCTGGCCGGGACGCTGCCTTTCCTCCATATTGGGTGGTTCGCCGCCATCCTGTGGCAGTTCAGGAACCGGGTTTTCCTCCTCCGCATTGCCATCTTGGTTGGGGGTAAATTCTTCCCTTTGACCGCCGCGTCCGCCCATGCCGCCGTTTTGCATACTGCCCATATCCGAGAGGTTCAAGTCTCCGGCATCTACCAGTGCGTCCGGCTGCTGAGCCTGTGTCTCCTGCGTTGAGGGCACAGTGTCTGCCAGCTGGCCACGGATGCTTTCGGCACGCAGGGAACAGAACTCCTGCAAAGCCGCCGTGCCGGTTTCAAACTCCTCGTAGGTGCAGAATTTCGTCGGGTCTTTTTCTACGTAAGGGGCGATGAGCGCCTTAGCGTTTGCAATGATTTCCTCGCAGGCCCCGCTGTCAAAGAGCTGCGCCATGAACTCGCTGAAAAGGGCATGGTATTGCTGGGTATACGTTTCGTCGGAAAAAATCCACGCCAGCATGGGCCGGGAATCGATCGTGCCTCCCGACACCGGCGTATCAATGGGATAATTTACCATAGCCTGTGCGCTCTGCGTCCCCATGAATCCGCCAAAGGCCAGATTGTAATCCCAAGGGATCATAGCCAGCTGGCCGTCTTTTTCGTAGAGGTAGTAGTTGTGTATCATCGAGCCGGTGTAGCTGTCGAAATTGCACACGAAATTGTGCACCACAAAGTACCGCAGCACATCCTCGGTAAAGAGCGTATTATCCAAATCCTCCTGTTCGCCCAGCCGGCGCAATGCTTCAATGAGCCGCTTTTTGTCCGCATCGGTCACGTCGGTTTTGGCGTTATCGAAGATGTTCTGGTAGCTGTCGAAATCGTCGTCCGTATAGATAAGGGACACATCATCGGCGCCCATCCCACCAGGGCCCCCGCCGGAGAAGCCCTGGCCGCCTCCGGGTTCCATGCCATCGGGTATATTATCTGGCATATTGCCGGGCATTTCTCCGGGCATCTCACCAGGCATACCGCCTTGCATTTCGTTGGGGAGGCCCTCTGGCTGGAAATCTTCACGGCCTTCCTGCCAATCCGCCATATCGAATCCGCCGCCATTGCCCCGGCCGCCGCCCATATCCATGCTGTCGGGCTTGTAGAGTTCGCCGGTATCGCTGCCGAAATTACGCTGCAAAAAAGCATCCTCCACGCCCTCGATGGCCAGGTACAGGCCCCAGTCCTCGCCGTTGACCGTGATATAGGCATAGGAGCACAGGGGAGAGGGCACCCCGAACGCGCCCATCAACTGGTAGACGAGGTAATCCTTCATGCAGGTGTTGTCCTGGATGAGGTTGTTGAGGCTGAGCTTATCCAGGCCGTAATAACTCTGCGTGCTGTCGTAGTGGTCGAATTCGATCTTAAAGCTGTAACGGTCATTGCCGTACTGGGCCACCTGGGTAAGCGAAGTGTTCCCTTTTGCGCGAATACCTACGTTTTTCCGGACCTCGTTGTCGATCACCACCGAACACACGGCATACTCCTCATTCTCGCAGGTCTCGAGGAAGCCCTCCCAATCGTCCATCACAATATCGATCGTGTGCATCTGGCTGTTGTCAAACAGCCGCCCTTCGTAGCCTGGCGCCGCCGAAGCCTTCTGTAGCCCCCAGGCCTCGCCGCCCATAAAGAGCGCCGTCAGGATGATGCAGGCCGCTATGACCACACAACAAATCTTATTGATATGCTTATGCGCTGCCATGTGCGCCCCCTAGCCCATATACTCGCCATTAAAGCTGACCAGCACGGCGCTGGCAACTCCCGGGATACTGGCGAGTTGGTTTACAAAATCGGTATCGTGGCCGCGCAAGCGTACTTCCAGGTTCAATTCTACCATGCCCTGCTGGGCCGTCTTGCTCTTGACCGCCATGCGCTGGACTTGGTTCTGCAAAAATCCCACAGCGGCCGACTCGCTCTCGTGCCCATTGCAGCGCAGCACGACCATGTAGGGGTTGAGATGGGGCTTCTTGTTGGCGAAGACCAGTAGCACCAGTCCAATGGCCACGCTGCCAAACATGGCCAGGGGGATCAGCCCTGCCGCCAACACGATGCCCGCCGCAATCGCCCAAAACAGGAACGCAATGTCCAACGGCTCCTTAATGGCAGTGCGGAACCGCACGATGGAAAGCGCGCCCACCATGCCCAGGGAAAGGACGATGTTGGAAGTCACAGCCAGAATGACCAGGGTGGTGATCATGGTCAAAGCCACCAGGGTCACGCCGAAGCCGGAGGAGTACATCACCCCGGCAAAGGTTTTTTTGTAAATCAGGAAGATGAACAGCCCCACGCCGAAGGCCAAAATCAGGGCAAGGGCCATGTCGAAAAGGGAAACGCTCTGTACGTTCTCCAGAAAGCTGGATTTGAAAATGTCTTGAAAAGTCATAGGGATTCTCCTGTTCTGAGTTTATTTTTACCCAAATATCCGGCAGGCGGCGTATTTGGAAAAGGAACCGCTGCGGGTGCAAGGGGTCTGCACCAGGTCGCGGATGAGGGCGGGAAGGTAGGCGTCCCACTTGACCTCAAGGATCACGGGAGCATCGGGCACAGGGAGCGTCGGGCAGCCCGGATCTAGGAAGCCTGCGGGAGAGAGGGCTGTGCGTAGCCCATAGTCCAGGGTGACCCGCACGTTGCCCGGCCCATAGATAAAGGGCTCCCGTGTGTAGTCGACAATGGCTTTGGCACGCAGGGCCTCGTCCTTCATTTTGCGCCCCAGCTCGGCCAAGAGCGGCTGTTCGCTGTGGCTTAAAAGGAAGCTGTCGCCCTCTGCGGCGGCCCTGGCCTCCGGCTGGCTCATGGCGGCCTGCTCCTTAAGGCACAAGCCGTTGATTTTGCTTTTCTTCTCCAGCAGCACCCTGGATATGTCCCCGTTATAGTACCGCAGGCGGAACTTCTCCCGGCGGTTCACCCCGTCCAGCTTTTCCTGCAGGGCCTTGTCCCGCAGGTCGTCAAAGTATAAGCTGCGGATGAAGTAGCGCCCGTCCACCGCGTGGGGGTCGGTTTCCAGCACGGCCCCGAGCCTTGCGCGCAAAGCCCACAGGTCGGCGTGGGCGATTGTATGCTTCCACTCATGGCGAAAGCCCATGGCATCACGCCCTTTCTGTTTGGTGTGGGGGTATTATACCGGCCCAAAGGAAACGCCGCCTAAAGGCCGCCCGAAGATTCCGTGAGCTCTTTGTGAACTTTTTGTGAATTCGCAAAATTTTTCAAAATTTTTTTCAAAACCGCCTAACCAAACCAGGCCCTGCCGCGTCTATAGGGTAAGAAACTAAAAAGGAGTGGTCTTATGTTCTTAAAACGCGCAGGCTGGAGCTTGTGGCGGCACAAGTTCCGAAACATCCTGATCCTGCTGGTTTTCGCGGCTATCTTGGCGGTGACGCTCACCTCCTTCATGATTTACGCCGGGACAAGCCATCAGGTGGAAGTGACCCAGAAAGCCGTGGCCAACGCCGTCACGCTGACAGGGCCGACCATAAACGGACGGCTGTCGACGCTGGGGCTGGGTATCTCATACGATACGGCAACACGCTTTGTAAAAGGCCCCCATGTGGAACGGTACAATATGGTAATGGAAAATATCGGAATGGAGACAGACAGCCTTTTTCCGGCAGGAGGGGAAGAGTGGGAACAGGAAACCCTTGAGCGATATAAAGAAATGCTTGATGGGTATGATGAAGAATATTTGGAAAAGCTTGAACATTGGGCCCGTGAATGTAAAGAGACTGCAGGCACCGCCCAAGGGAGCCGTATGAGCCTGCTATGCAAAAATTTCAAAAAGTGAGAAACT
>CANTDZ010000094.1 GCA_947652665.1 uncultured Clostridia bacterium
AGGAGTCCTTTTGGGGGGAAGCGCAGGCGCTATCATCTTTGGGAAGGATTTGGAAGCCTGCAAGCTGGATGATGCAAACGAAGTGGGCTTGAAGGAAATCGACGGCTTTGATATCTTAAATGGAACCTCGATTTTATGCCACTACACCAATCGGCCTGCCGAAGAAGTCGAAACGATCCGGCAGTATCTATTAGAAGTATCCAAGCATAGGAAAGTCGTGGCCCTGCCGGAAGAAGTAACGCTTTTTGTAAACGGCGGCGATATCGAGGCCATCGGGGACAGGCCCTATTCTGTTTTTGAAAACGGGGAAGAAAAAATCAAATACTTATGTTAAATAGCCGGGCCGCATTTTTCCAGGCAATGTTCTCCTGTTCCTCCTCCGTGAGCCCGGCGGCTCGGAGCAGCCCCAGTTCATCAGGGACGGTGCTCCAGGGGCAGTCGGTGGCAAAGAGGATTTTGTCGGCCCCGTGCAGGCGGACGAGATGGGCAAACTGCTCGGGCGTGAGGAAGTGCGACGCAAACGCCGTGTCGAAGTAGACGTTTTCCCGCCCAGCCAGGTATTTGGCGGCTTCCTCGGGCTGCTCCATGCCGCCCATGTGCGCGGCGATGATGGTGAGCTTCGGGAAGCGCTCGGCCAGCCGGGCCACGGCGCCGGGGTGGCCGTGGATGAGCCACGGGGAGTAGGGGTCGCGCCCGGTGTGGAAAACCACGGGCAGGCCCAGCTCCTGGGCCTTGGCGTAGAGGGGCAGGGCGTGGGGGTCTTCGATGAAAAACTCCTGATAGTCCGGGTGGAACTTCACCCCGTGCAGGCCCAGCGCCTTAATGCGCTCCAACTCCTGCAAAGCGTCGGGGGCGGTGGGGAACACGCTGCCAAAGCAGAACAGCTTATCCCCCTGGCTCTGGGCGGCAAAGTCGTTGACGGACTTCTGCTGGTGGGCGCTGGTGGCAATGTGCAGCACCATGGCCCCGGCAAACTCGTCCTCCCCTTGCCAATCCTGCATCTTCTGCAGGGTGCCGCCCCGGGTGCCGTCGCTGAAATAGGGGGACTTGCAAATGCCGGAAAGCCTCGGCAGGGCCTTGCCGGCCAGCTTGTCCGGGAAGAAATGGATATGGGAATCGAAAAATTTCATAGCTGCACCTCCGGATAAAAGATAAAAAGAGAGGCCCTCTGCCGCTGGCGGAAGGCCTCTCCGTTGATTCAAATCAGTCGCTGGTGTAGGGGAGCAGAGCCAGATGGCGCGCACGCTTGATCGCGACGGTCAGGGCCCGCTGATGACGGGCGCAGGTACCGGTAACGCGGCGGGGGAGGATCTTGCCTCTCTCGGAAATGAAGCGGCGCAGCTTGGCTACATCCTTGTAATCGATATATTCTGCATGGTCCACGCAGAAGCTGCATACCTTTTTGCGCCCCTTACGTCCACGGCGCACTTCTCTTTCGGGTCTATCTGCCATAGCCAAAAAGCCTCCTTTACAAAATAGATGGATGGTCTTGCGGAGCAGCCCTTAGAAGGGGAGGTCGTCATCGGTGAGGATCTCCTCGAAGTCCTCGGAGCTGCCGCTGGAATAAGCCGGGGCCGGCAGGTTCTGGGCCGGGGGCGCCTCCTGGGGGAGGGGGGCCCGGTCATAAGAGCCGCCGCTTTCCTTCTTGGAACCGCAGAAGCTCACGTTGTCCGCCACAATTTCCACGGCGGTGCGCTTGTTGCCCTGGCGGTCCTCATAGCTGCGGGTCTGGATGGAGCCGTTGACAGCGATCATCGACCCTTTGGTAAAATACCGGCAGACGAATTCCGCCGTAGAGCGCCAAGCAACCACATCGATAAAATCGGCCTGCCGCTCCTCGCCCTGGCGGACGAAGCTGCGGTCAACGGCCACGCGGAAGCTGGTAACGGCGATATCGCTGGCTGTGTGTCTCAATTCGGGGTCGGCCACCAGCCGCCCCATGATCACGGCAACATTCAACATGACAACTACCCGCTTTCTTATTCAGCGCTCTCGGCGGGGGCCTCTACAGCTTCCACTGCAATGGCTTCCACATCGATGTTGGATTCCTCAGCCTTGTGGGCCTTCTGAGGCTTCTGGGCGTTCACGTGACGGGGGTCGCGCTTGACGATGATCGTGCGCATAATGCCGTCGGTGATCTGGTACCGCCTGTCCAGCTCGGCGGTAAAGTCGGGATCGCTCTCAAAGTTGATAAGGGTGTAGTAGCCCTCGGTCTGCTTCTGGATGGGATAGGCGAAACGCCGCTTCCCCCAGTCGTCAACACTCTGCACAGTCCCGTGCTCTGCGATGAGAGCCTTGAATCTCTCCACGAGGGCGGCACTGCCTTCCTCCCCGAGCTTCGCGGAAGTGACGATGACCGTCTCGTACAGGTTCTTACCTTCTGCCATTTGTATTGCACCTCCTTTTGGTCTTTTGGCCCCGCGCTCGTTTTGGTTTGTCGCGGAGCAAGGAAGTTTGAAACTCTGTCTCAAACAACTTTGCTATTATACCACGCCTTTCTTCCAAATGCAAGTTTTTCTTTCTTTTCATTGTCACCCTGAGAAAATTTTTTAAGTTGACAATACACATTCCTTTGTGGTACTTTATAGAAAGGAAAGGAGGCCGCATTCTATGGAAGCAGCCGATAAAGTATTAGAGCTTTTGCAGGAGGCAGCGGGCCCGGCTTCCGGCGAGCAGATGGCCGAAAAGCTGGGCGTCACCCGCAACACGGTGTGGAAAGCCGTGAAGCACCTGCGGGAGCAAGGCTACCAGATTTCCGCCGTAACCAATCAGGGCTACCGCCTGCTGTCTGAAAGCGACGTTCTCAGCCCCGGCAACATCCGCCGCCTGCTGGAACCCCAAGCCGCCATGGCCGCCATCGACGTGCGGGAAGTGGTGACCTCTACCAACACTGTCCTCAAAGAGCTGGCCGAGCAAGGGGGTCGGGAGGGCATGGTGGTCATTGCCGAGCGCCAGACCATGGGGAAGGGCCGGCTGGGCCGTTCGTTCTACTCGCCCAAAGGCGGGGGGCTTTATATGAGCGTCCTGCTGCGGCCCCGGTTTTCGGCAGAGGAAGCGTTGTCCATCACTACCGCCGCCGCTGTGGCCGTAGCCCGGGCCATCGACGACGTGACGGGGGACCGGGCCATGATAAAGTGGGTCAACGACGTCTACTTTCACGGCCGTAAGGTCTGTGGCATCCTGACGGAAGCTGCGGTGGACTTTGAAAACAGCGGCCTGCACTATGCCGTCCTGGGCATGGGCACCAACCTTACCGACCCCGAAGGCGGCTTCCCCGGCGAAGTGGCCCAGGTGGCGGGGTCGCTTTTTGGGAAGGAAGCGCCTGCCGGGGCCCGGACGAAGCTGGCGGCGCAAATCCTGAATCATTTCTTTACCTACTACCAGGCCCTGCCCGAGCGCCCCTTTATGAAGGAATACAGCTCCCGCTCCCTGCTGACAGGGGTGGACATCACCTTCCAGGAGGGCGAAACCCTGCGGGAGGGCACGGTGCTGGGGGTCGACAGCCAAGCGCGCCTGCTGGTGCGCCTGCCCGACGGCAGCGAGAAATGCTTTGGGGCCGGGGAAGTCAACATCAAGCGCGATTTCCTGGAGAAGCTCCGAGCGGAGTAAAACAATTAAGAAAGGTGATTTTTATGAAAATCGGATTCAAAAGCCACGTGCAGAAAGTCGTCATGACCGGCGTGTGCGCCGCGCTCCTGGCGGTGCTCTCGCAGATTTCCATCCCCCTGCCTACGGGCGTGCCGGTCACCCTGCAGACCTTCGCGGTGGCCCTGTGCGGCTACATATTGGGCCCGGCGCTGGGGTCTTTGGCGGTGCTGGTCTATTTGGTCATCGGCGCGGTAGGACTGCCGGTCTTTGCGGGGTTCAGCGGCGGCGTAGGGGCCTTTTTGGGGATGTCGGGGGGCTTTATGTGGGGGTTCTTCGCCATTTCGCTTTTGTGCGGCTGGGGCGCGCGGCTTAACAACCGCATCGTGTCCATAGCCCTGGGAGTGGCCGGGCTTCTCGTGTGCCATGTGTGCGGCGTGGCGCAGTTTGCTTTCCTTACTTCTTCCACGTTCTGGCAGTCGGCGGTGGCGGTGTCTGTGCCGTTTTTGCTCAAAGACGTGATCTCCGTAGCCCTGGCGTATTTCGCCGCCGTGGCCGTTGTCGCAAGCCTCAAGCGCGCCCAGCTGGTGGACACCCTATGAAGAACATACGAGGCCATCATTTATTCTGCATGGCGCTGTTCACAGGCCATGGGTACAGCGAAGAATTTACGGAAAATATGGCGTCTGTCATAAGCGCGCTGAAGGCGGGGGAGCCCCTGCGCCTGGCTTCCGGCCCCGACGACATCTGCGCCGCCTGCCCGAACCTTCTTGCGGACGGCGGCTGCGCCCACGGCACGGAGGATGTGCGGCACCGGGACCAAGGCGCGTTCACGGTGCTGGGGGCGGCCCCGGGAGGGGAGCTTACATGGCAGCAGGTGCGGGCCCGGCTGCTGGAGATTGACGAGGGGCAGTTTGAAACGGTCTGCAGCAACTGCCGCTGGGCGGCGGAAGGGCTATGCTCTTTGGCGCTTTTACAGAAGCAGCTGGGGTGATATTGGCAGATTTGCCGAAAAGAAAGGTCGAATTTCCTGCATTGGGAAAAATCGACCCTTTCTTTTTGCAAAATGGCCTTGCTTTCGGCGGCGAAATAGGTTAAAATAAGAGCGAATTGATTTCAAAATTGCCAAAAAACAGGGAGCACCCTTTGGAAAATATGGGGCTTCTGGCCAGGCGCAGGCACAAGATGCGGCGCACATGGCAAATTGAACAAATTCAATCGATTCTTTGATATCGATATATCAAAGCTACCAATTTACATCCCCACAGGATTGTGTTAAAATATTATCAAAGTTGGAAAGGGGTGAAGAAATGCCGGGCCGGAGCGTATCGAGACAGACCCTCTCGCGGCTGCCCACTTACCTGCACTTCCTGCGCAGCCTGGAAGGGGAAGGACGCCGGTATGTTTCGGCAACAGCCGTAGCAGAGGCGCTGGGCCTCAATGACGTAGTGGTGCGCAAGGACCTGGCTTCCGTGAGCAGCTCGGGCCGGCCAAAGGTCGGCTATGTCCGCACGGAGCTTATTGGGGAGCTGGAGCATTTCCTTGGCTATGACAACACCCAGGAGGCCATTCTGGTAGGTGCCGGGAAGCTCGGGAAGGCGCTTTTGTCCTACGACGTGTTCCCCCAGTACGGGCTGGACATCCTGGCCGGGTTCGACACGGACCCCCAGGTGTACGGCACGGAGGTGGGGGGCAAGAAGATCCTGCCCATGGAGAAGCTTTCGAACCTGTGCAGGCGGATGCGGGTGCGCATCGGCATCATCACGGTGCCGGGGGAGCACGCCCAGGAGGTCTGCGATACCTTGATCGAAGGCGGCATCCTGGCGGTATGGAATTTCGCCAACGTCCACTTGAGCGTCCCCGAAGGGGTCTTGGTGCAAAATGAAAATATGGCGGTTTCCCTTGCCATACTTTCCAATCACTTGAAAGAAAGGTTCAGCACAAAATAAACAGCAAAGGATGAGTGATTTCATGGAAACAAAGACAACGTTTGAGATCGTGGAAAACACGGAAACATTCGAGAGAATGTTAGAGCGTGTCCGCGAGGCGCAGAAGATCTATGCCTCCTACACCCAGGAGAAGGTAGACGAGATCTTCCGCGCAGCCGCCATGGCCGCCAACTTCCAGCGCATCCCGCTGGCCCGCATGGCCGTGGAAGAGACCGGCATGGGCGTGGTGGAGGACAAGGTTATCAAGAACCACTACGCGGCTGAGTACATCTACAACACCTACAAGAACACCAAGACCTGCGGCGTCATCGAGGAGGACCCGGCCTTCGGCACCAAGAAGATCGCGGAGCCCATCGGCGTCATCGCGGCGGTCATCCCCACCACGAACCCCACCTCTACTGCTATTTTCAAGACCCTGCTGGCTTTGAAGACCCGCAACGGCATCATCATCAGTCCCCACCCCCGTGCCAAGAAGTGCACCATCGAGGCCGCCAAGGTCGTGCTGGACGCCGCTGTAAAGGCCGGCGCTCCCGAGGGCCTCTTCGGCTGGATTGACGTGCCCTCCCTGGAGCTGACCAATAAGGTCATGGCCGAGGCGGACATCATCCTGGCCACCGGCGGCCCCGGCATGGTCAACGCCGCTTACTCCTCCGGCACCCCTGCTTTGGGCGTGGGCGCGGGCAACACCCCGGCTATCATCGACGACACCGCCGACGTGATCCTGGCTGTCAACTCCATCATCCACTCCAAGACCTTCGACAACGGCATGATCTGCGCCTCCGAGCAGTCGGTTATCGTGCTGGATAAGGTTTACAAGCAGGTGAAGGACGAGTTCCAGAAGCGCGGCTGCTACTTCCTCAACAAGTCCGAGACCGAGAAGGTCCGCAAGACCATCATTATCAACGGCGCTTTGAACGCCAAGATCGTTGGCCAGAAGGCCCACACCATCGCCGCCCTGGCTGGCGTGGAGGTGCCCGAGTCCACTAAGATCATCATCGGCGAGGTGGAGAGCGTAGACATCTCCGAAGAGTTCGCCCATGAGAAGCTGTCCCCCGTGCTGGCCATGTACAAGGCGAAGGACTTTGACGATGCCATCGCCAAAGCCGAGCAGCTGGTGGCCGACGGCGGCTACGGCCACACCTCCTCGCTGTACATCCACACAGCCGAGAAGGAGAAGATGGCCAAGCACCAGGCGGCTATGAAGACCTGCCGTATCCTTGTCAACACCCCCTCCTCCCAGGGCGGCATCGGCGACCTGTACAACTTCAAGCTGGCTCCGTCCCTGACCCTGGGCTGCGGCTCCTGGGGCGGCAACTCCGTCAGTGAGAACGTAGGCGTCAAGCACCTGATCAATGTCAAGACCGTGGCCGAGAGGAGAGAGAATATGCTGTGGTTCCGTGTACCCGAGAAGGTATATTTCAAGAAGGGCTGCATGCCCCTGGCTCTGGATGAGCTGAAGACCGAATACAATAAGAAGAAGGCTTTCATCGTCACCGATACCTTCCTGTATCAGAACGGCTACACCAAGCCCATCACCGACAAGCTGGACGAGATGAACATCCAGTACTCCTGCTTCTGGAACGTACAGCCCGACCCCACCCTGGCCAATGCCCTGGAGGGTGTCCAGCAGATCCGCTCCTTCGAGCCCGACGTGATCATCGCCCTGGGCGGCGGCTCCGCTATGGACGCGGCCAAGATCATGTGGGTGCTGTATGAGCATCCGGACGCCGACTTCGCTTCCATGTCCATGGACTTCATGGATATCCGCAAGCGTATCTATAAGTTCCCCAAGATGGGCGAGAAGGCTATGTTCGTGGCCATCCCCACCTCCGCCGGTACCGGCTCCGAGGTTACGCCCTTCGCCATCATCACCGACGAGAAGACCGGCACCAAGTGGCCCATTGCCGACTACGAGCTGCTGCCCAACATGGCTATCGTCGACGTGGACAACATGATGAACGCCCCCAAGGGCCTGACCAGCGCCTCCGGTATCGACGTTATGACTCATGCTATCGAGGCTTATGTGTCCATCATGGCCACCCCGTTCACCGACGGCCTGGCCCTGCAGGCAATCAAGACTGTGTTCGATTACCTGCCCTCTGCCTATGCCAACGGCGCCAACGACCCCATCGCCCGTGAGAAGATGGCCGAGGCTTCCTGCATGGCCGGTATGGCTTTCGCCAACGCCTTCCTGGGTGTAAACCACTCCATGGCCCATAAGCTGGGTGCTTACCATCACCTGCCCCACGGCGTAGCCAACGCGGTCATCCTCACCGATGTCATCCGCTACAACGCCGCAGACGTCCCCACCAAGATGGGCACCTTCTCCCAGTACCAGTACCCCCACGCCAAAGAGCGCTATATCGAGGCCGCCAAGTTCGCCGGCATCAAGGGCAAGAACGACGACGAGATTTTCGAGAACTTCATCGCCGCCCTGGAGGATTTGAAGGAGAAGATCGGCATCAAGAAGACCATCAAGGATTACGGCGTTGACGAGAAATACTTCCTGGATACCCTGGACGAGATGGTGGAGAACGCCTTTAACGACCAGTGCAC
>CANTDZ010000095.1 GCA_947652665.1 uncultured Clostridia bacterium
TCTGCTCAGGCCCTTTGTACCATTGCCGCTTTTCGCACCTTACTCAAAAGGTTTTAGCCTATTGGTACAGGTTTTCAAGAATCTTCGCCTGTCTTATACCGATTGTCGCCCCACCAACTAGGCATCAGTTTCCAAAGCCTTATCGTCTTGCGCTTTCCGTAGTCGACCATGATCTCCATGTCCCTGTTTTTGTAAGAAAGCTGCATCAGGAATTCCCGGCACGCTCCACAGGGCATACCACTGCCCTCCACTTTTTCGTCGGGGGGAGCATCCCGGAAGGCAATGAGTCGTTTAATGACCGTCTGCCCACTGTTTACATACATATTCAGCGCCGCGACCCTCTCCGCGCAAAGGTTCATGACCCCGCTGCAGCCCTCTATGCAAAAGCCGGCATAGACGTCTCCATTTTCGCTTTCCAAAGCGCATACCACATGGTGTGCATAAACAAACGGGGACACGTCCTCGGGGTGGTACTCAGCCTTTGCTTTTTCATATAATTTCTGCCATATATCCATACTTTTTCTCCAATCAAATTTATTTTTGCGCGCAAAAAAGGACCTTGATAAAACTATCAAAGTCCTGGGAAAGCTGTGCTATATCCTGCCGTTTTATTTTTTAGCAGGTAAAAAAGGGCACAGCTATCCCGTAAGCGAAATAGTCGTATGACATTACAATACTGCTGCTACTTAAAAGTCTCGCTTTCACAGGTAACTGCACTCCTTTCATTCTATTTTTCGATAGTATAGCTAGGTCTCTCTGTCAAGCACGATGAAATCCATCCGCCTTTTTCGTCCATGCACTCACGTTAATTACGCAAAATAATTCACTCCCAAAATAGCGATTCCCAATACAGCCAGCACAACACCCGTTGCACGGTTCAGGGTGGCCGGACTGGCCTTGTTGGCGAACTTCGCCGCTATCCTGGCCCATAGCAAGGTGGACGCCACGCAGAAGACCAGGCACCCGATATCCGGCATACCGCCGATTGCAAAGTGGCTCATCGCACCCGTGAACGCGGTAAACGCCATAATAAACACGCTGGTACCTACAGCCGTCTTCAGCTCATAACCCAGGACGCTGGTGAGCAGCAGGAGCATCATCATGCCGCCTCCCGCGCCGATGAAACCGCAGATAAAGCCTACCACTGTCCCGCTGATGACCGACTGGATGAACCGCTTTTTGGCACTGACCTCGCCCATAGATTCCTTGGTGGTCATGACGGGCTTTACGATGAATTTGATGCCCAGCAGCAGGGTCATGAACACAGAGAAGCTGCCCATCGTGCTGTTTGGCACAAGGCTCGCGGTAAAGCTGCCCACCAGTGTGAATATCAGCACGGTGACCATCATTACCAGCCCATTGCGCACATCTAAGTTTTTATTTTTCCCATAGGTGTAAGCGCTGACCGCACTGGCAAGCACATCACTGGCAAGCGCAATACCCACGGCTTCGTAGGCCGGGAGTCCCAAGAATGTAATCAGCATGGGCGCTATGACAGCGGCAGCGCTCATGCCTGCAAAGCCTGTCCCCAGTCCCGCGCCAATACCGGCGATGAAGCAGACAATAAATTTTAGCATTGTCATTCCGTATCTCCTTTTCTCCATAAAAAGACAGGACAAACGGTATTCGTCCTTTGCCCTGTCCTCTCAAGATTCATTTCCAATTTTTCTGCACACGCTTGCCGCTCACCACTGGATGCCGCCAAACTTCTTGAAGGCTTCCATGCTCTTTTCAATACTGGCCAGTTGACTTTCCATGCGGGTGTAGTCCTGCTCCAAAATGATGTATTCGGCCTCAGTGCAGGCGTTGGCTGTGTCGATAATAGCCTGAATGGGCATAATCCCCGTGCCGATCTCCGTAAAGGCCGTATTGCGGATCTCACGGGCTCGGGCAGCTTCCTCCTCCGTGGGGATGGTGTGCTTGCCGCCATTCTGGGCGTAGGCGCTGGTGCCGTCAAGGCCGGTTGACTCATCAAGCTTCATCTCGTAGTCCTCCGGAGTCAAGCCGATGGTATTGATGGGCGCCAGGCTGTCCCAGGCGAAGTCCTTCTGATGGACCAGCTTTACCCGGCTTCCGAAGTGCTTGAGCTGCTCGATGGGGTCCATTCCCGCACGCATGGTCCAGAAGGTGTCCAGCTCCAGAGAGAGGTACTGCGGGTCCGTATTCTCCACGATGTAGTCCAAAATGCGCTTCCCGTTGAAGGTGCGGAACTCATGGTCATGGTTGTGGTACAGGAACGTGAAGCCCTCCTCACTACAGGCCTTTCCAATCCGGTTGAAGCTCTCACACTGGCGCATCAGGTCATCATAGGTGGTAAAGTGGCCCATGGGGTTGACGATGTTCCGGTTGCCCAGCACCTGGTTATAGTCCAGCACAGCCTTGAGGTCGGCTTTTTCCAGCGGGAAGATGTGGGCGCTTATCACCTGGGAGCCGAACTTGTCGAAGGTCGCTTTCAGCTCCTCCGCATCCACCCCGAACCCGCAGCCGGGGTCCTGGATGGCGTTGTGATTGCACACCTCGATGTTTTTATAGCCCAGCTGCCCGACCCGCTCTACTGTGGCAATAGGGTCCTTGGCCATTTCCTCACGTACAGAATACAAAATCAGTCCAACTTTCAGCATGTTGATCCACTCCTTATCTTTTGGTATGATATCTCTCGTGTTAAATATATCAGAGATCTTTCTGCAAAACTATAGCAAGGGCCAACTCCAGGCCTGTGGTCAGGCTGTCCAGTTCTACCCACTCCTGGCGGGTGTGCGCCAAGTCCCCGCGGACCGTACCCAGAGTGTTGGCAAGAATCCCCTTGCTCAGCGGCACGTTGCTGTCGGTGGATTGCGGGGATATCACGGCATCGCAGCCGCACACGGAGCGGATAATCTCCGCCGTGCGTCCGGTAAAGGCCTCCAGCGCCGCCCGATCCAAGGGGCCGTCCCCGGGACGCACCCCTAAAAGCTCCACGGTCAGTTCGCCGCCCTGGCCTCGGCAAGCCTCCACCGCTGCCTGAAATTTGCCCTCCATCTCCTCCAGACACTGCTGGGAAGTCGAGCGGAATTCATACAGCATAGACGCCTCCTGGGCAATGCTGTTGACGGTGGTGCCGCCCTCAAAGCGCCCCACGTTATAGGTGGTTTTGGCTTGTGTTGGAGGCTGTATTTTATACAGTTCCCCTACCAGCGCGCTGAGGATGGCGATGGCGTTGGGGCGGCCCCAGTCTGCATAAGAGTGCCCGCCCGTGGTCTTGCAGGTAATGCGGTAGCGGTACGACCCCACCGCCGTGCAGGTGCAGTGGGGCATATAGCCGTCGAAGGAATAGAACGCGCGGATATGCCCGCCATAATCGGCGAAAAGCTGCTTGGTGCCTGCCAGATTTCCCAGCCCTTCCTCGCAGGCGTTGCAGACGATGAGGATTCCCGGCTCCATCTCAACCTGGTTCTGGAGCAAAAATTTTGCACACAGCAGCAGATTCACCAGGTTGGCTGTGTCGTCACCAATGCCGGGCGCGTAGAGCTTGCCGTCGTGCTCTTCCATCGGGAGGGGCTCTGTATCTGGGAACACGATGTCCGTGTGGGCGGCAAAGGCAACCCAATCCTTCTTCCCTTCACAGCCTATCCTGCAAACCACATTTTTTGCCTTGTCGATTTCCACATCCTGGGCTCCCTGGGCGCGAAGCCAGTCCCTCACAAAGACGGCCCGCTTATCCTCTTGGTAAGATGGTGCGGGTATCCGTCCCAGCTCCCGCAGGAGTGCCCGCTGTTCCTCCTTGTGGTCGGCTGCAAAGCGCTGTGCTTGCGTGAGTATATCCATTTCCATTGATGCCGCTCCCCTTTATGCTCCGTTTGCCTGTGAATATAGGCAGACATTTTCTTTAAGTATAGCACACCCTAATCATTCCGTCAATTTCCCCTTATGTGCGCATAAAACCATCTTGTCCTTCCCTTCCTCATGCTTTATAATATCGGGGAAGGGAAGTGTTATTTATGAAAACGAATCCAGAGAAACCTCACTACCTTGTCTGTGAGCAGAAAACTGTTTACGCCCTGCTAATGGCCGCTGGCGGCATGATGGGAGCCTATACATACATCCTGCGGGGCGGCGTGTTCTGCAACGCACAGACAGCGAACGTAGTGGTCATGGCTATTGCCTTTGGCAAAGGGGATTGGCTGAGCGGGGTTTACTATCTGATACCCATTTCGGCCTATCTGCTGGGAGCTTTTGTGTCGGAGGCCCTACCCTCTCCCGTGAAAAAACTGGGGTTCCTCCGCTGGGACACATACCTCATCCTTTTAGAGACAGCGGCACTGTTCCTCATCGGCCTGCTGCCCCTGACCATACCCCACCAGGTAGTGCAGGTGCTCATCAACTTCATGGCCTCCATGCAGTACAACACCTTTCGGCAGGCGGAAGGCATCCCCATGGCCACCACCTTCTGCACCAACCACATCCGGCAGGTGGGGGTGGGCTTTGCCAAAGCCATCCGCAAAAAAGACGGCACAGCCCTGCGCCGGGGACTTATCCACGCAGGCATGGTGTCCTGCTTCTTTGCGGGGGCGGCGCTGCTGACAGCCCTTTGCCCCTCCATGGCGGAGAAGGCTATTTGGCTCACTCTGGCGCCTATGGGCATTGTACTGATAAAGCTCATCCGGGCAGACTTAGGCCAGGAACGGGATATGCTCGGCCAAAAGCCCTCAGGCCATTAGGCAAAAACGGCCATAGCCAGGGTAGCCGCCGCCATCAGGCACAGGCCCAGGGCGGCCTTTTTCGAGAGCTTCTCCTTAAACACTATGTAAGAGAACAGCACGGTCACTAAAATGCTCATTTTGTCAATGGGCACTACCACGCTGACGATGCCGTTTTGAATGGCGTAATAATAGCACAGCCACGAGCCTCCCGTTGCCAGGCCCGACAGGGCGATGAAGCCCAGCTCTTTTCGGTCAATTTTGGCTACTTCTGCCTGCTTGCCCCGCATAAAAACGATGGCCCAGGCCATGAGGAGAACCACGCCTGTGCGCAGGGCCGTGCCCAGGTTCGATTCTACGCCCGTGATGCCTACCTTCGCCAGGATGGAGGTCAGCGCAGCGAATACGGCGGAGAGGACGGCATACACCATCCACCGGCTGTCGGTGGACTTTTGCTCGCACGGTTTCTTTTCCACCATAAGGAATATGCCTGCGGCCAGGACGGCGGTGCACGCCAGCTTGACCGCCAGGTGCTCCGTTTCGCCAAAGCAGATAATCGCCAGCAGAACGGATAAAATGGTGCTGGACTTGTCAATAGGCACTACCTTGTTCACGTCGCCCAGGGAGAGGGCCTTGAAATAGCATATCCAGGACGCGCCGGTCGCAAGTCCGGACAGCACCAGGAACAGGAACGGCCGCGGCTCAATTTCCGTGATCGTTCCTGCTGAGCCAACTACCAATACCATGATCCACGAGAAAATCAGCACCACAATGGTGCGTATGGCCGTCGCCACGTCGGAGTCCGTCTTCTTGATGCCGCACTTGGCTAAAATCGCCGTGAGCCCCGCAAAGACGGCCGATAAAACCGCTGCCAGCAACCACATGATGATCCACTCCGTTTCCCCAAATTTGTGATTTTATAGCATGAGAGCGAGGACGCCCTACCCCAGCCACAATGCCAGCACAACCGCTGCCACCGCGCCGCTCAGCTTGCCGAAGAGCACCGGGGCCAGCATGACTGGCTCGGTACTGAGCACAAAGGCCAGGTGCGCCGCCAGCAGGCTGGTGCCGCTGACCAGGAAAGCCCCCACCGCCACCTTGCCCCGGCTGTCCATATCCTTCATCATGGACAGGGCGGGTATGGCGCTGACCAGTCCCACCAGCATCCCGGTAAGGCTTTGGGGGCGCATACCCAGCTTATCCCCCGCCCAGGCGAAGGGCCGCACCAGGCAACGCCGCAAAAGCTCTGCCATGGGCAAGCTGCCCAGCAGCACGATGCAGATGGACGCCACCACCTCCATGGCCTCCTCCAAGGGGGCCATGCCCGGCAGGACGGCCCACCCGGTCATGTATTCCACCGCCGCCAGCACCAGGCCGATGGTCACCAGCCAACGTATGCCTCCCGCCAGCAGGATGAACCCCTTTATCATTTTACCGGGGGCCTTCCACATCCCCAAAAGCAGCGCTGCCGCCACTAAAAATACCGGGAGGTTCTGGTGCAGGCACTGGAAAAATCCAAGCCCGCACAGCAGCCCGCCCACAAGCAGGCCCACCGGCATAGCCGCCAGCCCCAGCATAATGCCCTTGGCTAAAAAAGGGCGGTCGGGCTTCTCGACCATGCCCATGCCCACGGGGATAGTGAACACCAGGGTGCAGCCGAAAACAGCGGACACCACAAGCCCCGAGTAGCGGCCCATCAAGGGGTCTGCCGCCAGCTCCTTTGCCAGCTGGTAGCCGCCCATATCTATGGCTAAAACGCTGCCGAACATGGCAGGGTCTACCCCCACAAGCTGGTACAGGGGCACAATCACCATCCCCAGCCACTGGGCCAGCACCGGGGCCAGGCATATCATCCCCGCCATGGACAGCGCCATGGAGCCCATAAGCATGAACCCCGTCTCGAACTTGTCGCCGAAGCCCCACTTGTTGCCCCGCAGGCGGTCGGCGCCGCCCAGCACGGCTCCTGCCGCCATTACGAGCATCAATGCCTGGTTCATGATTTCCTCATAGTGTCTTCAATGGCCTCGATGGTGCGCGGGGTCATGACGGAAAGGTTTTCGCAGCCGTTTTCGGTCACCAAGCAGTTGTCCTCCAGCCGGAAGCCGATGCCCCACTCTTCGTGGTAGATGCCGATGTCCACGCAGAACACCATGCCCGGGGCGATGAATTCCGGCGTTTCCACCACGTCGTGCACGTCAAAGCCCACATGGTGGGCCCCGCCGTGCCACATGTACCGGCTGATGTTTTCTACGTCGTCCAACACGCTGGCTTCTTTCAGCAGACCGGCGCAGTAGCGGTGGGATTCCCCATCCACGTCTGCCATCTTCATGCCCGGCTTGATAATGCGGAACATGTGGTCTGAGGTTTCCAGCGCGCACTGGTACAGCAGCCGCTGGCGGTCGCTGAATTTCCCGTTGCAGGGCCAGCCCCGGGACACGTCGGTCATCAGGTTGTCGTACCAGGCCCCCACGTCGTTTAGGATCATGTCGCCGTCCTGGGCCTGGCCCTTGTAGCCGTAATAGTGGATGCAGAAATTATTTTTGCCCGCCGAAATAATGGACGGGAACCCCGGCCCCTGAGGCCCGTACTGGCCCAGGGTGTAATCGAACACGGCTTTGTACTGGTACTCGTACATACCAGGGTGGGACGCTTTCATCATGGCGGTGATACCCGCGCAGGTGATTTCCTCGGCCTTGCGCATGGCGTCTATCTCGCAGGGTTGTTTAATGGTGCGCAGGCGGCGGATGAGGATGTTGGCGTTTTCGATTTGCAGGTAGGGGTAGTCGGACGCGGCACGCTTCAGCAGGCGGTGGGCCGGCTCGTCCCGGTCGGAGGGGGAAGCGCGGTATACATCCAGGTAGAGGCGCCCATAGCGTCCGCTGGTGCAAAGCCTGTGCAGGTCGCTTTCAAAGGCGCTTACAAAGCCGATGTCCTGTATGCCGGAAAGTTCCTCTGCTTGCTGGGGCTTGATGCGCTCGCCTGTCCAGCGCTCCGCCATAAGGTCCGGGGGCAGCAGGTAGAGCTTTTCCTCCACCTTCCCCGCGCCGTCCTTGCAGGCGATGAGAGCCAGCTCCTTCTGGTCCAGGCCCGTAAGGTACAGGAAATTGCGGTTGGTGTAAAAGGGGTAAAATTCGTCGTTCGTTTTGCGCACCTCTGTGCCGGAGAACAGCACCAGCAGGGAGCTTTCCTTCATGCTGTCATAAAGCCGCGCGCGGTTGCCTTGATAGAATTCTTTTGTCATGATGCTCACCGTTCCTTTCGGCCTTCATTTTACTCCTTGAACGGGGCTTTGGCAAGAGGGTGTTTATATAAAGTGGGCGTACCGCGCCTGGACCCTTATCCCTCCCCGATGGTATAGGCGATATAAGTCAGGTGGTCGCCCAGCCTTTCCAGGTTCGACACCA
>CANTDZ010000096.1 GCA_947652665.1 uncultured Clostridia bacterium
CCAGCAGGGCCTCCAGAAACGGCTTGATATTTTCAGGCTTGCGCATGATTTCGCCAAAGATGAAATCGTCCACAAGGCTCAAATCTTTAAAAGGCTTTATGGGCATGGCAAAGCCCCCCTTTCTCTATTATACTTATCGTCCAGAAAGGGGGAAAAATTAAGCCCTGCCTACTCTTGCCGGAACCCGTCAAGCTCCCGCCCATCGCCGTCCCGCACAACTGCGGTAAACCCGCAGGAAGCCAGGTCGGCCTGCAAAAGCGCTTCCTGTCCGCCGCGCTTCCAGGAAATCTCCAGGCGGCTGCCCTGTGCCTGCACGGTGATTTCCGCGTCGGGCGCGAACACCGGCTGCTGGGCGCGCATCCGCAGAAGCTCCAGCTGGCCTTTGACCACCGGCTTCTGCAGCCCTTCCTCGATGTCCTCCCGGCGGAGGTTGGTGCGGTTAATCTCCTTGTGGCCCCCGGCCCCGGCCTTTTCCATGGCGGCGTAATCGTTCTTCCCGGCGAACAAGTCCAGATACCACACCTGGGGCTTGCCCGGCAGGAACATCTGCACCGCCCGCGCCAGCAGCATCCGGCGGTCATCCTCGCCCAGGGCGCTGTAATAGGTGGCGTTGACCTGATAATAAACGTTCTTCGCCCCGTGCAGGTCCTTGACAAAGCCGCCCCTAGCCACCAGGGTGTCAATGAGCGCCCGGATGCGTTCCTCGGGCAGCAGGCCCTTCAAGTCCAGCACGGGGATGCCGTCGTGGCAGCCCAGCATATTGACCGTCTGCATCCCCGACATGAGGATTTCGTTTGCCCACCGGGCCAGCATCTCCCCGGACCCTTCCTCGAAGGCGTCCAGCAGCAGCCCCGGCAGGAAGAAATCGTACACGGGGTAGCCCTTTTGAGCCACGATGCGGTAGGTGCCCTCCTCGTAGCTGGCGTGGATTTCCGGCAGGAGCGTCACCCCGTAAGGCCGGGCCAGCTCCGTGACCCGCTCCAGCAGCTGCCAGGTGCCGGGGTCGTTGAGGAAGTTCCGGGCCCCGGCCTCCTTGGGAGCGTAGGCGAAGGCGTCCAGCCGGACAATCTTCGCGCCGTACCCGGCAAGCTTTCCCAGGGTGTCCCGGTAGAAGTCCCAAACCAGGGGCGAGCGGATGTCCAAATCCATCTGCCCCAGGTAATGCTTATTCCCGTTTTCGTCTGTGTCTACCTGCTGGTAGAAAGTGTTCCAGTAGGGCTTGGAGGTGCCGTCGGCGAACTCCACCGTCAGCACGGGCAGGCCGGGCTTGCGGAAGAACATATCCCGCAGATACTCCTCCCGGGGCTGCAGGACGCCGTCCGGGCCGATTTCCCCGCAGCCTTCCCAGAAGCGGTTCCAGTCGATAAAGAAGTCCCGGTAGGGGGAGGCTTCGCCCCTCTGCACCAGGTCCTGGAACTGGGGCGACTGCACCGACAGATGGTTCAAAATGAAGTCCAGCTTCAAGTCCACGCCCAGGCTCCGCAACGCTTCCAGGTCTTCCTCCTTGGCAATTTCGCCGTTTAAGCCGTAGTCGATGACCGAGAAGCCCCGGTCTAAATCCGTGTTAAACAGGCTGGGCAGGATGTAAAACGACGTAAAAGCCCCCTGGGCTTCCGGGCGCTGGAGAAGCTCTGCGGCCCCGGAAAGGTTCCCGGCCAGGCTGTCGGGGTAGGCGTTGAGCATGGGGCCGATGTCCATTGGCTTGTTCATAGGGGCCTCCTTTAGCGACCGGCGTCCATCCGGGCCTGGTACTCCTCCAGGGACAGGGGCTCGGCGGACTTGGACAGGATGATTTTGGCGTGCGGGGCCCGGGCTTCCAGCTTTTGCTGCTCCAGCTCCAGGACCATGGTGATGAAGGGGGTGTCGGCGTTTGCGTCCCGGCCCCGCTGGAGGCGGTACTGGCGGGTCTCGGCCGGGGTGCTGGCCAGGAGCACCGGGATGTCCACCCCCGCGAAAAGTCCGCTGTTGCCATGGGTCCATTCCAGCACCACCACGGAGATGCCCGAGAAGTCCTTCTCCTCAAACCACAAGGCCGTGTCGTCCCGGCCCAGGCGCTTGAGCCACAGGGTGTCCGCGCCGTTTTTGAAGTCCTGGAGCACCCGGGAGAGCGCGTCGTATTCCTGCTCCCGCTCCGTCCCCAAGTACCCGGACAGCGCCCGGCGTCCCGCTGCCTGATAGCTTTGCAGCCAGGGGTTCCCGGCGGCCTGCTGGGGGTCGGGGTCTAAGCCCTGCTCCTGGAGGGCCTTGAGCTTCTCGGCGGCTTCGGGGGAGTACACGCCGTCCTCCAGCATCCCCCGCACTCCGGCCAGGCGGAAAATGCGCAGGCGTTCGGCGTCGTTCTGCTCGGGAATCCGCAGGGGGTAGTTGTCCCCGGAGAGGGTGTAGGCCCCCACGCCCAGGGCGTTGAGGTAGTAGGCCAGCAGGGCGGACACGCAGGTTTTCCCCACGCCGCTGCCGCCGCTGACCGCCACCACGGCCCGCTGATGGCCATTGCCCTCCAGCGCGTCCCGCAAAAGGGGCAGCAGCAGCCGGAACGCCGCTTCCGCCTTCTCCACCGACTGGGGCCCAATCCACACCTTGTCCCCCGGCATATCCCCCTGGGGGATGTCCTCCGGCACCTGGGGGGGCTGCCAGCTTTCTATGGCGGCGCGTACGGCCTCTAAGGCTTTCTTTGACATGAACTCGTCCTCCTTCGTTTATGGGGATTTCAGCGCCCCTCCAGCACCTGGCGGATGGTCGCCTTGAGCTTGTCCAGCTGGACGGGCTTGGCAATGTGGGCATCCATACCGGCTTCCATGGCGTCGCGCACGTCGTCCACAAAGGCGTTGGCGGTCATGGCGATAATGGGGATGGAAGCGGCGTCCGGGTGGTCGCCTGCGCGGATGGCCCGGGTGGCGTCATAGCCGCCCATAACGGGCATCTGCACGTCCATGAGGATTAAATCAAAGGTGCCGGGGGCGGACTGCCCGAAGCGCTCCACAGCCTCCTGGCCGTTGGAAGCGGTGTCGCAGCTGGCCCCCAGGGAGCCTAAAATCTTCACCAATATAATGCGGTTGACCTCAATGTCGTCCACCACCAGGAAGTGCCGCCCCTGCAACGACCCCTCTCCCGCAGGCGCATCCCGCCGGGGGCCGCTGCCCATGACCCGCCGGATGGCCTCCTTAAACGTACTCATAAAGAACGGCTTGGGCATGAAGTGGCTGACCCCCACCTCCATGGCTTCCTGCTCGATGTCGCCCCAGTCGTAGGCGGTCAGCAGGAGGATGGGGATTTTGTCCGGGTAGTTGCGGCGGATGAGCCGGGCGGTCTCCAGGCCGTCCAGGTCGGGCATCTGCCAGTCTAAGAGGATGAGGTCGTAAGGGCGCCCGGCCTCCCGGTTTTCGCGCATCATGCGGATGGCCTCGGCCCCTCCGGTGGCGTAGTCCACCTGGACGCCCACGGCCTCCATCAGCGACCGCACGCCCCGGCAGACCTCCTCGTCGTCGTCGGCCACAATCATGCGCTTGACCTTGTGCTCGTCCCAGAACCCGGCATCGTCCTCCACGTCCTGGATGCGCAGCTCCAGCTCCACCAGGAACGTGCTGCCCTCTCCCGGCGTGCTCTCCACGCGTATCGTACCGCCCATCAAATCCACCAGGCTCTTGGTGATGGCCATGCCCAGGCCCGTGCCCTGAATCTCGTGGACGGTCTTGGTCTTCTCGCGGGTGAAGGGGTCAAAGAGCACCTTCTGGTAGTCCTCGCTCATGCCAAGGCCGTTGTCGCTGACGGTAAAGCGCACCCGGCTGTAGTGGTCGACCACCTGGGACATCTCCTCCACCCGCAGCTGGATGGCCCCGCCCTCGGGGGTGTACTTGACGGCGTTGGACAGCAGGTTGATGAGCACCTGGTTAATGCGCATCTTGTCGCCAATCAAATGCTCGTGCTTCATGTGGGGCGCGAAGATGTCAAAGGACTGGTGCTTCTCCTTGGCCTGGGGCCGGATGATGGTGTTAATCTCCTCTATGACCGTGGCCATGTCCATCTCGGAAATGCTAAGGCTGGTGCTGCCGCTCTCGATTTTATTCATGTCCAGCACGTCGTTTATAAGCCCCAGGAGATGCTGGCTGGCGGCTTCGATGCGCCCTACGTAGTCCAGGATGACCTCGGGGTTGTCCACATCGGTCTTCATCAGGGCCAGGAAGCCGATAATGGCGTTCATGGGCGTGCGGATGTCGTGGCTGACGTTTGACAGGAACGCCGTCTTGGCCTCATTGGCGGCCTGGGCCATGCGCAGGGCTTCGGCCAAAGACTCCTGCATCTTCTTCTGCTGGGCGGCGGCTTCCAGCTCCCTCTGGCGCATGGTGCGCTGGGAACGCCACGCAAACAGGAAGAACAGCAGGCAAATGATAAAAATCGACACGAAAATTGCCAGCACAATCTGGGTGCGGCCCATGAGCGCGTTGGTCTCCGCCTGAATGGCCTCGGCGGGGACGATGGACAGGAGCATCCAGTCCGACACGCAGTGCAGGGGGGCGTAGGTGTAAAGGTACTCGCCGCCGTCGCCATTGAAGGCAATGGAGCCGGTGTCGTTTTGCTGGAAGGCTTCGGCTAACCGGTCGATGTCGCCCTCATTGCTGTGGGTGTCCCGGAGGGCGTCGAAGATGTTGCCGTAGGAGCGGCTTTCGGGCATCTGCACCGAGCGCAGCAGAATGTCCCCCTGGGCGTCCAGCACATAGCCGAACCCCTGGCCGTCGTAGAGGGAGAGGGTAAAGGCCTCCAGGATTTTACTGCGGTCGTAGGCCTTCTGGATAATCCCCTGGTGGCCGCCGGGGAAGGTAAAGCGCTCGTAGTAGCAGAACTGGGGCGCGCCGGAGAAAAGCCCCGCAAAATTCTCCAGGATGCCCCGCTCGGGCAGGGCGGCGTATTCCTCCAGCTGGGCGTCTTCCAGCCGGAGCGTTTCCCGGTGCATGCTGCCGCAGGCCCAGCCTTCGTCCAGGCACAAGACCAGGCATTCGGCGTCCAGTCCCCTAAAGAGATTCAGCACCTGCTGGAGGTCGTCGGAGGAGACGTGCTGGCGGGAGGAGAGGAAGTCGGCGTAGCTGTGCAGGCGGTCCTGGTCGCTTAAGAAGAAGTCGTCAAAGGCGTTTCGCTGCTGGAGGGTGTCGTCCATGACGTTTTGGGCGGCGTTCTTTTCCAGGCTGTCCTCCAAAAAACGCAGATAGTACATCCCGCCTAAGAAGATGCCCCCCAAGCACAGCACAATCAGCGCCACCAGCAGAGACCCTTGGTATTTGCGGATTTTCTCGAGCATAAACGGCACATCCCATTCTCTGGTAATATATAAGTGTATTGTAGCATGGGCGGGATGATTTTGCAAGATGAACTTGTGAAAAGAGAAAATTAAAAAATTTTGGTGAAAGTTGTCTTCTGGAGGACAACTTTTTGCGTTTTTTAGGGTATATATAGAGGGGCTTTCCCTCGAGAAAGGAGGCTTCTGAAATGGAAGCAATACAATTTGATATGCGGGAAGTGCTGAAAAATCACCTGTTGGGCCGGTTGGTTCTGCTGGAGTTCGCGGAGAACCCCCTGTACGTGCGGTCGCACATGGGCGGCGGGAATCTCTACGCCGACTGCCTCCAGCACAAGGCCCGCTACTGCCCCGAACGCAAGCTCTGGTACATCCACAACGGCAAATTCTGGGAGCCCGACCCCGGCGCTCTCCAAGCCATGGAGCTGTGCAAAGCCCTGGCCGAGGCCCTGGCTCACGCGGCGGTGGGCTTCTTCCAGGGGGAACAGAGCGCCAAGTGGTACAAGTACGCCGACCGCTGGCAGAACCGTTCCTACCGGGAAACCATCCTCAAAGACGCCCAGAGCGTCCACCCGGTGAGGGCCGGGGAGTTCGACCGCGACCCCTTCCTATTAAATTGCGATAACGGAACGCTGGATTTGCGCGACGGCTCCTTCCACAAGCACGACCCGGACGACCTTCTCTCGACCATCTGCGGCACGGAGTACCACCCGGACGCCAAGTCCGAGTTGTGGGAGAAGACGGTGTCGGAGGTCATGCGCGGGGACGAGGGGCTCATCCAGTACCTGCAAAAGGCCCTGGGCTACGGCTTGACCGGGGACACCAGCGAGGAGTGCTTTTTCCTGCTCTACGGGCCCACTACGCGCAATGGCAAGGGGACGGTCATGGAGACGTATATGAAGGTTCTGGGGGGCTACGGCCGGGCGGCGCGTCCCGAGACCATCGCTCTGCGCCCGAACTTCAACGCCTCCGGCCCCAGCGAGGATATCGCCAAGCTCTGCGGTGCCCGAGCCGTCAACATCTCCGAGCCCGACCGCCAGCTGGTGATGTCCAGCGCCGTCGTCAAGGCCATGACCGGCAGCGATACGCTGACCGCCCGGTTCCTCAATGAAAACAGCTTTGAATTTAAGCCGCAGTTTAAACTTTTTATCAATACGAACCACCTTCCCAAAACCAACGACGCCACCATTTTCACCTCCGGCCGCGCCAAAGTCCTCCCCTTCGACCGCCACTTCTCCGAGCTCGAGCAGGATAAGACCCTCAAGCGCCGCCTCCTGGAGGAGCTTCCCGGCGTGCTCAACTGGTGCATCCAGGGCCTCCAAATGCGCCAGGAGCAGGGTTTCCAGGAACCCCAAGCCGTTACCCTCGCCACCGCCCAGTACCGCCACGACTGCGATAAGCTGGCGAGGTTTGTGGAGGAGGTGCTGGTGGAGGACGACGAAGGCGAAGTGGGCACGGAGGATTTATACTTAGAGTATAAAAAGTGGTGCATCCGGGAAGGCCTGCACATGGAAAGCCGGACAACCTTCCGGCGCAGCCTGGACTTGGTGGGCACGGTCAAACGGAAAAGACTTAAGGGCGCTGCCCGCGACGCCAACAAAACGACTGTGCTGTGCGGCTATCGAATGTAAGTGCGGTCACTGTGGGTCAGTACAATATAGGCCCTTTTGGAAAAATTAAATTCTATAAAGGGCACTATTTAGGGTGACCCACACTGACCGCAATAAAAAATATCACTCCTTGACTTCTCCCTCCCCTTGTGCTAAAATATGCCTATATGCCGCTATGGTGGAATTGGCAGACACAAGGGACTTAAAATCCCTCGGTAGAAATACCGTACCGGTTCGACCCCGGTTAGCGGCACCATGTGAATTAGGGTAGAGGTTTTGGGCAGTTTACTTTAGGACTGTCCAAAACCTCTACTCTAATTCAGGCGGGTCTGGTATAATGATTAAAAAGGAGCTGATCCCAATGACCATCGCAAAAATCATGGAAATAATGGAAGCCCACCACAAGTGGTTCGACTCATCCCAGCCCACCTGTGACGGCGTCATTGTGGGGGATATTTCCCGGGAATGCACCGGTGTGGCCCTGACCTGCTGCCCTACGGCCCAGGCGATCCGGCAAGCGGCGGAGCGGGGCTGCAACTTCCTCATTTGCCACGAGCCCACCTTCTTCGAGGGGCGCGACCAGTCCGATTGGCTGGAAGACGACCCGGTCTACCTGGCAAAAAAGGCCCTGCTGGAGGAGACCGGCATGACCATCTACCGCAACCACGACCATTTGCACAGCGATAGGCCCGATGGTATTTTTACCGGCGTCGTCAAAAAACTGGGCTGGGAAAAGTACGCCTTGAGCGACGAATTTATGCCCGGCTGCTGTTTTTCAATGCCATCCACCACCGTGTCGGGCGTAGCGGAGCAGTTGGCCCGTGCCATGCATATTGACGGCATCCGCATTATTGGGGACCCGGACATGGAAGTGGAGCGGGCGGCAGTGGTGTTCCATTTTCTGGGCGGGGACATGGACAAAGAGAGCCTGCGGTTTATAAAAGAGAACAACGTGCAGGTCATTATTCCGGGTGAGGTGGTGGACTGGACTATAGGCGAATATGTACAGGACGGGCTGTTCCTGGGGCAGAAGCTTGCCCTGCTGAACCCCGGCCATTTCAACTGGGAAGAACCCGGCATGGAGTACATGGCTGAGTGGCTGGCTGACGACCTGGGC
>CANTDZ010000097.1 GCA_947652665.1 uncultured Clostridia bacterium
AAAAAGATGTTTGGCTATTGGTTTTGTAAAAATATAATCTCCCGGCAATATACGAAGGAGAATTGAGTATAGCGCATGAAAAATAATGAAGCACAATTTTATCATCTTCACCACGTTATACAATACTACTGAGAGTTCAAATACACCCACCGATTTGGCGAAAATATCTTTTTCGTATATGCTTCACAGGAAAAAGTCTAGGAAACCATCCGTTTCTTAGGCTTTTTTCTTTTTCACACGCTCCCGCCCACCAAAAAAGACCCGCAGAAATCCTCTGCAGGCCTTTTTTTCTTATGTTCCCCGCTGCAGCACCGACTTAATCGTCTGCTCCAGCACGCCGATATCCACGGGCTTGGCCACGTGGGCGTCCATCCCCGCCTCCAGGGCGTCTCGGACGTCCTCGGCGAAGGCGTTGGCGGTCATGGCAATGATGGGGATGGTTTTCGCCAGGGGGTGGTCCAGGGCGCGGATGGCCCGGGTGGCTTCATAGCCGTTCATGACGGGCATCTGCACGTCCATGAGCACCAGCCCGTACTGGCCGGGGGCGGACTTCGCAAAGGCATCCACCACCAGCTGGCCGTTCTCGCAGACCTGGCAGGTGGCGTCCATCATGTCCAGCAGCTCGCTGAGGATTTCCGCGTTGATCTCGTTGTCCTCGGCCACCAGGATGTGCATCCCCTGCAGGACGCTCTGCTCCTCCTCTTCCCCGTCTTCCTGTGGAGCCTCCGGGGCGGGGTGGAGCAGCTGGTCCATTTTCTGGCGGAAGTTGGTGAGGAAGAAGGGCTTGGGCATAAAGGCGTCGATGCCGGCGTCCCGGGCCTCCTCCTCGATATCCATCCAGTCATAGCTGGTAAGCACCAAAATCGGCACGCTCTGGGACACGGCCTGCCGGATGCGCCGGGCGGTCTCCAGGCCGTCCATGCCGGGCATCTTCCAGTCCAGCAGCACCACGTGGTAGGGGCGCCCTTCCTCCTCCGACCGCTTTACCATCTCCACCGCCGTCCGGCCGTCTAAAGCGCTGTCCACCTGGACCCCGGTGCCCTCCATGGTCAGCTGGACGTTCTGGCAGATGACCTCCTCGTCGTCCACGGCCAGCAGGCGGGAGATGCCGCTTTTCTGCCAGAAGCCGTGGTCCATGGCCTCCTCGCTGATGTGCAGCTCCAGCTCCACCGTAAACTTGGAGCCTTTCCCCTTCTGGCTCTCCACGGAGATGCGGCCGCCCATCAAATCCAGCAGGTTCTTGGTGATGGCCATGCCCAGGCCCGTGCCCTGAATCTTGTTGGTGATGCTGTCCTCCTCCCGGGTGAAGGCCTGGAAGATGCGCTTTGTATACTCCTCGCTCATGCCGTAGCCGTCGTCCTCCACGGTAAAGCGGAACTGGGCCAGCTGCCGCCGGGCCTGGGGAAGCTCCTCCAGGGTCAGGGTGATGTGGCCGCCGTCGGGGGTGTACTTGACGGCGTTTGACAGGAGGTTGAGCAAAATCTGGTTGAGCCGCAGCCGGTCCATGACCACCCGCTCGTGCTGGAGGCCCAGGTTGTACACGTCGAAGTGGTGGCCCTTGGCGTTCATCTGGGGGCGGATGATGGAGTCGATGCCCTCCACCAGCTCCACCAGGTTTTCGTCCGACAGGTTGAGGGCCGTCTTCCCGGCCTCGATTTTGCTGATATCCAGAATGTCGTTAATCAGCCCCAGCAGGTGCTGGCTGGAGGAGGTAATCTTCTTGGTGTACTCCCGCACCTTCTCCGGGTTCTCGGCGTCCCGGGCCAGCAGGGCGGCAAAGCCCACGATGGCGTTCATGGGGGTGCGGATGTCGTGGCTCATGTTGGAGAGGAAGGCGCTCTTGGCCTGGTTTGCCTCCTCCGCAATCTGGAAGGCCTGCTCCACGGTCTCTTTGGACCGGGCCAGCATGGCGTTAAGCTCCTCCTGCTGGCGCAGGCTTTCCTGCTCCTGGCGGTACAGCTGGGCGCTGGCCCGCTGGCGCAGCATGGCCACCGCGGCCAATACGGCCAATACCAGCAGCACCAGCAGCAGAATCAGCAGCGTGCGCACCACGGTATTGACCATGGCCACCGTGCCCGGGGCCACAAACTCCGCCGGGGTCAAAAACAGCAGCAGCGTATCATACTCCTCCAGGGAGGTGATGCAGTAGTAATACTCCCGCCCCTCCAGCCGGAAATGGGAGCTGATGGTGTCCGCCCCCTCCAAAGCCGCGCGGATGTCCGGGCAGGCCTGGCCCTCCATCTCCTCCAGCACCTTGAGGACGTTGTAGGCCTGGATGGTGCTGTGCTGGGACAGGTCGTCGTGCATACGGGTGCCGTTGCTTTTTAAGATGTAGGTTTCGTTCTGGCTGCCGTAGGCGGAGCTGTCATAATACTGGGTGAGGGTGCGCACGTCCTTTAACAGCACCGCGTGGGTAAACTGCAAGCCGTCCCCGGTGCGCAGGGGCTCCGGGAGCCTCTGCACGAAGACCCAGAAGGTGCCGTCGTACAGGTAGCTGTCGGAGATGAAGGTGGCCCGGTCTTCCCCGCCGGACACCAAATCCAGGTCGGCCCAGACCCCGTGTTTGCCGTCCCGGTCGTAGCAGTTGCCCTGGCTGTCCAGCAGCATCAGGGACGCGGAAAAGCTGTCCATTTCCTGCAGGCGCTCCACCTTGCCCAGGTAGTCCGCCACGTCCCCGGCATCCGAAAACGTCCCGGCCCGCAGGGCGTTGGCGGCGGCGGACAGGAACTGCCAGTGGGTGTCCAGGGCGTTGTCCAGGTTGGCGCGCACCTGGGCGGTCAGCTCCACCAGCTGGGTGGTGCGCTCCACGAAAATCTGGCTGTCCAGGTAGCGGCTGAAAAGCGCCCCGCCCCCGATCAGAACCGCCAGCAGCACCAGGCCCAGCACCGCCGGGATCACCTTTTGTTTTTTGCTTTTGGGGCCCATCGTCTTCGCCTTCCCTCTCAACGCAGCGTAATGTAATCCGTCGGTTCGGCCAGGGCATCCCCCCGGGCCAGGCGGTCCAGGATCATCATCTTATAAGCCCTCTCCGTCCGGCTGTACTCCCCGACGCCTGCCGCGTCCAGCGCGTCCTCCAGCATCATGGTCAGGTGCCCCAGCGCCGCCACGGAATAGGTGGCGTCCCTGTCCAGCTCCTGGCCGTTTTGGGTGAGGCCTTCCAGCTCATAGCCGCCCTCGGCCTTTTTCACCTGCATCTCAAAGCCGCTGGACACGTACAGCGTGGAATCGTTGCACACCGACCCCCGCCTGTCCGGGGCGGTCAGCAGGTACTCCACAAAGCGGAAGAGCTGCTCCCCGGTCATCTCACAGAGGATCACCTCCGGGGACTCCCCCATGGTCAGAAAGCCCACCTCTTCCATAGAGTAAGAGCCCGGGGTGATGTTCCCGGCCACGGCGGCGGCGGGGCCTATGAGCAGCTGGGTTCCCGCTTCCTCCCGGAGGCTGTTCATGATAGCCGAAGCCGCCCGGCTCCCGTGCTCCGGGTCAAAGGCGTAGGGGTAGCCGGTTTCCACGGAGGGGTACAGGCCGCTGGTGTCCGCGCTTTCCACGTTGAGCCAGAGGTTAAAGGCGTCAAAGGCCGACCGGGCGTCCGGGTACTTGCCGGAAATCATCCCCTGCACCACCTCCTGGGACGCCTGGAACATATCCGAGGACGCCAGCCGGATGTAAAGCTGGTTGCGGTCGATGTAGGGCTGCATATTTTCCAGCTCCGGGGAAAGGGGCAGCTCCACCCCGTCGCTGTAGGGAATCATATTCTTCCCCCCGGCAATGTGCTCCTGGCCCTCCTGGCCCAGCATGGCGTCCAGGATTTCCAGAATCAGCTCCCGCCGGGCGGGGTCGTCGGTGCCCTTCTTGCTGGCGGCTACCTGGAAGGCCGGATAGGTCAGATACCAGCCGTCCTCGGGGGTCTGGCCGAAGTAGGGCATCAGCTGGTACTCCCCGTCCTGGCTCTTCCGGATGGCCTCCTCGTTGCCCGTGCCGCGCATCATGGCCACCTGGCCGCTCTCAAAGGCCGCCAGGATGTCCGTGTGGGACAGCGCCAAATCCGGTTCGGTGATGCCGGTGTCCTCCAAAAAGGCCTCCATCTTTTCAAAGACCGGCATCCATACCTCCTCGCTGAGCTGGTCGGCCGCGCCGCTCTCGTACTGCTGCCGCCACTCCCGGCCGGCCTGGGAGGTCAGCTGCTGGATGGACAGCCCCTGGAGGATTTCCATGCAGGTATAGTCCGCGCTGAAATTGGACAGGAAGGGCCGCACGCCCTTCTGGGACAAAGCCCGACAGGCCTCCCGGAAGCTTTCATAGTCCGTGGGGACGTCCACGTCCAGCTCCTCCAGCAGGGCGCGGTTCATGACAATGCTGTCGATTTCCGCGCAGGTAGGCAGCCAGTTGACCGTGCCGTCGCTATAGGTATAGCTGCGCAGGTACGACTGGGGGAACGCCGACACCAAGTCCGTGGCGCTCACGTCCAGAAGGGCGTCCTTCCACCCGGCCACGTCCCGCAGGGCGAACCGCCGCACGGTGAGGATGTCGGGCAGGTCGTCCTGCTCCAGCTTAAAGCGGTAGAAGTCCGTGGAGTTGGTGGCCACGTAGAAGGTAAAGTCCACCTGGGGGAAGCGCTCCTGGAGGTAGGCGGTGTAGCGTTCGGTGAGCTGGTCGCTCCACAGGGCCACGGTGACTTGCTCCCGCTTGCCCCCCGGGGTCCCGCAGGCGGACAGAGCCAGCACAAGCGCCAGCATCAGGCACAGAAATTTTTTCATAAAAGCCCCCTATTCCCAAGGGTTCCCGCCGGGGGAAACCGTCTTCTGTTCGGTCAGCCATTCCCGCAAAAAGGCCCGGATGGAGCCCTCGTGCACCTGGGCGTTATGGGCCTGGCCGACGTCTTCCGTGTAGCTGTCCTGCAAAAACGCCACCTGGTAGGACTGCCCGTCCTCCGGCTCCCCGCCGCCCTTCATGGCCAGGGCGTAGGGGTAGGGCTCCCCGTCCCCGGTTTTGTCAAAGCCCTGGGAGAGAAGCGCCTTGAGGCTGGCCCCGTCCAGGGTCAGCAGGGCGTACTGGCCGTCCAGGCCGGGGGCGATGGTGTTGGACACCTCGGCGTTGACGGCGTCCTGGTAGAGCTTGCCGCTGACGCCCTCCCGGAGCTTTGCGCCGTCCTCCTTCACCTGGGTGCCGTAGGGGATGAGCGCCGCGTCCGCGCCAACGGAGCTGCCCAGGGCCTTGCCCACAAGCTCTGCGGTTTCCTCCAGGGTGAAGTCCCCGGTGCTCTGGCAGAAGTAGGAAGCCTCCCGGTTGTGCAGGTAGGTGCCCTGGAGCTCATCCATCCGGGCGATGGCTCCGGCGGCGTCCATGCCGTTTTCGCCCCGAATCCACTCCTTAAAGGCCTGGCCCATGTCGGACAGCACGTTCTCCCACCCGGCGTAGGTCATGCGGAACGCCTCGCCTTCCCGCATGGCACGGGGCAGGTCGGCAATCATCGACCCCTCCCCCACCTGGGTGGAGTTGAGCACGTCCATGACGCAGGGGGTCGCCTCCGTCACAAAGGACGCCTGGCCCTCCGGCGAGTACAGCCGGGAGAAGACGCGCAGGGCCTTTTCCAGCTTTTTCTCGTTGCCGGGCTCACCCAGCTCCCGGTTAATGCCGATGTAGCTGGTGGGGTTGTACATATAGACGTTTTTCTCCAAGCCGATGTAGGGCATCATGCCCAGCTGGTCGCCATTGGAGAGGGTCTGGCTGTCCATGGTAGCGGCCATGGTCAGGAACACCGCCTTGCGCCCGGCCAGGTAATCCTCGATGAGGTCGGTGTTGGAGCGGTCGCCGGGGTCGGTGGCAAACATCCCCATGTCCACGTACTTCTGCACAAGCTCCAGGGTGCCCTCCCACATTCCGGCGGCGGTGGCGTCCCCGGAGAGGAAGGCGCGCTCCCAGTTGACCCCTTCGGGGGTGGTCAGCCACCCCGTCTTGGCCAAATTGAACACGGCGGAGAAGACGTTGCCGGTCAGCTGCGTGCCCAGGATGCCGGGGATGAGCCCCTGGGCCCGGATGTCGGCGCAGAGGGCCTCCAGCTCCTCAAAGGTCTGGGGGACTTCCCAGCCCTTCTCCTCCATGAGCGTCTTGTTGTACAGGATGCCGTACATGGCGTTGCTGACCGGCAGAAGGTAGATGCCGCCGTCAATAGACACCTGGTCCAGGACGGAGGTGGAGAGGCCGTTGATGAAGTCGTAGCCGGACAAATCCAGCATCCGCTCCTTTGTCAGCTCCTTGTCCAGGATTTGGGAGGTGCTGAACAAATCGGGCAAATCGCCGCTGCGCATCTGGGCCCAGCTGTAGCCGGTGTAATTGGCCCCGGCATAGCCCACCGGGCCGATTTCGATGTCCGGCTCCTCCTCCCCCAAAAGCTCCCAGAACGCGTCATATCCTCCCCAGGTAACCCAGGACAGCCCCCCGTCCCGGCCCTCCGGGGCGTCGGCGCAGGCGGACAGAAGCAGGGCCAATATCATAAAAAAGGCCAACAGGCGCTGGGGAAGTTTTCTAGGCATAAGGCAGGCTCCTTTCACGGGATGGGAAACATTTTTATATGATACATTGACTCTAGTTTAGAAGATTCTATGGGAAAAGTCAAGGGCTTTGCCTTATTTTATGCGCAGGGATGGAAAAAGGCCCCAGATTGCTCTGAGGCCGGAGGGGCAGGTTATCCCTGCTCCGCGATTTGTTTGACTGTATGGATGTCTACCCCGGCCATGTCGCTGATTTCTTCCAGGGAGAACTTCCGGTCGAGAAGGCGCTTTATAAATATGCGCGTGCTTTCTGCCCGGCCTTCCTTGAGCCCTTCCTTGAGCCCTTCCTCCCGTCCCGCCCAGCGTTCGTCGTGCATCTTCATTGCCAGCGTCATGTACTCCATCTCCCTTCCGCTGTTCTCCTTGATTGCCTTAACCGCCGTGTCAATCTTTTTTAAATAAGTCGACTGCGAAACATCAAAGCTTTCGCCCTTGCTGCCTGCCCGGATGTAGCGCAGAAAGTCCAGCACGTCCTTGTTGGCGTTCTCTTTTTTGAAGTCGGCATTGAGTATGAACGCATGCGACCCGTCCTCATACGCGATTTCCGGCGCGCCTTTTATGTGGCTCTCCCGCTCATAGACCGCCAGCCCCGCGCCAAAATAATCGTTAGCGCAGATGAAAATTACATAACTATCATTGAGCTCCTCATACTCGCTTTCCGTCTCCAGGCTGTGGCGGTCGATGCCGCTCTGGTAGTAGCGGATGCGCTTCTCCAATTTCGGGTGCAAACGGGCTTGCACCTCCACGTCATATTTTGTGCGATGCTCGTCCTCTAAATACACGTCCAGCCGGATGCCGTGGGCGTCGTACTCGTCTTTCAAATCCTTCTGCTTGTCAATGACGACCACCTGGGCAATCGTCTTTTCCAGCAGGGCCTCCAGAAACGGCTTGATATTTTCAGGCTTGCGCATGATTTCGCCGAAGATGAAATCGTCCACAAGGCTCAAATCTTTAAAAGGCTTTATAGGCATGGGGAACGCCCCCCTTTCTCTACTATACCTATCGTCCCAAACCGGCAAAAATTAAGGCCCCGGAAATCTCCGAGGCCTTGTGGCTCTCCCATACAAAAAAGATGCCGTTTTTAACAATCTCAAATATGGCTTTTATCCCTCCATGCAATGCCCGTATTACGGCTGGAAAGAAAGCCACTTATACTGGTTTCCGGACTGGATGAAATGAACCGGGACAGTCCCGCCCAGGTCGTCAGCCAGCCACTCAGCCATGTACTCCATGCCGGGTTCTTCCCAG
>CANTDZ010000098.1 GCA_947652665.1 uncultured Clostridia bacterium
ACACTGTTACCGTCGGCTCCTCCCCTCCGCTGCCGATGTTGATGGTAGAATTGTAGAGAACAAAATATCGCTCTGAGAATGAATTTAGAATGGCAGTTGACAAGTATATATTTTCTATAACGAACAGCGTCCTCATTGGAAGAATGGATACAAGACACCGCTAAAAAAGGAGCAGGATTTTCTTAGTAAACTAGCAGAGTCCGGCGGTTTTACAAATTTAGACATAAGGGTTCAGATTCTGGCAATTTGTTTTTTTCGGTTTCTGTTTTGGAACTTTTCAGTTTTTGTGTCCATTTTAAATTGATGAAGCAGAAGGCCACAAACCCTCATAAAATCTGAGTAAATCGAAATCACCCAACCATGTCCAACCCCAAGGGGTTCAGAACTGGATAGGTGATTCAATCAAGCCGTGTGCAATTTGGCCAATTTTTTAAACCCTTCCACAATGTCGACGCCACGGCTGGTGCCGATGCGCTCGGCCCCGGCCCCAAGCATCTCCAAGGCGGCCTGGGCTGAGCGGATGCCTCCCGCCGCTTTGATTTTCAGCTCGTTTCCCACCATGGACTTCATCAGCTTTACATCTTCCACAGTGGCCCCGCCGGTGCCAAACCCGGTGGAGGTCTTGATGAAGGTGGGACGGGCCTTCAGGGCCACCTCACACATACGCTTTTTCTCGTCATCCGTCAGGTAGCAGTTTTCAAAGATGACTTTGCTGACGATGCCCTTCTCTTCGCACACCGCCACAATGCGTTTCATTTCCTCCTCGATATAGTCCCAGTGGCCGCTTTTCAGCTCCACAATGTTGCACACATAGTCCACTTCGCCTGCGCCTTTTTCAATGACGTCCCGGGTTTCAAATACCTTGGTCTCGATGGTGCTCTGCCCAAAAGGAAAGCTGACCGCCGCGTCACACACCGTGCCGGAGCCCTCCAGAATCTTGTTCAGAAAGGGGACAGGGGCATTGTTGACGGCCAGGGTCTTAAAGCGGTAGGGCAGCGCGGTTCTGGCAAAGGCTTCCAGTTCGGTCAAAGTGGCAAAATTGCTCAGGTTCGTCTGGTCAATCATCCCGGCCAGGGCCTCGGAGGTCAAGTTTTTCAAATCTACCATGTTTATTTCTCCTGTCATTATAATTTTGCAAGCCTGCCGTAGGTCTCCAGCAGGGCGTTGTAGCTTAGGTCGAACACTTCCCGGAGGGCTTCATATTTCTTGTGGTTTTCCCAGTTTGGCTCTACGATGTTGGCGGCTTTTACGAAACGGTTTATGGCGGAGAAATCCTCCAGTTCGCCCACGCCTACACCCGCAGCCACTGCCGCCCCCATAGAGGTGGCTTCGTCCAGCCAGTCCAGCTGGTAGGCGCGGACACCGAAAATATCTGCCAGGGCCTGCCGGACAGGCGCCCCTTTGGAAAGCCCGCCGATGACGTTGATATCGGGAATCTCCCTGTCCTGGCGGAACACGTCCAAGATAATGGCAAGGTTCATCAGGATGCCCTCCACCCCGGCCCGCAGCATATCTCCCCGGGTGTGTTCCATTTTCAGGCCGATAAAGGCCCCGCGGGCTTCGCTGTTCCAGCGGGGGCTGCGCTCCCCTAAAATATACGGCAGGTATAAAAGCCCCTTGGCCCCCACTGGGGATGCCGTTATCTCCCGATCCATCAGCGCATAGGGGCTGACACCCTGCTCCTGAGCCAGGCACTCCAGATCCTGGCAGAGGGTGCGCCGCAGAAACTGGTAGCTGTTGCCGGCGGCCTGCATGGTGCCGTTGGGGGAATATTTCCCTGGCACCAGGTGCGCCCAATTGTAGGTGCGCATCTGAGGGTCGAAGATGGGCTGACTGCTTGTCAGGGCCACCCAGGAGGAAGACCCAAGGTAGGTGAACGCCTGCCCGTCGGAAACGCTGCCTGCCCCCACGGCGGCGCAGACGCCGTCCCCGCCGCCAATGACCACCGGCGTGCCCATGGGCAGTCCGCAGGCCGCAGACAGGGAAGGGGTGATCTCTCCCGCCACGTAGGTGGATTCCCGCACCTGGGGCAGCTTGTCCCGGTCAATCCCAGCGGCATCCAGAATCCGGTCTGACCAGCAAAGGGCTTGCAGGTCCAGGCAATTGGCGGAGGAGGCGTCGGAGTAATCGGTGACGAACTGCCCGGTCAGGCGGTGGACGAGGTAGTCCTTGGCCTGGAGCATTTTGTAGGTGTTTTTATAGACATCCGGTTCGTTGTCCCGGACCCACATCAGCTTTTCCAGGCTGTAGGACGCGCTGATGCGGTGCCCGGTGGTCTGATAGAACTCCCACGGGTCCAGGCGCTCCTTCAAAAAGCGTTCCTGCTCCTGGGCGCGCTGGTCAGCCCAGATGATGGCCGGGCGCAAGGGCTTGCCCTGGCGGTCCACCGCCACGCAGCCCATCATCTGCCCGCTGAAGGCCATTGCCTTCACGCGCGAAGCGTCCACATCCTGCAGCAGGGCGCGGTTGTTCTGGCAGAAAGCCTGCCACCAATCCTCGGGCTCCTGCTCTGCCCAGGTGGTATTGAAAAAGTGGGTGTTATAAGCGGCGGTCACGCTTTTGATCAGCTGGCCGCTGGTGCTGAACAGCGTGGCCTTGTCACCGGAGGTGCCCAGGTCATGGGCTATCAGATATTGTTCCATCCCGGCCTCACCTGTTTTCAAAGGGGGCGGTGATTTTAGCAATCTCCGCCATCATGCCGTCATCCATGTCCCAGGTCAGGCTGTGCAGATTCTGCTCCATCTGCCGGACGGAGGAAACACCCGCGATAATGCTGGTGACAGCCTCCTGCCGGCGCAGCCAGTTCAGGGCAATCTCGTTCAGGGGCTTGCCGTATTTCTCCCCCAGAGCTGTCAAGTCGCAAGCGGCCTTTTGGTACAGCGAAAATTCCAGCCCGCTGAGCTTGGGGTTTGCCTGGCGGATATCTTTTTCGGAGAGGGGGTTCCCCTCGTTGAACCGGCCGGCCAGAAGGCCCTGGAACAGGGGACTGTAGGGCAGGAATGCCTGGCCGAATTTCTTCACGTTAGGCAGAATCTCCTTCTCCACGCGGTAGTCCAGGGGGATGCCATGGTAGCTGGAGGCGTTAGGTTCCAGCATATTGTAAAGGCCCTGTTGGCACTCCACGCCGATGTACTCCATCATAGCCTCCACGTCGGCCTGCTTATAGTTGCTCATACCCACATAGCGGATTTTCCCAGCCTGCTTCAGCCGGGAGAGGGCTTCCGCTGTTTCCTCCAAGGGCGTGGCGGGGTCAGGCCAGTGCAGCTGGTAGATGTCGATGTGGTCGGTGCGCAGGCGCGTCAGGCTCTGGTCCACCTCCCAGAAAAGGCTTTCCCTGGTGAGGTTGTTTTCTGTTTGATGGCTGTCGCCAAAACGCAGGCCGCCTTTGGTAGCGATAAGCACCTTATCGCGCACACCCTCCTCCTGCAACGTCTTGCCCAGAACCTCCTCTGCATGTCCCCAGCCGTACACGGGAGCCACATCGAAAAGGTTTATGCCCTCTGCCACGGCGGTAAGGATGGCCTCCCGGGCGCTACTGTCGTCAGAGGTGTCGAAGTCCCCTCCGAAGCCCCAGCAGCCTACACCGATGGCGGAGATTTCCTCTTGGATCTTTTCAACTTTTTTGTAAATCATTATGCGTTTGCTCCTTTCACGCTTTCAAAAACCTGATTCGATTTTATCATATGGTTTGCCGTTTTGCAAGTTTTCCAGCCCGGCTGTGGCTGTGCCCACTGTGTTTTTTTGTTTTTTGATGGAATCTAAATTTTTCTCATAAAATGAAGTAGAGGTTTTGGGCAGTTCAAATAAACTGTTCAAAACCTCTATCCTAATTCAATCAGATTGATTTTCCCAGCTCAAAGGCCTCAATCAATTCGGGTTTCCCCTCGATATCGCCGACCGCACCATTTCCGCCAGCCAGCACATGGCCCAGGTTCTTCCACTTCAGGTGCTCCATCAGATGGTCATAGTACGGCAGCACATCCTCAAAACCGTTGCCTTCCGCTGCCATCAGCAGGGCAGACGCCCGGTCATGGCCCCGGAGCAGATTGCCGCCACCTTCCTCCAGTGCAAAAAGGCGGTCGATGGCTGTGCGGATTTGGCCGCTCATGTTCCAGTAGTAGAGCGGCGTGGCCAGCACAATCACGTCACATTCCCTTACGACCGGATAGATTTTATTCATATCGTCCTGCTGGACACAGGGGCAGTCCTTACTGCCGTGCCCACCGAAACAGCCCTTGCAGCCGTGGATATTCATGCTGTCCAGGAAAAATTCGGTCACAGTATGGCCTGCACTCTCTGCGCCCTTTGTGAACTCCCGGACCAGTGCGGAGGTGTTTCCTTTCCTCCGGGGACTGCCGTTCAAAACTACAATTTTCTTACTCATATACTTTCCTCTCTTTTCATCAAACCCGCGCCGCTGTGCCAGGCCTGGCCAACCTTTTCCCCGATGGCATAGTACCCGTTGCGCATCTGGTCAAAGGCAAAAGCATTCAGCTTCCCAGCGTCAATGTTCCCCTTCTCGTCCAGCACCTTTTCGTCGGCAATGACGTTCACAATCTTCCCCAGGACCCGCAGGCCATAGGGCTGGTTCTGCATCTCTACCACTTCACATTCCAGCGTGAGGGGGTACTCGGTGATGATGGGCGCATCCACCCGCCCGCTCTTTACGGCGTGCAGGCCAGTGCGCTCGAACTTGTCAGCCATCTTGTTGGAAGTGGCGATGCCCAGGAAATCGGACTCTGCCAGGGTGTCCGTCCCCGGCACAGCCAGGGTGAAAGCCTTTCGGGTTTCGATGTTAGCAACGGTCTTGTGCTCGGCCTCCAGGTTCAGTGCCACCATATCCTCGGCACAGATGCCGCCCCAGGCCATCATCATCACGTCTACGGTCTCGTCCTCGTTGTAGGTGCCAATCATATAAGTCGGCATGGGGAACAGGTAGGGCTTTACTCCAAAGTCTTTTGTCATGGTAATCTCTCCTTTGATTTGTTTTTTAATAATTTCTGCCGTCCGCTTCGCGAATTTAGAACGATTTACTTCTGGATGGTATTGGAGTTCTGATTATAAGCCTTTGCCACGCACTTCCATTCGCCGTCCATCTTCAGCAGGAGCAGTACGTCCGTAAAGTCGATGCGGTTGCCCCAGCCCTCTTCCAGCACGCGGACGACCGCCAGGGATTCCTCTACCAGCAGCACATCCACCCGGGCCTTGAAGCTGTCCCCGCCCGGTACGGTGTCTACATTGTGGTAGAACTGCTCAATGGAGCCGTGCTCCAGCTTGCCGTCCAGGTAGCCGAACAGGACAGCTTCATCGGTGAACAGTTCCTTGGCGTAGGTGCTGTTGCCCTCGGCAACGCTCTTGACAAACTTCATGGCTGCCGCTTCCACGGCCTGATATTCTTTGATTTCTGCTCTCATTGTGATAGCCTCCTTGATGAATTTATATAAAGCAGTTTGCTTTATGGCTGTGATTAAATATTATTACCTACCTCATATCCGTCCCATACGGCATGGAGGATAGTGCTGACCTGCTGGCCGTCTCCGATTTCGTAGACAGCTGCGCCGCATCCCTGCAATTCCTGCGCCATGGACGGCGCCGGACGGAATCCCACCGCAATCACGATGGTATCTACATCTAAAGACTTCTCCCGACCATCGCTTTCCAAAACAGCTCTGCCATTTTCTATGGCGGTGAGCCGGTGATTTTCCAGTACAGTTACATGATGGTATTCAAACAAATCGGGAATCATCTGCCCGTTTGGAATGGGCGAGGGGATACCTGCCGATAAGATTTTGGGCAGCGCCTCAACCACCGTGACTTCCTTGCCAGCCTGGGCATAGTCCAGGGCCATCTCACACCCAACCAGGCCCCCGCCAATCACTGCGACTCTCTGGCCCACCTTTTCGGGATGAGCAAAGGCTTCCATGCAGCCAAGCATTTTTTCGTTGTCTATCCCAGGGACTTTCGGTGTAACAGGCACCGAGCCGGTTGCCAGGAGAATTACATCCGCGCCCATACTGCGGAGCTGTTCTGCCGTGGCAGTTTCCCCGGTGTGTATCTCGACGGGAAGGCTGTTCAACTCATTCTGATACCAGGCATTCAACTCCCGGACTTCCTTTTTGAAGCTGTGGGAGCCGCCGGGAATCAGGTTGCCGCCCAGCTCCGTATTCTTTTCGTAGAGGGAAACTTTGTGTCCCCGTGTGGCTGCGACCCTTGCAGCTTCCATGCCGGCCACACCGCCGCCCACAATGACAACCTTCTTGGGCTGTACACAAGGCCGCAGAGCGTATCGCATTTCCCGCATAGCCGCCGGATTTACGGCACAGGTAGGCTGTTTTCCCTGCTGGAGCCGGGTGATGCAGCCCTGGTTGCAGGCAATACAGGGGCGGATTTTTTCTGTGTGCCCGGTCAGCACCTTGTTGGGATATTCCGGGTCAGCCAGTGCCGCGCGGCCCAACACGACCGCATCAACCTTGCCCTCCCGGATAGCGGCTTCGGCAATATCCGGGTCATTCATGCGCCCTCCGGCTAAAATCGGGATGTGTACCGCGGCCTTGGTCTTTGCGGCCAACTCCACCAGATAACCCTTGGGCATATACATAGGCGGGCAGGCATAGTAGAAAGAATCGTAAATGCCAGTGTCCACGCTCAGGCAGTCATAGCCATAAGACTCAAGCAGCTTTGCAATCTCGATCCCTTCCTCCAATGTGCGGCCAATCTCCTCCTCTCCGGTCAAACTGGCCTGCTCAAAGCCCTTTACAAAGGTCTTGAGCCCCAGACGCATACTGACCAGATAATCACTGCCGCACTCCTGCTTGATGCCCTCCAAAATTTCCTTTGCAGCCCGCAGGCGGTTTTCCAGGCTGCCGCCGTATTCATCGGTGCGGTGGTTCATCATGGACAACGCAAACTGGTCCAGCAGATAGCCCCAGTGGATGGAGTGGACCTCTACGCCAGAAAAGCCGGAGTCTTTTGCGATCTTTGCCGACAGGACAACGGACTCTATTTTCGATTTGATCTGGTCACGGGTAAGCTCTGGGGACTCCTCTCCCGGATGCCGGAATACGTGAACCGATGATGGGGCGGGCAGATTGGGGTAGTTGCGCCCAAGCCCCATGGTGATCTGCGCGAATATCTTTGCGCCGTATGCGTCGGCACGCTCGTTCAATTCAGTAGCGGTCATCTTGAACGCATCTGGATTCTGTAGAATGGCCGGGCCTACGCCGGTGTAGGGGTCAACTTTGTTGTCAGCCGCAAGCGCGCCGGTGAAAATCAGCCCGAAGCCGCCTTTTGCGCGCTCTACGAGATATTGAACGGTTTCATCTTTCAACCCGCCCCCAGGCAAATGATGCTGCCCACCGCCGAGCGGTGCCATGCAAAACCGATTTTTAACGGTCAGGCTGCCGATTTGCAGCGGCAATCCCAAATGTTCATGCTTCCCCATGAAAGCGCCTCCTTGTTTTACAGACTTGACTTTCTCTGCATCTGGTAGTACTATTATAGCAAGAATACAAAAGGAATCAAGTACGCACTTCAAAGTGCGATACTTACCTAAAGGAGAGTGTAAAATGAGTTTGGAGTGCATACGAGACGCCAGCCTGGAGAACACGGGGTTAGAGCAAAATGAGCAGTTCCTGATCAGCATGAATGGTGAAATTACTACTGTG
>CANTDZ010000099.1 GCA_947652665.1 uncultured Clostridia bacterium
GCATGCGGCTGTTAACCGCAGGGTCGTTGGTTCGAGTCCAACAGGGGGAGCCAAAGCCGGTAACGATGGTTACTGGCTTTTTTATTTTACTATGGCATACATTAGGCTGTTGAAGTCCGGCAGGGCGCTGGTGAGGCCTTTTTCCACCACAGCAAGGCCGTTGGCATCGATTTCCTTCATAAAGTGCTCAAAAGAAACCATCCGGCAGGAAGTGCCAGCTACCTGCATTGGCCCAGCCGCGTGAGGGCGTTCCTGCAAGTCGAAGGCCTTATGAATATCGCTCTGCATTTCAGCAGTACCGTCGCCCATGGTGCAAATCAAAGCCAAGCCATCCTCTGTCAAATGCTGCCGGATAAATCGGTAAAAGCGTTGGCGGTCCTCATCAAGTACAAGCATATGGACAACGGCAACAGAAAAAATAAAATCAAATTTCATGGAAAGCTTCCCGCTTAGGCAGTCCAAAACCGCAAAATGGTTTTCAAATCCTGGAAAGGCACTTTTGCAGTAGCGGATCGCTTCCGGCGAAATGTCTGTAGCAAGAAGGTCGAAGCCATTCTCCAGCACGGCCCGGGAATCGCGGCCTTCTCCGCAGCCGATCTCCAGCATAGGACAAGTGGTGGGCAGCTCGTACTTGCGGATTGTATCCATAACGATTGGGGAACACTCCATGCTCAGCCAGCTGACACCATGAGCGTGCGCGGTTTTATAACGTTCGTCATAGGCTTCATAATATTTTTTCATAGAAATCACCTCGCCCCTTATTTTATCATAGCCAATCTTGGGATTCAATACCGATTGACATTTGCAAGCAGAAGGGGTATAATAATCTTGCCTGACATTAAGACGATGGTCTGCGTGAAAGGCACGGAAAAAATAGGAAGGTTTATTTGCCGTGCCTTTTGAGGCATGGCATTTTTTGTTGGCAAATTTAAGAAAAATGGGTGAGGAAATTGGAAACACGAGTAGCGGTCATGAGTATGATCGTGGAAAACAGCGACACCGTGGAAACGCTTAATGCGGTACTCCACGAGTACGGGCAGTATATCATTGGGCGCATGGGCATCCCCTACCGGGCGCGGGGGATCAACATCATCAGCATCGCCATCGACGCGCCCCAGGACACCATTTCCGCGTTGGCCGGGCGCATCGGCGGCCTGCCGGGCGTCAGCGTAAAGACGGCCTTTTCCAATCAGAAGGGGGGCCCGGCATGAGGGAAGCCCTGCAAACCATGACCGAAGAGGGCTTTGCCCACCTGATTGAGACGCGTACGTCGGAGCTGGCCAAGTCCCTGGCAGAGGAAGCCGTGCAGGTGCGCCAGGAAATTTACGGCAAGGCGGTCTATGTGCGCGGGCTCATCGAGGTCAGCAACATTTGCAAAAACGACTGCCTCTATTGCGGCATCCGGGCGTCCAACAAAAATTGCCAGCGCTACCGCCTGACCCCCGAGGAAATCCTGGAGTGTGCCGGCGAAGGCTACCGTCTGGGATTCCGCACCTTTGTGCTCCAGGGCGGCGAGGACGCTTACTACACCGACGAGCTCTTAGTAAGCCTGCTCACGAAATTAAAAGAAAAATATCCTGACTGCGCCATCACCCTGTCCCTAGGTGAACGCAGCCGTGAGAGCTACAAGACCTTAAAGGAGGCCGGAGCCGACCGTTACCTCCTGCGTCACGAAACGGCAGACAAGCCCCACTATGAAACCTTGCATCCCTCGTCCATGTCCTTCGACAACCGCATGGAGTGCCTGCGGAACCTACAGGAGTTGGGCTACCAGGTAGGCTGCGGTTTCATGGTGGGCTCACCGGGGCAGACGCCCCAAACTTTGGCCAAGGATCTGCTGTTCATCCGGGACTTCAAGCCGGACATGTGCGGCATCGGCCCCTTCGTGCCCCACGCCGACACCGTCTTCGCCAGGGAGCCTTCCGGCACCGTGGAGCTCACCTGCTTCCTGCTGTCCATCATCCGCCTGCTGCACCCGCCGGTACTGCTGCCAGCTACCACGGCTTTGGGCACCATCCATCCCGAGGGCCGCGAGCTGGGCATACTAAGCGGGGCCAACGTGGTCATGCCGAACCTGTCGCCCGAGAATGTTCGGGGCAAGTACGAGCTTTACGACAACAAGCTGAACACCGGTGCAGAAGCCGCCCAGGGCCTGAAAAGCCTCCGGGAGCGGATGGCTGCCATTGGGTACGAAGTGGTCACAGATAGGGGGGACGTCAAAAAATGAACCCCATAAAGGAGAAAGCTTCCGCGATCCTTCAGGAACATCTTCTTCTGGAAGAGCTGGAAAAGATCGGCACGCCCCACATAATCGGCAGCTTCCGCATGGATATGATGGCTTGGAACGATATTGACATTGACATTGAAAACGACGGTATGTGCCTGGAAAAGCTCTACCCGCTGACAGCCTATATCCTGGAGTCTTTTCATCCCACCTGGTACGAGGCCAAGGAGGAGAAAGACGGGGAAGGCAAAACGGTTTGGTTTCATGGGTTCGAGGCGGTAATCGACGGCGAGCTGTGGAATTTTGATTTGTGGTTTTTTGACCGGGAAACCATCGAAAAAGCAGAAGCCTTTTGCGACGGAATAGCCAGCACGGCTACGGCAGAACAAAAGGAGGCCATTGTCGCGTTGAAGCGCGAGCTGCTGGCACGGGACCTGTATTCCTTCGAGAAATTCCACTCCATGGACGTGTATAAAGCGGTGCTGGAGCAAGGCATCCAAAGCATATCGGATTTTTTAGAACAATATGAAAAGGAGTAATGCAACATGGCAAAATACGACCCGAAATCCCTGAAAGCAGAGGAATTCATCAACGACGGCGAAATTCAGGAAACCCTGGCCTACGCCGAGCAAAACAAAAATAACGTAGAACTCATCGACCAAATCCTGGAAAAGGCCCGCCCCCAAAAGACCGAAACCGGCTACGTCTGCGCTGGGCTCACCCACCGGGAGGCTTCCGTCCTGCTGGCCTGCGAGATACCGGAGAAGATCGAGAAAATGTATGAGATCGCCGAGGAGATCAAGCTGGCCTTTTACGGCAACCGCATCGTGATTTTTGCGCCGCTGTACCTCTCCAACTACTGCGTCAACGGCTGCGTCTACTGCCCCTACCACATGAAGAATAAGCACATCCCCCGCAAAAAGCTGACCCAGGAGGAAGTAAAGGCCGAGGTCATTGCCCTGCAGGATATGGGCCACAAGCGCTTGGCCATCGAGGCGGGCGAAGATCCCAAGAACAACCCCATCGAGTATATCCTGGACTGCATCAAAACCATCTACAGCGTGCACCACAAAAACGGCGACATCCGCCGGGTAAACGTGAACATCGCCGCCACCACGGTGGAGAACTACCGCAAGCTTAAGGAGGCCGGCATCGGCACGTATATCCTGTTCCAGGAGACCTATCACAAGCAGAGCTATTTAGAGCTCCATCCCACCGGCCCCAAGCACGACTACGACTACCACACAGAGGCCATGGACCGTGCCATGGAAGGCGGCATCGACGACGTGGGTCTGGGCGTGCTGTTCGGCCTGGAAATGTACAAGTATGAGTTTGCAGGGCTCATCATGCACGCCGAGCACCTGGAGGCCGTCCACGGGGTAGGGCCACACACCATCAGCGTGCCGCGCCTGAAGCGTGCCGACGATATCGACCCGGACGAGTTCGATAATGGCATCGACGACGAGATTTTCGCCAAGATTACCGCCTGCATCCGCCTGGCCGTGCCCTATACGGGCATGATCATCTCCACCCGCGAAAGCGAGGAAGTGCGCTCTAAGCTCCTGCGGCTGGGCATCTCCCAGGTAAGTGGCGGTTCGCGCACCAGCGTGGGCGGCTACACCGAAGCTGAGCGTCCCCACGACACCGAGCAGTTCGACGTAAGCGACCAGCGCACCCTGGACGAGGTGGTCTGCTGGCTGATGGAAAACGGGCACATTCCGTCCTTCTGCACGGCCTGCTACCGGGAAGGCCGCACCGGCGACCGCTTCATGAGCCTGTGCAAGTCCGGCCAAATCCTCAACTGCTGCCATCCCAACGCCCTCATGACCCTCAGCGAGTACCTGGAGGATTACGCTTCTGACAAGACCAAAGAGGTGGGCTACAAGATGGTCGAGGAGGAGCTAAAGCGCATCCCCAAGGAGAAGGTGCGGGAAATCGCGGAGCAGAACATCCAGGACATCAAAAACTCCAACCGGCGGGACTTCCGGTTCTAAGGGGGCGCGCATATGAGCTTAAACGAAACCGTCTCCGCCGAGCGCCCGCACATTGGTTTTTTCGGCCTGCGCAACGCGGGGAAGTCCAGCCTGGTGAACGCGGTGACAGGGCAGGAACTTGCAGTGGTGTCGGCGGTAAAGGGCACCACCACCGACCCCGTGAAAAAAGCCATGGAGCTTCTGCCTTTGGGCCCGGTGGTCATTATCGACACCCCCGGCCTGGATGATGAGGGCGAATTGGGCGCGCTGCGGGTCGAGAAGGCCCAAAAGGTGCTGGCCCAGACAGACATCGCCGTACTGGTGACGGACGCCGTCCAGGGCCTTACAGAGCCCGAAAACCAGTTAATAAAGCTGTTCCAAGAGCGCAAGCTGCCCTATATCCTGGCGCGCAACAAGGCCGACCTGCTGTCCCAGCGTGAGACACTGCCGGAAAACGAAATCTACGTGAGCGCCTTAAAAGGCGAAAACATCCACGAGCTTAAGGAAATGCTGGGCAAGCTCCTGAAAGCGCCCAAGACGGAAAAGCACGTGGTAGCGGACTTATTGTCTCCCGGGGATTTGGTAGTGTTGGTCATTCCCGTAGACGAGGCCGCGCCCAAAGGTCGGCTCATCCTGCCCCAGCAGCAGACCATGCGGGATCTCTTGGACGCCCACTGCACCTTTGCGGCCTGCCAGCCGGAGGAGCTTCCGGCGCTGCTTAAGGGGCTTGCGAAGAAACCCAAGCTCATCATCACGGACTCCCAGGCCTTTGGCCGCGTGGCCAAGGACACGCCTCCAGATGTGATGCTGACGTCGTTCTCCATCTTGTTCGCCCGGTACAAGGGCGACCTGGAAACCCTGGTGCGCGGTGCGGCCCAGCTGAAAGGGCTGCAGGACGGCGACCGGGTGCTCATCTCCGAAGGGTGCACCCACCACCGCCAGTGCGGCGACATCGGCACCGTGAAGCTGCCTAAATGGATACGGGAGTTTTCCGGAGCCGAGCCCCAGTTCGAGTTTACCTCCGGCGGGGAGTTCCCCCAAGACCCCAGCGGTTATAAGCTCATCGTGCACTGCGGCGGGTGTATGCTCAACGAGAAGGAGATGCAGCACCGCCTGGCCATTGCCGCAGGCGCGGGGGTGCCGATGGTGAATTATGGAGTGGCCATCGCGCAGATACACGGGATTTTGAAGCGCAGCTTAGCGCCGTTCCCGGCCCTGCAGGAGATTTTGTAAAAATAAAAAACCACGTCCTCCTGGGCGTGGTTTTTACTTTTTAGTAAGCGGAGTATTCCGCCCAAGCCAGCTCATAGCCCTCGTAAGTATAGTAGGCGACGGCTACTTTCGGATTGTCCACGGCGATGGCCGCGGTCATGGCCTGGGCAATTCCCACATGGGTGCTGGCAAAGCTTTCTTCGGCCATTTGCTGCTTCAACACGATGGATACGCCCTCGGGGTTGGGGATGGCGCCCTGTTCAAAAGTATAGACATAGTAGAGGGTGTCCTCGTCCCCGTAAATCTGGACATCCAGGCTGCTGTCCAGAGAGCCGAGTATACGGTCGAGCTGCTCCTTCACCAACGGGTCAGTCAAGAACGCCGCAACCGTGGGGTATCGGTCATCCGGAGCCGGGGGCTGAACGCCCTCCAGGGGTTTGAAGTAGTTCATAATGAACTGGGCCAGCTGGGCACGGGTAAGGGTGCCGCCGGGGCTGAGCCGTCCGCCGCTGCCCTGCATGAACCCGTACTGCACCGCCCAGGAGACGCCCTCCTTGAACCAGGAGGCAACCTGGCTGCCGTCGGGGTAGAGGGTGAGGACGGAGGTGGCGATGGTGAAATCGTTGTGGGGGTTGGAAGCATCCTGTTCCGCATAGCGCATAAACATGGTCGTAACCTGTTCGCGGGTGACGGTCTGCTCGGGGGCAAAAGACGTATCGCTGACGCCCTGCACCACGCCGGTGGCCCAGGCCCATTGGATGGCGTCATGGGCCCAGTGATTCTGGGCGTCGGCAAAGGGCATCCCATCGCCGGAGCTATCAGGCTGGCCGCCCATGTTATAGAGCACCTGCACCACTTGGGCACGGGAGACGGTACCGTCGGGGTCGAAAAGGTTTTGGCCCTTGCCCTGCATATAGCCGCCGTCCAAGCAGTACTGGATGGCGGGAGCGCCCCAGTGGTCGCCCACATCTGCCATAGCTGCACGGGCGGGGAGGGCGCAGGCGCAGAGCAGGCAGGCGGACAAGATCACGCTTAAAAATTTTTTCATGGGAATCACTCCTTTGTAAAATTATAGCATAATGCCCGAAACGTGTCAAGAAAGATAGACTTTTCTTGGATGATATGGTATACTGGGGAAAAGATTTTGAAGGAGGAGTTCTTTATGCGGTTTGGTATCACGGACATTCAAAACGCCCCGGCTGCGGCGGGGATGGGGTTTGATTATTTGGAGGTCAACGCGTCGGCCATTTCGAAGCTTTCGGAGGCGGATTTTGAAAAGGAGCGGACGCGCATACAGGGCTGCGGCCTGCCAGCCGAGTGCGCCAATGTGTTGTTCCACGATATTCAGCTGCTGGCCGACGAGGGAGCGGCCCGGCTGGAGGGCACTTTGCGCCATACGCTGGGGCGTCTGCAGAAGCTAGGCGTCCAAATGGTGGTATTTGGCAGCGGCGGCGCCCGGCGCAGGCCGGAAGGGATGCCTTTTGCACAAGCTTGGTGCAGGCTGCGGGATGCTGCCGAAACGATTGGACGCGTGGCCGGGGAGTTCGGGCTGCAGATTGCCATAGAGCCCTTGTGCCGGGCCGAGACCAATATGGTGAACACGGTGGTAGAGGGGGCGGCGCTGGCTTCGGCGGTGGGCCTGCCCAATGTCTGGGTGCTGGCAGATTCCTATCATATGTTCCGGGACGGCGAGCCGCTGGAGAACCTGCAGGCCGTGGGCAGGCTCAGCCATGTGCACGTGGCCCTGCGGGACGGCCGGTGCTATCCCACCTACGCCGAGGGGCAGCTGCGCCTGTTTATGGAGGGTCTGCACGCCATTGGGTATGACGGCCGGGTCACGATTGAGGCAGGGACCCGGGATTTTGCGCAGGAAGGGCCGCTGGCGCTGGAGGTGCTCAGGCGGCTGTAGGCGTTGGAGGCCGCTACACAAAAATCTGCGACTCTTCCAGGACCAACTCCCCGCCTTTTGCCTTTAAAAATAGATTCTCCTCATAAAATAGGAAAAACTCCATTCCCTGGCGTGCCGGCAATAGTTTGGGAACCGCGTAGTAAAACCAGCTTACAATGTGTTTTTCATCCTCGGATATATCAAATTCCCCAATGGGATAGGCGCGCAGGTTCTCCGATATCAGAGTGCCCCCGGCCCACTCCATGACACGGCTGTAAAGCTCGTCTTCCCCTATCGGTTTTCCAGGCACCGCTACCATCTCCCCTGTGAGCTTGTATACCCACCATCATATACCT
>CANTDZ010000100.1 GCA_947652665.1 uncultured Clostridia bacterium
TAGACAATCGCCGCTAAAATATCCTTAATTTTACGTTTCATTCCGCTTCTCTTTCTTGTTTTTCTTCACGCAAGGGCTGTGGTGAAATTGCTTTTGTACTTGCTCATACAGTTCATGGCTGATAAGTGCCGGGTGATGGTCTGGAATCTTTATCCATTCACTTTCATCTTTCATGCGTACATGCTTGCTGCCAACTTCTACACAGCGCCGTTTGCCCATGATATATATGCCGGTATACCGCTCATCGGCCAGCATCCGCACAAGGGTGGAACGCTGCCAGATATGTCCTGTCCGTGAAACATCGTGATAGTTTTGCCCTTTGGATGCCTTGTACTCACCCGGAGTGGGGACACCCCGCTCAAACAGGGCCTTGATAATTGCGGTTGTAGTGCCAGTTTGTACGGCTGTCTCGAAAATAAACCGCACAATCGGTGCTGTTTCCGGGTCTGGCTCCATGCGCCCATCTTCGCTTTTTTGGTAGCCATAGGGACAAATTTTACTTTGGTATTCGCCCCGCTTGAATTTCACATACTTTGCGGACTTGTATTTTTGTGACAAGTCCCGGCTGTAAAACTCGCTTATCAGGTACTTAAAGGCCACGTTGATGCCGCCTGTGTCGCCGTGCAGCTTGGCGCTGTCAAAATCGTCGTTGATGGAGATAAAACGCACCCCGTAGAGTGGGAAAACTTTTTCCATAAAGTAGCCGACCTCCAGACTGTCCCGTCCGAAACGGCTGAAGTCTTTTACAATGATGCACTTAACTTTACCCTCACGCACTCCGTCCAGAAGTTCCTGTATAGCTGGGCGCTCGAAATTCGTACCAGAATGGCCGTTGTCCACAAACTCCTGTACTTCATAGTCCGCCAGGTCATCCAGCGACTCCACAAATTTGTGCAAAGCCAGCCGCTGGTTCTCGATGCTCATGCTTTCCACCTTGGCATCTTCAACGGAAAGCCGTATGTACAGTGCCACTACGTTACCCATGCAGCACCTCCATCAGCTCGTCGAAGCCACTCTCAAAGCGGAAATCAAGCACAATATCCTCCGGCCCGTTGACGGTGATGCGGTCAATCAGAGCATCTACCAACTGTGCGGTCAACTCCGTGTTGCCATCAATTTTCGCCAACAGCGCCGCAAGGCTGGTGTATTCCTTGGCCTGCCTTTCCAGCTTGCTTTTGCGCTCCTGCAACTGCTGGACGTGCGCAACAGCATAGTCGAATTTCTGGCTATAACCGGCTTTCATTTCCAGAAATTCATCACGGGTCAACAGGCCGGACACATAAGCTTCATGCAAGCCTGCCACAAATTTCCGGTTCTTTTCCCCCTCCTTTTGTAAAGCGGCTATTTCTGCATCCGCAGTCTTTTTCTGCGCAACCACTTTGTGGTTCTGCTCCTTCAAGAACAGGGCATCGCCCATTAGGGCTTCTGCTTTTTTCTTAACCAACGCCATGATTGCCCTGAATATGGAATTTTCCTTTAAGAAAACTTTACCTTTACAAGCACCCTTTCCTACCCGGTAATTCGATAGGCAATAATAGTAGTAGTTGCCTGTATTTTGGTCGCGGTGCCGATGAAGGTTTTTCCCGCAATGGCCGCAGAAAATGCGCCCTTTCAAAATGTTAGGGGTATACGGGATTTTCTCCTTTTGTACATATTTAGCAGCGGCCTGTTTCCGGATAAGCTGTACCTGTGCAAACATTTCCCGGCTGACAAGCGGCTCGTGAGTATTACGCACTACAAGCCATTTTTCACGTTCAACAGGTGTTTGTTTACGGCCAGCGTGGTTAGTTTTCCCCTGCACCATGTCACCCGTATAGACTTCATCGGCAAGCAGCTTACTGACTGGCCAGCTTTGCCATTTCCCGCTGCCTATAAGTTTTTTGTTCGCAATAATCCCAACGCTGGCCTGGTAATGGCTCGGTGTGGGGATACCTGATTCATTGAGCCGCAGCACGATTTGGTTAAGCGGTACGCCCTCTGCCGCCCACTGGAAAATCTGCCTGACAATCGGGGCCGTATCCGGGTTCACCACCAGTTTGTGGCAGTCCTGGGGGTCTTTCAGATAGCCATAGGGCGGTCGGCCCCCCACAAACTGCCCTTCCTGCATGGCCTGCCGCTGCTGGGCCTTGACTTTGCGGCTGATGTCGGCGGCATAGGCTTCGTTCACCATATTTTTCAGCGGCACAATCATGTGGCTGCCGCTGTCGGCTGTTTCGCTGTCGTATTGGTCATTGACGGCGATAAACCGCACTTGGTGGAGAGGAAAATACTTTTCCAGGTAGAAGCCGGAATCAATAGCATTGCGGCCTAGGCGGGAAAGGTCTTTCACTACCACACAGTTGATTTTGCCGGTGTCGATATCGGCAAGCAGCTTCTGAAAACCCGCCCGCTCAAAGGTGCGGCCCGAAATGCCGTTGTCCGTGTAAACTTCGGCAATCTCAATGTCCGGGCACAGGGCCAGGTAGGCTTCCATAATCTGCCGCTGGGTTTCCAGTGAATCGCCCCGCTTGCCGTTAAATTCAACAGAAAGGCGGATATAAAGCGCCGCCTGCCACAATTTTTCCTGCATTACAGGCGCTTCTACCACAACATTTTTCCTGGATTTCCTCGCCACTCAAACCGCCTCCCTTCTTAAGGTAAGGCGCTGGGCCTGTTCGTCATACTCCGCTTGGTAACGGAATGTGATGTCTAAATCCTTCTTACCCCGCACCCGGATAGACTGGATGAGGGCAACAGTGGCCCGTCTGTCCAACTGCGTCATGGTGGAGAAACGCTTGAAATGCTGCATCCATCGCTGGCGGGCATCGGCATTGTGCTGGGCCTTTTCGATGTTTTCCCGCAAATTATCAATAGTGGATTGCAGTTGCTCCATCTGCTGGGAGTAATCAACTTTCATGTCGCGGTAGTCCCTTTTGGTGAGCAGCCCGGAAATAAAGCTCTCATACAGGGCCGTTTTGAAATGCCGCAGGCGGTCAAGCTGCATCTCGTTTTCGTGTATCTGCGCCCGGTAGCCGTCCACCAGTTCCCGGTTGATTTGCTCCTCCCCCATGCTGTCCAGCAGGCTGTCCAATTCAATCACATTTTGGATGTGGGCCTGCAAGCTGCTCAAAACGCAGGCAGTCAACACATCCTCCCGCAGCATGACGGGCCGGGGGCACCCATGCTTTTTGCCGGTGGGGCAGTAGTAATAGATATATTTTTTTCCATTCACGGTGTTGGTTTTCCGGGTCATAGGCCCGCCGCAGGAGCCGCAAATCAGCAGGCCGGAGAACAGATAGACCTCTTTGCCATCCGGGGCTGTGCGGGTGTCCAGGGACAAAATTTTCTGGACTAACTCAAAATCCCGGCGCAGAATGATGGGTTCATGGGCGTTTTCCGTTCGCACCCATTCCTCTGCGGGCTTGTTAATTAGATTTTTCAGCTTATGATTATAAGTCTCCTGTTTGCCCTGTAAGAGTACCCCTGTGTAGGTTTCGTCCTGCAAAATCCGCAGTACCGTGTGCGCCGACCACTTTGCCCCTGGCACGTCCGCAAAACCGCCCGTAGGGTGGGGCAGACCACGGGTGATTTTATACTGTGAGGGAGACAGAACGCCTAGCCAATTAAGCTCTCTGGCAATCTGCTTTGCGCTGGCCCCGTCGATTTTGCGGCGGTAGATGTCCCGCACAGTGCGGGCGGCATCCTCGTCAATAATAAGGCGGTTGTGGTTCTCCGGGTCTTTGCGGTAGCCGTAAATGGGGCAGGCCCCTACATAGTCCCCCTTTTCTCGTTTTGACTGGAGCGCGCTGCGGGTTTTGACGGAAATATCGTGGCAGTAAGCATCGTTTATCATGTTCTTCAGGCCGATCGTTAAATCGTCCCCCACCTGCTCGTTGGCGGTGTCGATGTTGTCATTGATAGAGATAAACCGCACCCCATAGGCTGGGAAAATCTGCCGCAGATAGCGGCCCGTCTCGATGTATTCCCGGCCTAGGCGGGACAGGTCTTTGACAATAACGCAGTTGGTTGTGCCCGCTTTGATGTCCTCCATCATCTCCTGGAACGCGGGCCGGTCGAACAAAATACCGCTATAACCGTCGTCCACTTTCTCGGCCACCAGTTTAATGTCCGGGTGGGCGGAGACGAAATCCTCCACCAGTTTCTTTTGGTTCGTGATGCTGTCACTCTCCGCACTGTGGTCGTCCGTGTAGGAAAGCCGCAGGTAAGCAGTCGCTAAAAATCGCATGAAAAAATCACTCCTTTGAGATTTACGGACTTTCCCAGTAAACCAAAGAGTGATTCAGATTTGACCATATAACCCAAACACTTACAAATCTAATTACAATAGAAAGTGTTGGGGTTAAACGAGTCGTAAGATTTTCTTGAAAAGAAAATCTTTAGTGGGCAACGCCCACTGGTTGAAAAAATTTTTTCAACCGAACGACTGTATTCAATTCTTTTTCCGCACTCAGTATAGCACACAGCTTTCGGGAAAGTCAACCGGTTTTTACAGTAAAATTTGTTTCAGGCAATCTTCTAAGGTGGGGCCGTCCTTGGCAAAGCGGGCATGGATGGTGAACGTGCCGCACTTGAAGCAATAGGGGTTTTTGATTTGACGGACATATTCGCGTATGCGTTCTTCTTTTGGCAAGCTGGGGTCAACATGCACGTCACGGATATCTACCAGTGTTCCGCTGGTTTCGGTAATGGTTTGATTCATGGAAAGTCCCTCCTAATCTTTGAAGCGGTAGCGCAGCTTTTTCCCGCCACGATGCTCATTGTATTTTTTGCGAATAACACGGGCATAACGGAGATTGCGCCTATCCGTGGTAAAATCCACCTGGGCAAGCTGGGCAATGTCAAAGGGGTCAACCTGGGACAGCCGGGCCACAAAGGTGTAATCGTCGATTTCTGTTTCGTAAGTTTTGAGAAACAGCGCCATACCCGCAATCATGCAGGATTTTAAGGAGGATTGGGAGCCATGCCAGGCCCCGGCCAGCAGCTCCAGCATACGGGAAAAGGCTGGCCCGCCCAATAATTTGTAGGCGCTCGTAATGGCCCTGGCGGGCTGGATTTCATAAGCCGCGCCGGTGGGCCTGTCCAATGCCCAGGTAAAACCGCCCTCAGAAATGCGTTTGTCAATGTCCAACACCATTGCATCCGCGCCGGATTCCAAGCTGGCCTTTATCTCACTAGCAAGTTTAAGGTGCCCCTTTGCCCTGTCCAGCTTGACGTACATTTCGGCCTCTTGGGCGTATGTAAGGCCCGTATAGACCAGGCAGGGCACAATTACATCCTTGCCACCGTTCATCTTGCGCATGGCAGCGATACGGTGCTGCCCGTCCACGATGTAGTATTTACCATCGCGGTAACTCACCACGACGGGCGTAAGGTATTTGTTGTTCCAGTATTTTATCAGCCGATTTACTACCGTCTGCTTCACGGGCCGCTGGTAGGGAAGGCCCGAGGTCAAAACGGCGGTGGAAAGCTGCTTTTTCTCGCCGGGGTTGGAATACTGCACTAATTTTTCATTATGCTTCATACTGCTTGCTCCTTTCCATTTCGGCCACCAGGCCCTCCAAAGCGGTGGTCACGGTGGCAACACGTTTTTTCACAAATTCAAATTGTTCTTCCGAAATTTGCGGAAAAATTGCTGCGCACTCCGGTTCGCCGTACCAGGCGAAATCCCTATGAAAATTGTCAATCAGGCCGTCCAGTGCAATCAAAAACATATCCGGGGTGCAGGTGCCATCCTTGTCTGGGTTTTTAAGGTCGGCCACGGATTCCTCAAAGGTGGCGTAAATCTTGCTGCCCGCAGAGTAGGGCTTGTACTCATCTACAGAGGATATTTCACCTGCAACTAGCTGGGTAGCAGCGTCCTCCTGCTGTTCTGGTTCCAGGCGGGACAGCTTGAGGGCATCTTTTTTCTTAATGCTGGTATCTGCGCCACGGATGATTTCTTTGGCGGATGGAGTTAGGTTTTTAGCGGTTTGTAACTGATTCCTAACTGTCCTGGGTGTAACACCTAATTTTTCAGCAGTATCATCAACAAACGATTTTGACGTGGCGGAAAATTTTTCCGCCACGTTGTTTCCAACTGCCTTGTTCATTCCTATTGCCTGAGCAGTACCAGCTTTTGTCTCTGGGTGTAGCGTCTCGTAAATTTCTTTGCGTCGCAGAAGCAGGTTTCCAAAATCTATGATAGACAAGTTCTTGCGAACAAAATTCTCATCTATCTCGGCAAGCTCTGCCTGCAAGCCCTGCAAATCCGTGACCGTACATTCTATCTCTGTCCAGCCCAGCAGCTTGGCGGCTTCCAGGCGGTGACGGCCCGCAATCAGCGTATTCTCCTGGTCGATGGTGATGGGGTTGAGAAGCCCCAGCTCGGCTATGCTTTTAGCCAGGATTTCTACGTCCTCTGGCTCGGCGTCACGCCTGCCGGGGTTCAGTTTGATACCGTTAATGGGGATAAGCATGGTTTTGTTTTCCCTTTCATAAATTTTTCACGGCGCTTCTATTTCCAGGGGCAGATAACCGCCATCTTCCAGGTAAAAGTATGACCGCAGCGCGGTATCAATCCTTTCCATCTGACCGGCGGTAAGCCGCCCGGCCCTTTCCCGCAGGCGGCGCTTATCCAGGGGGCGGGATTTTTCCAGTTGGAACACCACGCCCCCAGGCAGGAAGCCGGTATCCTCCAGCAGCACATGGGTGGGCTGTAAAGGTTTTTGGGTAGTGTGCCGTGCTTCTGTAACCATGACCGTGGGGGAGCCGTAAAGCCCCTGGTCGGTCAAGAGGACAAGGACAGGCAGCAGATCTGCTTCCCCGTGAGAAAAGACAGTGTTCATGTCGGCATAGTAAATTTCACCACGATAAAATTCCTGATATATCGGTTCCATTTTGCATACTCCTATGTTTTCTATATGTATAGCGGCTCCTGCATGGAAACCGCTGATTGTATGTTTCTCTGATTCCTATTGGCACCCGGAAATCTACGGAAACCATCAGGCGGCGGCTTGCGAAGCCGCTCCATAGGTGTTGAACCTCCCCGCCTTCCTTGTGGCCGGGCCGCGAGTTACGGAAGTATCATTATCCCCATGTGCTGTCATCGCCCAGGCAGGTGCAGCCTGCCTTTTGCAGATGGATTTTTCGCTCGCCCGTTTTGGGGTCATGGCGCTCCAAGCTGTCCGGCTTTGCTTTTGGCGTACACACAGGAACGTGCCTGATGGGTGCCTGTTCAGTTTTCAATGTCCAAAAAATGTTTTTCTGACAAGGTAATTTTAACATGATAGCTTGATTTTTTTTAGGCTCTTGCAGTTCCGCTTTTATACGGATTACCGCCACAGTTAGTTCCGGTTATAACCTTTCCACCATAGCGGAAAGGTTTTTAAGCATGGCGTGAATTTCTTCTTTCATCTGTTTCCGGGTTTGCTTGCCTAAAATGAGATAATCCAACGAAACATTAAAAATGTCTGAAAGTGACACCAGCAAATCTATAGAAGCGTTCCGCCCTCCAGACTCAACACTCCGAATATGCCTGTCTGTAACTTTAAGCAGGCTTGCCAGTTGTTCATCCTGAGCCAGGATCAAACTCTCTTAATATTATTGATCCGGGTCAAAATA
>CANTDZ010000101.1 GCA_947652665.1 uncultured Clostridia bacterium
TGGTGGAAGCCTGGAAAAAGAGCGGCAAGCAGTTCACCATCGGCTACCAGAACCGCTTCCGTGAGGAAGTCCAGAACCTGAAAAAAGCCTGCGAGAACGGCGACCTGGGCGACATCTACTACGGCAAGGCCCATGCCATCCGCCGCCGGGGTGTGCCCACCTGGGGCGTTTTCCCGGATAAGTCCAAGCAGGGCGGTGGGCCGCTCATCGACATCGGCACCCACGCTTTGGACATCACCCTGTGGTGCATGGACAACTACGATGTGGAAAGCGTCACCGGCTCCGTGTTCTATAAACTGGGCGGCTTGCAGCAGGCCACCGAGGGCAATCTTTTCGGGCCCTGGGACCCCAACACCTTTGAGGTTGAGGACAGCGCCATGGGCTACATCAAGATGAAGAACGGCGCTGCCATCGCCCTGGAATCCGCCTGGGCCATTAATATGCTGGAAAGCCGCGAAGCCAGCACCACCCTGTGCGGCACCCTGTCCGGCGCCGAGATACACTCCGGCATGAGCTACGGCAAAAACGAGCTCATCTATAACCGGGGCCGCAACGGGCAGTTGATGCAGGAGACCATCTCCCCCGTAGGCAGCGTAGCCTACTTTGGCGGCGGCGGTGGGGCCGAGGGCGTCATCGACAACCGCCAGTGGCTGGAAGCCATTATCAATGGCACCGAGCCCCTGGTAAAGCCCGAGCAGGCTCTGGTAGTCACCAAGGTGCTGGAAGCTATTTACGAAGCAGACCGCCAGAAAAAGGAAATCCGGTTTTAAGGAGAGTGGACATATGGCTTTTGCAATGCGCATGAATTTTGTGGATGTGGTAGTCAGCGACAGCCTGAAAAACTACTATGTGGACGGCAAGAAAATGGGCTACCAGTTCGACATCCGCCTGAGTTACTATAGAGGGCATTTCCTCTCCGTTATCGACGAGTTCGGCGTGACCGTAGACGGCTTTGAGGTACCGATGGAGCGCATCAAGTTCTGCATCAACGGCAAGGAGTTCAGCCCCGCAGAGTTTGATAAGTGCTACACGGAATTCTGGCAGGTGATAGAGCCCGCCACCGTCCGGGTGTTCTACCCCGGCGGCCTGCCTGAAGGGGAGCATAAAATCGACGTAAAGCTGATGTTCCGTTCGCCCTACATGCCCATCGGGCCGGACCACCAGTATATGCCTGTAGACAGCTGCGGCAGCAAGACGCTTGCCGTGGCGGATTAAGGAGGGGAAAGCTATGGCAAACGTTAAGACTGGCATCACATTATTCTCGCTGGGCACCCCTTACTTAAAGGGAGAACTGGATTTGGAAGGCGTCATCCGCACAGCCGCCGAAATGGGCGCGGAAGGCTATGAAATCGTGGCGGCGCAGATGATTCCCTCTTACCCCTACGTGTCCGACGAGTTCGTTTCCTTCGTCAACAAATGCAAGGAGAAATACGGCATCAGCCCCATCTGCTATGCGGCAAACATGGACAGGGGCATGCTCCGCGACCGGGACCTGACCGAAGACGAAATGGTGGCCCGGGCCATTACCGACATCGTTTCCGCCAACAAGCTGGGCTGCACCGTCATGCGGGAGCAGTACCTGCTGTCGCCCCAGGGCCTTGCCCGCCTGGCCCCCTACGCCGAGGCTTACAATGTACGCGTGGGCATCGAGATACACAACCCGGAAAGCCCCATCACCCAGTCCATCCTGGACTATGTAAAGGTGATTGAGGAGACGGGCAGCAAGTACCTGGGCTTTGTGCCCGACTTCGGCTGTTTTGCCACCAAGCCCAACAAGCCCTATTGGGACAGGGCCCTGGCGGCGGGCGCGCCTGTAGAGCTCCTGGAGAAAATGGCCCAGCTCCGTTATGACGAGGTGCCCCAGGACAAGGCCGCGGAAATCATGATGCCCGACATGCAGAAATACCCCGTGCTGTTCGGCACCCTGAGCAGTATGTACGGCTTTGTACAGTTCCGCAAGTCCTGCAAAGACGAGCTGGAGGGCCTGAAGAAAATCATGCCCTACTGCTTCGAGATGCACGGCAAGTGCCACTATGTGGATGAAAATCTGCACGAGGTGTCCATCCCCTATGAGGAGATCATCCCTGTCATTGCGGCTTCCGATTATGACGGCTTCATCGTCACCGAGTTCGAGGACGAAGGCGGCTATAACGCCGTGGAGCAGACCACCCGCCATGTGAAGATGGTCAAGAAGCTGCTGGCAGAAAGCAGATAGTACCTGCGGGTACAAAGGAATGTATTGTATTGGAGGGTCAGAAAAATGGAACAGACGAAGCGTCTTTCCAAAATCACCCTGCTGGCCTATGGCCTGGGCGATTTTGCCAGCAACCTGTGCTGGACTTTTATTGGAAGCTATCTCAGCGTTTTCTATACGGACGTAGTGGGCATGGCCCCGGCAGTGGCTTCGGCTATCATGCTCATCGCCAAGATTTGGGACGGCGTAAACGACCCCATGTTTGGCGCCATTGCCGAGCGCACCAACACCAAAAAAGGCCGCTTTCGGCCCTATATCTTCTACGGTGCGCCCATTTTGGCAGTGACCTCTGTCCTGGCGTTCACCACCTTCGGCACCGGCACCGTAGCCATCATCTGGGCGGCTGTCACCTACATAGCCTGCGGCATGGCATACACCATGGTGAACCTTTCCTACGGCTCCCTGTCCACCGTTATGACCATCAACCCCGAGGACATCGCCCAACTGAACAGCTGGCGCATGATGGGCACCAACCTGAGCGCCGTCCTCTTAAACGCCATTACCGCGCCCCTGCTGATGAAATTCTCCGGCGGCGAAAACTACACCGCCGGGGCCTATACCAAGCTGGCTATTATCTTTGCAATATGCGCCATCCCGCTGTTCTACTTCGTCTACGCCAAGTGTAAGGAAACCATCAAGCCCGCTGCGGGCGGGGCGAAGGTGCCCTTGAGCCAGAGCATCAAGTCCGTCATCACCAACGGCCCCCTCATGCTCATCTTCGTCATCCAGCTTTTAGCCATGACCGCCTTCTTCGGGCGCATGGGCGTGGTCATCTACTATCTGATGTACAACGTGGGCCGCTTTGACCTGATTGCCGCGTTCATGAGCCTGCCCTCGCTGTTCACCGTAGTCGGCATCTTCTGCACCAAGAACATCCTGGTGAGGGTGGGCAAAAAGAAAATGGCGGCTATCGGCTACATCGGGGCGGGGCTGTCGCTCATCGCCATGTACTTCCTGGGCTGGTCAAACGTCCCCGTGCTGCTGGTGCTGCACTGTGTATATGGGTTCTTCTGCTTTTCCTTCCCCATCCCCATGGCCATGGTGCCCGACGCCATCAACTACGAGGAAGACCGCTCCGGCGTGCGTGCCGACGGCACCTCTTATGCCACGGTCTCCCTGTCTACCAAGTTCGGTTCCGCTTTCGGCGTGTCGGGCGCGCTGCTCATTATGGGCGCCACAGGCTATGTGGCAAACGCCCAGCAGACCGCCCAGGCTTTAGGCGGCATCAACATGACGGTCAACCTGATTTTCGGCATCATGTTCCTGCTGTGCCTCATCCCCCTCTACTTCTACCCCTTGAACGAGAAGAAGAGCGCGGAAATCATCGCCCGGCTGGAAAAGAAGCGGGCGCAATAAAACAGCCTCCTCACAAAACAGGCGGCGGCTTCGGCTGCTGCTTGTTTTGCTTTGCCCAGTATAGTATAATGTTTCTAAACGGAGGGATAGCTATGGGCACCAATAAGCAAAGCGCAGACCTGCATTTGACCGTCCTGAACACGCAGCGGGAGGAATCCCGGTTCCACCAGGACGCAGAGCTTCTTTACGTCCTGGAAGGGGCCATGGACATACGGGCCGGGGAGCAGGAAGCCCGCCTGCCCCGGGAGGGCATCTATGTGGTAAACGGGAACCGTCCGTACAGCTTCACGGCTTCCGGGGATATCCTGTTCGTGCGGCTGGCAATCCCAACGGGGCTGGTGTGCCAGAACAGCGGGGTGGCGTCGGCGGTGTTCTGGTGCGATTCCACCCAGGATGAAAACGGCTCCTACGACGAGCTGCGCCGGGTGCTCAAGCGCTTACTGAACCGCCACTTGGGCGCACAGGGCCGCAGTGGGGACTTCGGCTGTCTTTCCCTGTGCTATGAACTGCTGGACCTGCTGTGCACCAGCTTCCTCCTGCGGGAAACCGACCGGGAAAGCGGCGGGGACGGCGCCCATTTTGAAGAACGGGTGGCGCAAATCGACAGCTACATGCGTGCGAATTTCAGCCAGCCCATCAGCTCGAAAGACCTTTCGGAAAAGCTGTATCTCTCCCAGGGGTATCTTTCCCGGTTCTTCAAGAAGAATTTTGGCATGAGCTTTTCCGAATACCTGACGAAGATACGGCTCACCCATGTGATAGATGACCTGCTGTACAGCTCCGACTCCATCACGCACATCGCCCTTGACAATGGCTTTACGAATATGGCGGCGTTCAACAAGGTGTTCCGGGAGCATTACGGGGAAGCGCCGTCCGCCATGCGCAAGAAGCTCAAAAAGCAAAACCGCGCCCAGGGGCCGGTGGAAAATCCGGTAGTCCGGGAGCGGCTGGAGGAATTTTTGCGCACAGACGGGGCCGTGGAGGAGCCCGCCAACGGGGCCGCTGTGCAGGCGGCCTGCCCGGTGTCCGATTTCAAGCCCCTGCAAAACGCCTGGGGCGGGACGGTGAACATCGGCGCGGCGGCAGACCTGCTGAAATCGGAGGTGCGGGAGCATATCGTCCTTTTGGCGGATTCCCTGAAATTCCGCTATGTGCGCTTTTGGAACCTCTTCTCCCGCGAGATGCTCATCGACCCTCATGCGCCAGGCGGGGCGTATAATTTCTCCAAGCTGGATTCCATCCTGGACTTTTTGGTGGAAAAGGGCCTGAAGCCCCACATTGAACTGGGCACAAAACCCCGGCGCTTATACCGCACGGTGCAGAGCGCCATTGTAGAGGAAGACCCGGCGGCGGAGCTTTCCGACGAGGCATTCGGGCGGTTCCTCCGCGCCATGATGGGCCATCTGCTGCGCCGCTACCGCCGGGAGGAATTGGACACCTGGCGGCTGGAGCTGTGGTTCCCGGAGCGGTTTTGGGGGCAGGAAGGGGCGGCGGAAAAATACTATGCCAAATTCGGGGTTTTGTACCGGACGGTCAAGCAGTACGCCGAGGGCCTGGAGGTAGGCGGCTGCGGGCTGCGCCTGGGGTATATTGGCGCGGAAACGTCAGAGCGGGAATTTTTAGAGGGCTGGCAGCGGCAGGCGGTGCAGCCGGACTTCGTTTCGATGCTGGTTTACGCCTACAAGCGCGGGGAAAGCGGCGGCGACCGGTATTCCAAACAGTCGGTGGACAACGACATCCTGGCCCACACGATTGCGGGTATGAACACGTTGATGGCCCAGGCGGGGTGGGGGCAGAAGAAGGTCTATGTCACCGAGTGGAACCTGACCATCTCTGACCGGAACTTCATCAACGACAGCAGCTTCAAAGGGGCCTACATCCTGAAAAATATCCTGGACGCCTACGGGCAGGTGGATATGCTGTCCTACTTCCTGGGCAGCGATTTGGTAAGCGAGCATTACGACTCCGACGGCCTGCTCTACGGCGGCAGCGGCCTGCTTTCCAAAGACGGCATCCTGAAAGCGGCGGGGTACGCCTTCCGTTTTTTGAGCTGGCTGTACTCCTTCTATGTGGGAAAAGGGAAAAATTATCTGGTGACAACGGACGGGCACGATTCTTACGCCCTCGTCTGCCACAACCAGAAGCCGCTGAACCACAACTACTACCTGTCAAAGGAGGACGAAATCCAGCGGGAGCACATCTGGAAATATTTTGACGACCGGGAGCCGCTGGAATTGACGCTGGAGCTGACCGGTGTTTCAGACGGCAGCTATCAGGTGAAAATTTACCAGATAAGCGAACAGGCGGGCGACGCCCTGCAAACCTGGGGTGAAATGGGCTTTGAAACGGAGCTGACCCGCAACGACATCAAATATCTGAAGCGCATGTGCGGGCCGAAGCTGACTATACAGACAGTGGAGGCCAAGAGCGGGGCCCTGCCTCTTACGTTGAGCCTGGCGGCAAATGAGATATGCTTTGTGCGGGTGCGCAGGGCAGTTTAAGGAATTTAATCTTCAAAGAAGGGCAGTTTCATCTCCTCCATGACCTCCAGCATAAACCGCCCGCCTAAACGAAAGCCCAGAGAATTTTTCGGCGTTGCGAATCAAGGCACCGCATGGTATAATACTGTTAGTGGAAGCAAAGGGAGGTGTTCTTGTGCGTCAATCAGAAGCTATTGCTATCTTAAATGAAGCATATCAATGCTGTCAGGAAGTGTTTCCTACTGGCGTCCAGGACGCTTACTTGTATGGTTCTTACGCCCGCGGGGATTTTGACAGCGAATCCGATGTAGATATCCTCCTGACCGTTGCCATTGCACCGATGCAGTTGGCAAGCTATCGGAACCGCATCGCCGCCATCTCAAGCGGCCTCAGCCTTGCACATGATGTTACAGTGTCCATTACCGTGAAGCCTCTTGAGCAGTTCCAACGGTATGCCGGTATACTGCCATACTATAAAAATGTATTGCGGGAGGGCATTCGCTGTGCTGGATGAGGAGAGGAAGGCGCTGTCGCAGGTGCGCCTTGAACACGCGGAGGAATGCTTGTCTGCCGCAAGAAGTTTAGTGGAATCCGGAAATTACAAAAGCGCAGCCAACCGTTCCTATTATGCGGTGTTTCATGCAATGCGCGCTGTCCTGGCGCTTGACGATATCGACATGAAACGGCATAGCGGCGTTATTGCGGAATTTCGCCGTTTATATATCAAAACAGGCGTTTTCGATGTAGAATTGTCCCAGGTGATTTCTTCGTTGTTCGATATGCGTACAGATAGTGATTATGATGATTTCTTCGTCATATCAAAAGAGGAAGTCAACGAGCAGATTCGTAATGCTGAGGGATTTTTGACGGCAGTGCGGTCATATCTTGCGGATTAACTGTGTACCCGCCCGGCGCTCTGACTACTGTTTGACTACTATTTTCAGAAATCTATAAAACTGCCGCAAACCCAGGTGTGCCAACGGTTTGCGGCGGTGTCTATTTTCGCGTGTAATTTGTGCGATGTAGCTGAAAGCCGCATAAACACTGGGTTTCCCTATTGACGGCCTGATAACTCCGACTCTGAGGGGCGAAGATTGCCAGTGGCAATTGTTCTGAGCCGACCGAGCCGGCAGGCGAGACACGCTGGTTCGAATCCAGTCAAGCGCGCCATCAAGAGGCGACAAAAAAAATATTCGCCCAAAAAGCCGCGCGGTTGCGCGGTTTTTTGCATCTCGGAAGCCGAGATTGGCAAATCCTAAAACGCAGATGGGAAAAGGCGGTTTTGGCTTTGCGGCAGGAACCAAACTCTCACAAAACAGAATATCGGACAGCACAGAGGGCCAGCGGAGAAATCTGCTGGCTCTTTTTGTTGGCAAGTACATAGCCGGTCGCGGGAAACTTTCTCCCAAACAAGCGACCGGCTTTTTTATTTCAGAGAGGAGCTGATAAAATTGATAACCCTAACA
>CANTDZ010000102.1 GCA_947652665.1 uncultured Clostridia bacterium
AAAGCCGCAGTAGTCAGCTTTGTAAAAATAGTGGTCAAATAGTAGTCAACGGCGGAATTTTTTCTTTTCAGAAAACCCGCAAAGCCTTGATAACACTGGGTTTGTGGGCTCATCTCAACCGGAACGGCCTGAAACGTCGGAGTCTGATACTCTATCCAACTGAGCTACAAGCGCAAATATAAACTATAAAGGACAAGGGAACTTACAAAAAGATTATACACCCATCCGCCGGCGAAAAATGTCGAAAGAAAGGAGGTCAGCCCTCCGAATCATTCACAACATCAAACCGTTTCCGCAGGGCTTGCAGAACGGCTTCGGGGGAGAGCTCCTTATCACGCAGGAAAGCGATGATGAGCTTTTCCTCGGTGGTAAGGTCACCAATACGCTGGGGGTCCAGACGCTTGATGGTATTGGGACGTTTACGAGCCACTCCGGGGTCCTCCAACTTCAAAGAGGAATCGCCGCCGGTAAAAAAAGCTTCCATAGGTACGCCAAAAATCTTGGAGATCCGGTTAAGGGTTTCCGGATCCGGGGCCGTCCTACCCAGCTCATAATAGGTGTAGGTAGCGCGGTTCATCCGCAGGATCGTGGCGACTTCCCGCTGGGAGTACCCCGCATGCAGCCGGATTTTCCGTAACGCCACAGCGAACTCGGTCGGTTGCCGTCCTTCCCCAATCTTCCCGCTTTTTTTTTCCATAATATGCTCCCTTGCCGGTGTGGGCCCTACTCCCTAGGGCAAAATACATTATAGCCCATCTTTCAGGAAAAAGCCAGGGTTTTTTGCAAATTTCCATTATATGGTAAAGTATACTCACCGATTTTGTCTGCCTTGACTATCCCCGCAGAATCGTGTACAATAATTTCACCACAGATAAAGGAGGCCATTGCCTTGAAGCGCACGTTCCGCTTTTATTTTGCCCTATTTTTCGCCAAATGTACGGCCTTAGCCCTCAAACTCATCGGCCGCAAAGGCACGTCCATGCCGGGGTCCTGGGCCATCATCCTCTGCCCGGATTTCCTGGCCCGCATCCCCCTGCCGGAACAGGTCATCCTGGTAGCCGGCACCAACGGCAAGACTACCGTCGCCAACCTCATCGAGGACATCCTGTCCCAAAACGGCATCGAGTACCTGTGCAACCGGGACGGTGCCAACGTCAACACAGGCCTGGCTTCGTCGCTCATTGCCGACAGCACCTTCTTCGGCAAGCCCAAGCACAAGCTGGCCATCTTCGAGTTCGACGAGCGTTCCGCCCCCCTCATCCTGCCCTATATCAAACCGGACACGTTCCTGTGCACCAACCTCTGCCGGGACGCCCTGGACCGCAACGCCAACGTGGACTTCATCGTGCAGATCCTCAACGAAAACCTCTGGGACGGCGCCAAGCTGGTGGTCAACGGCGACGACCTGATCGCCAGCCACCTGGCCCCGGGGAACAAGCGTGTCTGCTTTGGCATCCGCGAGCTCCCCCGGGACCGGGAAGCCCGGCCCAACCTGGTCCGGGACATCGTGGCCTGCCCGAAGTGCGACACGTCCCTCCAGTACGATTTCCTGCGCTACAACCACATCGGCCGCGCCCACTGCCCGAACTGCGATTACGGCACCTTCCCTATCGACTACGACTGCACAAGTGTCGACATGGACGCCATGCGCTTCACCCTGCGCACGCCCCAGGGCGAGGAGGTTTACCGCCTGCCCGGCGAGAACATCACCGACCTGTACAATACCGTCACCGCCGTCAGCTTCCTGCGGGACTGGGGCCTGACCTACGACCAGGTTTCCACTGCGCTGGACAAGGCCGAGCTGGCCCGCTCCCGCTATGACGTGGAGACCGTGGGCGGCAAGGAGATCGTCTTCTGCCTGGCCAAGGGCCAAAGCCCCATCGCCAGCTCCCGTGTGTTCGATTTCATCGTCCAGCGGGGAGGCCGCGCCGCGGTCATCATCATGAACTATGATATGCACGACCAGGCCCATTCTTCCGAAAACATCGGCTGGCTGTACGAGGTGGACTACGAGTTTTTGACAGACGGCTGCGTAAAACAGCTGATCCCCACCGGCAACCGCTGCTACGACTACCAAGTCCGCGCCCTGCTGGCCGGCATGAAGCCCGCCCGCGTCCACCCGGCCCAGCGGCCCGAGGAAGCCGCCGCTTTGGTGGATTTGGAGCAGGTGGACAAGGTGTACATCCTCCACGCGGTGTTCACCGTGCCGGACGCCAAGCGCGCCCGGGAAGAGCTGGTCAAACGCATTGAGAAAGGGAGGGCGCTGACATGAAGATCGAGGTTTTATTCCCGGAGTACGCCAACCTGTTCGGCGACATGGGCAACCTATTATATTTGAAAGCCTGCCTGCCCGATGCCGAGTTCATCGAGACCGCCATGAACGACACCCCGCGCTTTATGGACGAGCCGGTGGACCTGATCTATATGGGCCCCATGTCCGAGCCAGCCCAGGAGAAGGTCATTGCGCGGCTGATGCCCTGCAAGGAAAAGCTGCGGGAGCTTATCGAAGGGGGCACGTGCTTCCTGTTCACGGGCAACGCGGTGGAGGTGCTGTATCGGGAGATTGAGGACGGGAACCGGAAAATCCCGGGCCTGGGGCTCTTTGACCTTACCGCCAAGCGCAATTTCGTCCACCGGCACAACTCGAATTTCCTGGGGAAATTTGAGGGAATGGACATCGTGGGCTGCAAGTCCCAGTTTACCATGGCTTATGGGGACAACGCCCAGATGTACTTTGCCAAGGCAGAGCGGGGCATCGGCCTCAACCGGGACACGCCCCTGGAGGGCATCCGCAAGAACAACTTTATCGGCACCTACCTGGTAGGGCCGCTGCTGGTAATGAACCCGCCCTTTATGCGCTGGCTTCTCACGCTTTTGGGAGCGGAGCCGTCCCTGGCCTACAACGACGCCATGGAGCAGGCTTACGCCCAGCGGCTGAAGGAGTTCCGCGACCCCCTGGTGCACATGGAAAAAGAGGGCGATACCAACCAACTGAAGATTGATTTTTCGCCCAAAGCCTGGTTGAACTCCCTAAAGTCAAAACGGAACCAAAGCTGACCGGCCTGGGGCGATATAAGTCGCGAATACCCTAAGGGCCTTGGCTAGTAAAATTAATAGTTCATCCCTCTGTCTTCAGACAGGGGGATTTTTTATCCTTGCACTTTTCGACAAGACCCGCTATAATAAAAGCGCCCCCTTGCATTGAGGGGGCGTTCGAAGAAGAAAGCTGTCGTATGAATTGGCGGCCAGGCACCCCATACACCCGGAAGGAGGTGGATTTTCCACTTTAAGCCGGAAGGGGGTGACGCAGATGGGATTAAAATTGCTGCGCTTTGCAGTGTGCGTAGTGCTGGCGGCTCTGCTGCTGGCCTACATAAGCCCAAAAGCATTCTGACCGCTCGGCTGGTACCCGAACGGTCAGTTTGTTTAACAAACAGCTGATTATTTAAGGAGCCTGACTGTCAAACGGCGGCTTCCTTCTTTTTTTATTATAGCCATATTGGAGGCGCTTGTCAAGCACCCAGTCCCTATTTCCGCAGCTTCGGCAGCACCAGCAGAATGACCAGCCCTACCGCCTCGAACAGGAACAGGATCAGCGACGACAGCTGCTTCATGCCGCCAAAGCACGCCATAAACGCCACCAGCACGAACCCGCATACCACGACCGCCACCTGTATGGCCACCAGCAGCCCGGTCATGCGCTTCTGGTCCACGCAGGCGGAGATGACGCTGATCATCGACTCCATGCGCCCCTTGGTAGCGGCAACGGCGTCAATGCGCGGGACGTTCTCCTCCAGGAGCTTCCCGGCCTCTTCGCCCAGCTGGCCGTCCAGGATGCCGATGGAATTGGTGTCAATGCCAAAGAGCCGGGATACCAGCGAGGCCGACACATTGGGGTCGGTGGTGCGCACCAGGACGCTGATGCCGCTGTCCTCCAGGCGCTGCAGCTCGTTTTTCTTCCGGCGGTCCGCGCCGTAGGTCAGCACCAGCATGGCGACCGCTACGGTGTCCACGCCGATATACACAATGGATTTATTCCCCGACGCGTACTGGGTTTCCTCCTCCCGGGCGGGGAGCTCAATGCGGTTGTTGATGAGCAGGGCCCGGTTGCCGATGTAGATTTTCTTGCCGTCTACCCGGCCTACAATGCCGCCGCCCGGCTCGTAATGGTACTTCTCCACTTCGGGGAGGGCGTCTTCGTTTTCGCTGATGACCTGGTCGAACACGCTGCTCAGCGGCCCGCCAATCTCCTTCATCAGGGCCGACGCGCACATGATGGCCTCCTCGGCCCCCACGCGGTTGCCATAGGTCTTGATGCCGCCCAGCACTACCGTGCCCGGGGGGAACAGCTCGCCAGCGTCTACGATGACGGCGTTCACGTCTCCCAGCTGCTCTACGGCGTCATAGCTGACCACCATGGCTCCTGCCCGGCGTGCGGTCTTGCACAGGCGGCTGAGGGGGAGGTTCACGGCCAGCATATTCCCTGCTGCCACGCAGACACAGCTGGCAGCGGCTAAGGCGCTCAGGGCCGAGGACACGCTGCGGGTCACCAGCAGGCTGCAGATGCACAGCACCAGCGACGACAGCAGCCCAATGGGCGCTAACATTTGCGACGAAGATTCCGTGGGGTCAGGGCTGTAGGAAAGCTCCAGGAACCGCTTGAGGAACCCGGCCTTGCACTGGTAGGCGACCAGGGGCTTTTCGGCCACCACATCCTTGGTCATTTTCAGGGACGTATTATAATCTTCAAAAGTCCGCACCGCATACTTTTCTTCCCGGGACGATACGAACCGGAAATTGCTGTGGATGCGCCGCAGCATGGTCAGCTTGCCGGCGGCGTTCAGGAACAGCAGCGACGTTAAAATCACGGCGTAGAGGTGCAGGCTTCCGTTGGCCAGGTCGCTTTGGAAGAACACCGCGCCAATGGTCTGCACGGCCACGGCCAGGGCCGCTACGGCGCAGCCGCTGTCCGAGTTAGCCGTCAGCGAGAACAGCGCCTTGAGCCCGTTGCCCACCGTGCGGTAACAGATGCCGATGGAGACGCCGGACAGGATCAGCGTCAGGATGATATAGATCATGGGCATGGAGCCCACCTCGCCGCCAGCGGAGAAGCGTCCGCCAAAGATGAGGTTTACAACGGCCAAAATCAGCGTGCACACGCCGGTAATCATCATGCGCATGGAAAGCTCGCTCATGTCGCCTTTGAGTTCGTGGGCAATGGAGCGCGCGTCCTCGGGCCCGGTGTAGTCCTCCACGGACTCGTCCGAGCTCACGTCGGCCGCCAGCACTTCCTCCGGCAAGTCCAGCTCGATCTTTTTCTTGACTCGCCGCTTGGGGGCCTGCTCCGGCGCTTCCGTCCCCTGGGCCAGGGCCTCCGTCTCCGACAGCAGCGCGCTTTGCAGCACATCCGCATGGATGATGTGTGTGGGGATGCTGCGGGGCCGGTACTCGTACACGCTCTGCACGTAAGGGATTTCCGCCATAGGCCGGGGGGCTGGGGGCTTCTTCTGGGCCGGAACCACCACGGTCTCGGCGGGGGCCGGGGCTTCCGGCGGGGGGGCGGGTTCTGGTTCCGGCGGAGCCTGTGGCTCGGGTTGGGGCCCGGGCTCCTTTTGGAGCTCTGGCTCAGGATCGGGGGCCGGTTCGGGCTCGGGCTCTACAACGGCAAGCTCCGGTTCCGGCACAGCTTCCGGCTCAGGCGGGGCCTCGGGTTCTGGCTCCGGCTCAGCCTGGGCAGCTTGGGCAAACTGTAGGATGTTGTCCACGGCTTCCTCGCTGACCGTCTCTTCCTCCGGGGGCAGCTCGTCCACTCGTTGGAGCTCAATGGTATTGTTGAGTACGTTGAGCTTGATTTCCATGGTAGCGTCGTCCCCGTCCATGGCGGACACGGGGGCCGGAGCGACCAAGCCGAACTCCTCGGCTTCCTCTTCGGTACCGGCGGCCTGCACGGCTTCGGCTACCCGACGGCGACGCTCCTTCTGCAGGCGCTGGAAATTGGCCTCCACCTCCTGGTCGATGGCCTCGGGGGAGTCGTCAAACAGCGCTTTGAAGCTGTCGCCGCCAGGGGCCAGGTCCTCGGGATTGTCGTTGTCCAGACGGTACTCGTCCAGGGGCTTGAGCTGGATGCCGTAGTACATATCGTCTTCGTTCTCGTCGAAATCGGGCATTTTCTTGCGCCGTCCAAAGAGGCCCCATTTTTTCTTCTTTTTCTTGGCCGTGGGCGGCTCCTCTAAGATGGGGGCCGGTTCGGGCTCAAGCTCGGGTTCCGGCGCGGCCGCGGGCATTTCTTCCACGGGGGCCGGGGCAGGGGGCTCCGGCTCCGGGACGGGCGCGGACGGCGCTTCCTCCACGGGCAGGGCTTCAGCCGGGATCTCAATCTCCCCGGTGCCCTCCCGGCGTTCCCGTTCTTCTGCTAAAATATCTTCCAGTGTAAAATCCGGCTTATCCGCCATAGGTCACGGCTCCCTTCCTGTTGGGGTCGAACGCCTGGAGCCCGCTGCGCTGGCGGGCTACCTCACAGCAGAGCACGCCTGCGGCTACGGATGCGTTCAGCGAATTGATCCTGCCCATGAGCGGCAGGGACAGCACGAAATCAGCCTTTTCCTTTACTAGGCGGCTGACCCCGCGCCCTTCCGAGCCGATGATGAGCGCGCAGGGCCCGGTCAGGTCGGCCTGCATCCAGGGCTGGCCGTCCATGTCGGCGGCGTAGACCCACACGCCCTTTTCCTTGAGCTCGTCCAGCAGCCGGGGGAGGTTCTGCACCCGGGCCACGGGCAGATGCTCCACGGCCCCGGCGGACGCTTTTCCCACCGCGTAGGTGAGCCCTACGCTGCGCCGTTTGGGGATGATGACCCCATGGGCCCCAGCGCACTCGGCCGAGCGGATGACCGCTCCCAAATTATGGGGGTCCTCCAGGCCGTCGCAGATGACAAAGAAGGGGGGCTCGCCCCGGCTTTCTGCCAGCGCGAACAGGTCGGAGACCTCCGCGTATTCCTTCACCGACGCCACAGCCACCACGCCCTGGTGGTTCTCCCCGGGGCACATATGGTCAAGCTTGCGCCCGTCGGCCTCCTTGATGGCCGCCCCGGCTTCCTTGGCCCTGGCGACCAGCGCCCTTATGGGGCCGCTCTGTTCGCCCCGCAATATATACAAGCTGTCGATGGCACGGCCTGCTTTCAGGGCCTCCCCCACCGCATTGCGGCCGGCAATGATGCTTTCATCCCGGCCCTCTCTTTTCTCTCCCAAATCGGACGCACATCCTTTGACAATATACTATCCTATATATTGTAGCGTATTTCGGCGCAAATTTCAAATAATTTTACGGCTCTGCGCAGGAAAAGTTTTCCGATGTGGAAAACTCTGTGGAAAATGTGGAGAAACCGTTGGGGGACAAGGGGTTGCGTTGTGGAAAAAGCGGGGGTGTTGCGGATTGTAGGATTGTCAAACATCTTGTACAAAGAACTCATTGGGAGAAAGCCAGTTCA
>CANTDZ010000103.1 GCA_947652665.1 uncultured Clostridia bacterium
ATTTCCTGGCTGGTTACGACAGTCTCTACTGTGTGCAGACAGAAGAGACTGTCGTAACCAGCCAGGAAATCGCTGTTTGCATTGCCTACCGGCGGACTGCCTTCCTGCTGGAAGCTGAGCCCCCAGTTGGTGATCTCCCCTGAAACTGCCGTTGAAGTGAATACAGCGCCGCCGTTCTTATGGGCCGTCCATAGCACTAGGACGCATACCCCGGCAATCACCAGCAGTGACACAAAAGGCGCCCAGCATTTTTTTGCGATCTTCATAACGTCCCTCTTTTCTTAGTTCATGGTTGAAGTTCTGCGCAAAATAGTGTATGATTTTCGTAAGAAATTCATGCTATGGTTTTTAAGGTTTCCCGGTTAGACTTTTTGTAAGGCTGGGAGTATAGTGAAAGGGGCCTGAATCAAATGGAATCGATGGAAAATAAGAACATCCTGGTAGTGGACGACGACCGGGAGATTGTGCGGGCAATCGCGCTGAACCTGGAAAGCGAGGGCTATAACGTCCTCAAAGCCTACAACGGTATGGACGCGCTGGATATCGCCATGACCAAAGAGGTGCATCTGATCATCATCGACGTGATGATGCCTAAACTCGATGGCCTCTCGGCTATCATGAAAATACGCGAACGCAAAAACCTGCCGATCATCGTGCTTTCAGCAAAAAGTGAAAACAGCGATAAAGTCATAGGCCTCTCTATGGGTGCGGACGACTACGTCACCAAGCCCTTCAACCCCATGGAGCTCACCGCCCGTGTAAAGTCGCAGCTGCGCCGGTATACCAGCCTGGGCGATATCCATTCCAGCAGCGAAAACACCATTATTAACGGCCGCTTATGCTTCAATCTCGACGAACACGTGCTCTATGCCGACGGCGATCCCATCAAGCTGACCGCTACGGAAACCAAAATTGTCGAGCTGTTAATGCGCAATCCTGGGCGCATCTTCCCCGCCGAAGAGATTTACAGCAAGATTTGGAACGAGTCCGCGTACTCTACCGAAAACACGGTAATGGTGCACATCCGGCGCATACGGGAAAAAATTGAGATCAATCCAAGCGATCCAGAATATCTAAAGGTGGTATGGGGCATTGGTTACAAAATCGAAAAGCATTGATATTTTTAAGGGGCTCGTATCCTGGCTGTGCGTACTGGCCCTGCTGTGCGGGCTGTGTTTGGGGATCGTTTATGCCGTGATCATTTTGGCAAACCCCCAGGTGCAGACCCAGGCCGCCGAGAGCCTGCAAGAGTTTGCCGGGGACACCGTGTACGCCGAGAGGACGCTGGAGGCCGTGACCGAGTCCCAACAGCAGCAGGAGGAAATGGTCTACCAGAGGGCTGTGCAGGTAGCCTGCTCACTGGCTATTCTGCTGACCGCCCTTGTTTTCGTGTTCGTCTTCCGCCGGGACAGGCGGCAGCTGGAGGCCCTTCTGGCGGGCTTTATGGGCCGGATATGGATGGAGGTCAAATGCCTGTCCCTGGCGGCGGTCCTTTTTGGGGGAATGGCCTTGTTGTTTGAGGACGCCCTGCCCTTTGCCGTATGCTTGTGGGTGCTTACGGCTTACCTTCTTTGCATGGACATCGGCCACAACCGCCAATTTTTCCGACATAATATCATCCACTCTGTTTTGAAATGGCTCAACAGCTTTAAGGCCATGACCACCTTTGAAAAGCGCAGTATGCGCCGGGTCTTCTCTACCTTGGGGGTGATTATAGGGGTTTTGGCGCTGGCAGCTATTCTATGCATTTGGCTCACGGATGTATGGTGGTATGGCACCGCTCCGACACTGGCGTTAGTCATTATTGCGGCCGTGACGGCCGTAGTGGGCACCGTGGTTTGGTATGTGCTGGCCCTCAAACGCGACCTGCAGGATTGGAACGCCCTGATGGCCCAAATTACCGAAATGTACGGCGGCAACCTCAATGCCGTGAACCACGTCTCCCCCGCCTCCAACCTGTACGACTGCGCCATGCAGCTGAACATGATCCGCACCGGCATCGAGAAAGCCGTGGAGGAAGGCACTAAGGCGGACCGCACCAAGGTGGAGCTCATCACAAATGTCTCCCACGACATAAAGACGCCGCTGACCTCCATTATCAGCTACATTGAATTGCTAAAAAAAGAGCCTGATCTTCCTCCGCATGTGATGGATTATATCATCACAATTTCCCGCAAGGCCGACCGGCTCAGCAATATTGTCCAGGATGTATTTGAAGTTTCTAAGGCCGCCACGGGGAATATTACCTTAAATATGGAGGATCTGGACATCGGCAAGCTTTTGCAGCAGACCTTTGGCGAGATGGACGAGACCCTGCGCAATTCCCAGCTCATCTGGCGGATGGACATCCCGGAATCCCCCATGATCGTACACGCGGACGGCCAGCGGCTGTACCGGGTATTCCAGAACCTCATACGCAACTGCGACCAGTACGCCTTGGAGGGGTCGCGGGCTTACGTCTCCCTGTCCTCCCAGAACGGCTGTGCCGTGGTAAGCATCCGCAACGTATCCCGCAACGAGATTACCATGGACAGCGAAGACCTTACCGCCCGTTTCGTCCGCGGCGACCAGAACCGCACTACTGAAGGCAGCGGCCTGGGGCTGTCCATTGCTAAGAGCTTTACGGAGGCTTGCGGCGGCACCTTCTCCGTGCGCACGGATGGCGACCTGTTCATTGCCACGGTGCAGTTCGCCCAGGTGATCAAACCGCCTGCGCTTATCCTCCCCACGCCGGAGCCGGCACCGCAAAACACCGCTGCCAATTAGGCAGAGCAAAAATCCCCCAGCATAGCTGAGGGATTTTTTTGCATATGCAAAGTATGGGCACGCCTTGTTACGCCTGGGTAAGATACGCCAAAATATCCGCCGCATTCGTATCGGGCTTTACCTTAGGCATGACCTTCTCAATAACGCCCTCCTCATCGATCACAAAGGTCGAGCGCACCACGCCCATGCTCACCTTGCCATAGTTTTTCTTCTCCTGCCACACGCCGTAGGCTTCGATGGCGGCCCGTTCCGGGTCAGAAAGGAGAATAAAGGGCAGGCTGTGCTTTTCCGCAAATTTCTGGTGGGATGCTACCGAATCCTTGCTGACGCCGATGACCACCGCGTCTATTTTTTGGAATTCCTCATAAGCTGCGGCAAAAGCGCAAGCTTGCCGGGTGCAGCCGGGAGTGTTGTCCCTCGGGTAAAAGTACAGCACGACTTTTTTCCCCGCGAAGTCCGACAGGGAAACCGGGTTCCCATCCTTGTCTGGCAGCGTAAACCCAGGGGCTTTGGTTCCAGCTTCTAACATAACGAAATTCCTCCTTTAATAAATACAAATTGGCTTTCTTCCGATAATTTTGACACAAAATGATAATCCAAGTCTGAAAAAGACCGGATGCTATCCTGGTTCTCGATGCCATTCTCTGCAAGCCAGCGCACCATCTGCCCCCGGGCCATTTTGCACATGGTGCCCTTTTCCACAACCTTTCCGTCTTTCCACTCGCCAAAGACGCAAGTGATCACTTTTACAGAGTCAGGCAAATGCGGCACTACAGCCCGGCTGTATTCCTTGGATGCCAAGTTTAGCACCCAATCCGTCTCTTGGGCTAACTGCCCTGCCAGCTTTGCGCCCCAGAAAGAATACAGGTCTTTTGCACCATCTACAGAGAGCTTTGCCTGCATTTCCAGACGGTAAGGCGTCACCCCGTCAAAAGGGCGCAGCAGGCCGTAAAACCCGGACAAAATGCGCAGGTGTTCCTGCAAGTATTCAAGCTGACCGGCTGCCATTACGCTGGGTGCCATATACTGGTACTGGATGCCTTCATAAGATAAAATGGCCGGCGTGAGGCTTTGCCTTATATCCATGTCCCGCAGGCGCTCTATATTCAACTGGGCGATGGAATCGTTGCATTTCCAAAGGCGCTGGAGTTCCTGAGGGGACATGGCTTGAAGCGCTGCTTTCAGCCGCTCTGTCTCTTCCAGGAACCTCGGCAGGGACACGGCCTCAAAGCTGTCCGTATCCTTATTCATTTTCTTTGCCGGAGAAATAATAATGCGCATAATATCCCCCTACAGCTTCCGATAAATCATGACCCACATGGTCACAAAACAAGCCAGACCCCCGATGGCATTGGAAATCGGCTCTGCCAGGAAGACGCCCTCTACGCCGAATCCAACTGCTGGCAGCAGCAGGGTCAAGGGGACGACGATGATGGCCTTACGGAACAGCGAGAAGAAAACCGCCTGCTTCGCTTTCCCCAAAGCCTGGAAGGTTGTCTGCCCCACAAATTGGAAGGCCATGAAAAAGAACCCGAAAAAGTATAGGTTCAGCATTTGTGCCCCGATGGCAACGGTTTGGGGATCGTTTGAAAAAATGGCGACCATCTGCCGGGGAATCAGCATAACAACAATCCAAGCGGCCACTGTATAGGCGATGCCGAGAATCGCCGTAAAGCGTATTCCCTCTTTGACGCGCCCGTTTTTCTTCGCCCCATAGTTGTACCCCAAAACCGGCTGCGCCCCGTTGCTGATGCCCATAACCGGCAGGGAAAGGATCTCCCGGACTGAATTGAGCACGGTGAGGATGCCCACGTACAGGTCGCCGCCATAAACCTGCAGCTGGTTGTTGCATACGATCTGCACCAGGCTGTTGGTTCCCTGCATCACGAACCCGGGCAGGCCAATGGCTATGATGGATTTCGTGCGCTTCCAGGTGATCCGCACTTTGCTGGCTTTTACCCGTAAGATTGCTTTTTTCCCCAAAAGGAACCGCATCACCCACACTGCCGAGACCCCCTGGCTGATTACCGTCGCCAGGGCCGCGCCGCGCACCTCCATGCCAAAGCCAAAGATAAATACTGGGTCTAGGATAATATTTATTACTGCGCCCAGGATGGTGGTCAGCATCCCCATCCTTGGGAAGCCTTGGGCGTTTATGTAGCCGTTCAGGCCTGTGGAAATCATGGAAAAAGCCGTACCAAAAACGTAAATTTGCAGGTACTGGTCAGCGTATTGCACAGACAATTCGCTAGCGCCAAACAGGAACAGAATCGGCCTGCGCAGGAAATAGCAGACCACAAAGAGGATAACCGACGACAGCGCCAGCAAAGCAAAAACGTTGCCCAGGATGCTCTCGGCTTCCTCCTCATCCTTCTTTCCGCGCGCGATGGAAAACAAGGCCGTCCCCCCGCTGCCGAACAGGTTCGTAAACGCTGCCACCAAAACGATCACCGGAAAGGTGATGCCCAGGCCTGTCAGCGCCACGTCGCCGATGCCCTCCAGGTGGCCAATGTAGATGCGGTCCACCACGTTATAAAGAAGCTGCACCACCTGCGCTACGGTCAGCGGCACGGCTTGGGCGATGATGCAGCGTTTTACCGAACCTATCGAAAAATCCTTTCCATCCGTCATAAAGCCCCTCCTATAACAAAGAAGCGGCACAGCCCAAAAGCCATGCCGCCTTTATGAAGTCCCATTTCTGTGACCAGGCCTGTAAGCCGAGTTCTGTCGTGGACAGTCATCTATCTTGGCCTGCCGTTGCCGGCAGGCTCACGCCACCTCCTCGGGACGCGCGGGCCGCGCTTGCAGACTGAACTGCCGTCCCTCCACGGTGTTGCTCCGGATAGGGTTTACAGGGCCGCGCAGTCCCCTGCGCGCCGGTGAGCTCTTACCTCGCCTTTCCACCCTTACCGGGAAAATCCCGGCGGTATATCTCTGTTGCACTTTCCCTAGGGTCGCCCCCGGCGGCCGTTAGCCGTTATCCTTGCCCTGTGGAGCTCGGACTTTCCTCAGACGCCCGCTTTCGCCAAGCGCCCGCAACTGTCTGGCCTGCTCACATTTCTGGGTACTTATCAATACGATTCGGCCGAAAGCAGCCGGTTCTTTTCCTCCCACAGCGGCTGTGAAAGGTCCACATAATAGGTGTGCGGGTTCTCAAAGCGCGTGACTTCTTCCCACAGCGTATCCACCTGGGCCATGCAGTAGGCTTTGATGGCCTTGAGGGCCCGCGGCGTATAGGTGCACTCGCCGCCCTTGAAGATCTGGGTCATCAGCGACACCGCATAGAAATTGCTGACCGTCTTGCGCTTCCAAGTATGGTTGGGGTCGAAGATGGTATAGGGCTTGGTGTCGTCGATGATCTCGTCGTGCAGGGTGATCACATCGGCGATGGCCTTGTCGGTTTCCACGTCGAAAAGCCGCCAGACATTTTTGAAGCAGGGCGTGGTGATCTTGGCCACGTTCTCGCTAATCTTGATCTTGGGCGTCACCGACCCGTCCGGCTTCTCCACGGCCACCAGCTTGTAAACGCCGCCGAAGACCGGCTCAGAGGAAGACGTGATGAGCCGCTCGCCCACGCCGAAGGAATCCACCCGTGCGCCCTGCATGAGCATATCGCGGATGATATACTCGTCCAAGGAATTGGAGGCGCAGATGGCACAGTCCTCAAATCCCGCATCGTCTAGCATTTTACGGGCCTTGCGGGAAAGATAGGTAATATCGCCGCTGTCAATGCGGATGCCGGCCGGGCGGAAGCCCTGGGGCACCAGTACTTCGTTGAACACTTTTATAGCGTTGGGCACGCCGGACTTCAGCACGTTATAGGTGTCAACCAACAGGACACAGTTTTGGGGGTATGCCTCGGCGTAGGCCTTGAAGGCGTCGTACTCGCTGTCGAAAAGCTGCACCCAGCTGTGGGCCATAGTGCCCAGAGCTGGTACGCCAAACATTTGGTCGCTGATGGTGCAGGCAGTCCCCGCGCATCCGCCGATGAAGGCAGCCCGGGCACCATACACGGCCCCATCAAAGCCCTGGGAACGCCGGGAGCCGAACTCCATAACCGCGCGCCCCTGGGCCGCCCGGACAATCCGGTTGGTCTTGGTGGCGATGAGGCTTTGGTGGTTGATGCACAAAAGCACCATGGTCTCCACAAACTGGGCCTGAATGGCCGGGCCGCGGACGGTCACAATGGGCTCGCCAGGGAAAATGGGCGTGCCTTCCGGGACGGCCCACACGTCGCACTGGAAATGGAAGTTGCGCAGGTACTCCAGGAATTCTTTGCTGAATATGTGCTTGCCCGAAAGATACTCAATGTCCTCCTGGGAGAAACGGAGGTTATTTAGGTAATCGACCAGCTGTTCTACGCCGGCCATGATGGCAAAGCCGCCGTTGTCCGGCACCTTGCGGAAAAACATATCAAAATAGCAGATGGTATCCTGCAGGCCGTTTTGGAAATAGCCGTTGGCCATTGTCAGCTCGTAAAAGTCGGTGAGCATGGTCAGGTTGCGTTCATTGTCTGTAAAATTCTTGCCCATGGGACAGCGCCGTCCTTTCTGTTTGGCGGAATATACTACCCCTTATTATACCAGGTTTTGGCGAAAAGTACAGTAGGTTTTTGCATTTATAGAGCCTTTGCAAAAGTTTCTGGACGCTGGAGGAAACAATCTGTGTAATTTCTTAAATTTTTCCTGTATAATTCTC
>CANTDZ010000104.1 GCA_947652665.1 uncultured Clostridia bacterium
ATGGTGCCGTCGCTGTAGTCCACGCCCAGGTACAGGCTGACAAAAATGGGCGCGGTCAGGCACACAAACGGCGCGTACTGCAATAAGAGCATATCCGGGCAGAACTCAAACTCATACCGTATGCTTTCCATATAATTGTTTACAGGAAGGTACACCCCCAGCGCGAACATTACCAGAAAGCACACCCAAAACGCCCGATCCTTCCACAAGCGGGAAAGCCCCGCGAAAATCAGCTTATTCATGGCTTGCACCTCCCACCAGATTGATAAAGTAGCTCTCTAAGGACTCGTCGCGCTCCTGCATGGAGATGACGTCGCAGCCCTCCTCGTCCAGGGCCTTGATGAGATGGGTGATGTTTAAGGGGTCGTACACGTCGGCGGTGTGGTCGTCTACAATGCTGTATTTGATGACCATGCTGTCCAAGACCCGCGCCAAAGCCCCGGTGTCGGTGACGGAAAGCCTTGTGCACTTGCGGCAGGCGGCCTCCACTTCCTCCGCGCTGATCTCCTTGACCATGTGCCCCCGGTCGATGAACCCGTAATGGGTGGCCAGGCGCGAAAGTTCATCCAGGATGTGGCTGGAAATGAGCACGGTGATCTGCCGCTCACGGTTCAGGCGCAAAATCAGCTCGCGTATCTCAATGATGCCCTGGGGGTCCAGACCGTTGGTGGGCTCGTCCAGGACTAAAAAGTCCGGGTCCCCGGCCAGGGCCACGGCGATGCCCAGACGCTGGCGCATACCTAAAGAGAAGTTCCGGGCTTTCTTTTTGCCGGTGTCGCCCAGACCTACCAGTTCCAATAGCTCCGGGATGCCCGAAAAGTCCGGCTTGCCCAGCACCAGGTACTGCTCCCGGAGGTTTTCCTCCGCAGTCAGGTGCAGGTAAATGGACGGGGTCTCCACCACCGCTCCCATGCGCCTGCGCGCCATGACGATGTCCCGGGCGTTGTCCGGCAGGCCGTACAGGGTGTAAGAACCTCCCGTGGGCCTTTGCAGCCCGCAGATGAGCCGGATGAAGGTGGTCTTTCCCGCGCCGTTTTTCCCCACGAACCCGTAAATGGCCCCCTTGGGCACGTGCAAAGAGAAATCGTCCAGCGCCTTAAAATGCCGGTACTGCTTGCTGAGCCCGGCGGCTGTCAGTACATATTCCATAGTTTGCTGCCTCCTTTATGTGATGGGCCTATTTTACACCCTGGGGGTAAAGACAGCGGTAAAGGAAAGGGTAAAGATTTAGTAAAGATTTCATCCCTCCCCCAGCCGGAACCCGATGCCCCACACCGCCTCGATATAATTCCTCCCCGAAGCCTCCCGCAGCTTTTTGCGCAGGTTGCTCACGTGCTGCTTGAGGCTCGATTCCGTACAGTCCGGCGTGTCCAGGGCGATGCGTTCCAGCAGCACGGACTTGGCGATGGCCTTTTCCGGGTTCTGCAAAAGGAGCTTGAGGATGGCGAACTCGGTTTTTGTCAGCTTCACGGGCGCGCCCTGGGCGCTTAGCTCATGGGAATTGGTGTCCAGCCGCAGGCCGTCGTGCTCCAGGATGCCCGTCTTCTCCCCGGCGCTTTTGCGCAGGGCCACCACGATGCGCGCCAGCAGCTCGTTGGGGTCGAAGGGCTTGGTGATGTAATCCGCCGCGCCATCCAGCAAAAGGCGGACTTTCCCCGCCACGTCGGCCTTGGCGCTGAGCACCAGCACCGGCACGCCCTCTATGTGGGAAAGCACTTCCTCGCCCGACAGGCCCGGCAGCATCAAGTCCAGCAGCACCAGGTCGGGGCGGTGGTTTTCTAAGAGGTACAGGGCTTCCGTGCCCGAGTACGCCCGGAGGGTCGCGTAGCCCTCCCGGTGCAGAAGGTCTTCCAGCATATCGCCAATATAGATATCGTCGTCGATGATCGCGATGGTTTTCATATTTTTTCTCCTGAGCTCTTGACTTTAGACCAAAGCTACTTTATAATATCATTATGATATCAAAAACAAAAGGTCAAAAGTATTATACACCAAACGGAAAGGATGACGCAATATGTTACACTGGTTTCTTATGCTTTTTTTCGACTTATTTATACCGGTACTTTTCCTTGTCTTTGGGTATATGTTTACCCATGGCATCCCGGACCGTGTCAACGGTGTCATTGGCTACCGCACCCGTATGTCTATGCAGAATGATCTGACTTGGGCTTTTGCCCACCAGTATGTGGGGCGCTTGTGGCGGATTTTTGGCTTGATTACTTTGCCCCTGACGGTTGTGGTATTCCTGGTTCTTTTCTTCGCCACCCGCGACGTGGAAGTTATCGGGTGGGTAGGCGGCGGGGTTTGTTTTGTACAGTCTGTTCCGCTGGTAGGCAGTATCATTCCCACCGAACGCGCCCTGCACCGGCACTTCCACAAAGACGGCACGCCCAAAATAACGGAGGAATAAAATGCAGAATACCAGCGCATTAGAGCTCTCCTTCCAGATGGGGGAGGTGCTATTAAAAAACGGCGCAGAGATCTCTCGCGTGCAGGAGACCATGGAGCGGGTGGCCCGGGCTTATGAGATCGACACCTTTGACGTGTACGTGCTGACCAACGCCATCTTCGCCACGGGCGTCGAGCAGGGGGTGGAGCACGCGGCGCGGCTCAAGCATATCCCCAGCACTACCATACATTTTGGGCGCATCCAGGCGGTCAACCAGCTCTCCCGGGAGATCGCCGAGGGGCGGCACAGCGTAGAGGAAGCCTTTGCCATTTTAGGGGAAGTCCGCGCCATCCCTTATTCCAGGCTGCCGCTGGCGGTTGTAGCCTGCGCGGTGGGAAGCGCGTGCTTCAGCTACCTGTTTGGCGGCACCTGGCGGGACGCCCTGGTGGCGTTCGTGTGCGGCGTAGTGCTGGAACTCTACTTATACTGGACGGGCAAAAGGGGCCTGTCGAAATTTTTGACGAACCTGTCCTCCAGCGCCCTGGTGACCTTGTGCGGGGCGGCCCTGCTGCTTTGCGGCCTGGGGGACAACCTGGACAAGATCATCATTGGCTCCATCATCCGCCTGGTGCCCGGCGTGGCGCTTACCACCTCCATCCGCGACTTCTTCAACGGCGACTATCTCAGCGGCGCCATCCGCCTTTTAGACGCCCTGCTGGTTGGCGGGTGCATCGCGGTGGGGGTAGGCGTTGTGGTGCGCATTGTGTGGCTGCTGGCAGGAGGTGTGGTATGGTAGTGCTGAACTGGCTTTTTCAGACCCTGGTGGCTTTCGTTTCCACGGTGGCGTTTTCCATCATCTTCCACACCCCCAAGCGCGAATGGCTGTGCACCGGCACCACAGGGGCCGTTGGGTGGCTGGTGTATCTTGTCACCATGGGCCTGGGCGGCGGGACGGTGGCGGCGTCCTTCTTCGCGGCCGTGGCGCTGACGTGGATATCCCGGGTGTTTTCTTTTGCCCGGCGCGCCCCGGTGACGGTGTTCCTCATCTGCGGCATTTTTCCGCTGGTACCGGGGGCGGGCATCTATTACACCGGCTACCATTTCTTTATGAGCGACAACTCCCTGGCCCTGAGCACAGGCCTGGAGACCATCAAGATTGCCATTGCCATTGCGCTGGGGATCGGCATTGTGCTGTCGCTGCCCCGGGGGTTTTTCACCCTGAGAAGGGAGGGCAAATAGTATGCCCCGCAAAATCGTGACCATCGAAAAGAACGACGCCGGCCAGCGCCTGGACAAGTTCCTGCTGAAAACCTACCCCAATCTGCCGCCGTCGGTGCTGTATAAGTGCGTGCGCACAAAGGACGTGAAGCTCAACGGCAAGCGCTGCCAGGCCGACCAGCGCCTAAGCGTCGGCGACCAGCTGAGCCTTTATTGGCAGGAGGATTTCTTCCAAAAGACCGAGGAAGCCTTCGACTTCCTCAAAGCGCCCAAGGCGGTTTCCATCGTCTACGAAGACGAAAACCTGATGCTCCTGGACAAAAAGCCCGGCCTCATCGTACACCCGGACGAGCACTACCATTTCGATTCCCTCATCGCCCGGGTGCAGCACCTGCTGTACGACCGGGGGGAGTTTGACCCCAAGCAGGAGAATTCCTTTGCCCCGGCGCTGGTCAACCGCATCGACCGCAATACCGGGGGCATCGTCATGGCGGCCAAGAACGCGGAGGCCCTGCGCATCCTGAACCAGAAGGTGAAGGACCGGGAAATGCAGAAGCTTTACCTGTGCGTGGTCTGCGGCCGCATGGAGCAGGAGGAGGCCGTCCTCACCGGCTACCTGGAGAAAAACGAAGCCCAGAACCGCGTCTACATTTCCCGGAAGCCCGTACCGGGAGGCAAGAGCATCCGCACCAAGTATCGGGTGCTGGAGGAAAGGCGCGGCTTCTCCCTTTTGGAGGTGGAACTGCTGACCGGCCGCACCCACCAGATAAGGGCGCACTTTGCGGCCATCGGGCACCCCTTGGCCGGGGACGGCAAGTATGGGAAGAACGCGGTCAACAAGCAGATTGGCTTCCCCTACCAGGCCTTGTACTCGTACAAGCTGCGGTTCGATTTCACGACTCCGGCCGGGGCGCTGGAGTACTTGAACGGCCGGGAGTTCACGGCGGGGGAGCCTTGGTTTTTGGAGGAGTTCCGGCGGTTTCCGTAGGATGCAGCCGCTCTTTTGTGCTATATTGGGAGGGAAAGAAAAGAGGACAGGCATTGCGCCCGTCCTCTTTTCCTCTGTTCAGTTTTCTTGCATGGCGTTCTTAGCCCAGTCCGCATCCTTAAGCAAAGCCCGGCCCACGCCAATCATGTCGGCCTTGCCTGCGGCCAGAAGCTCCTCAGCCTGCTCGGCAGCGATTACGCCGCCAGTCAGCAGCACGGGCACATCCACGACTTCCTTCACAGCCTGGCTGCTTTCCCAGAAGTAGCCGGGCTTTTTATCATGAGGGTTCATGGTGCCGCAGATTCCGCCGGAAATATCCATATAATCGCACCCGGCCTCCACCATCAGACGGGCGCCCTCTGCGCAGTCGGCGATGGTGCTGCCGCCGTCCATGTAGTCACAGCCGCCCAGGCGCACCGCAATGGGGTAATCTTCCCCAACGGCGGCGCGTATTTTCCGAATGGTCTCCACAAAAATGCGGGAACGGTTTTCCACACTATCGCAGCCGTACTCGTCATGGCGGTGGTTCATCAACGGAGAGAAGAACTGGCAATAGAGATACCCGTGCGCGCCGTGAATCTCCACGCCGTCATAACCGGCGGCTTTCGAGCGGACAGCCGCCGCCACATAATCGTCCTCAATCTGCTGAATTTCCTCCACCGTGAGTTCCCGAGGCAGAGGAGTACCCTCCTTTGACCGGGGCGAAAGTACCGCGCTGGGGGCCACGACCTCGCAGCCTGTGATTTCCTGTTTCGCCGCTGCGCCAGCGTGGTTGATTTGTGAGAACACCTTGCTCCCGGCGGCGTGGATGGCATCCACCAGCGTTTTGTGGCCCTCGATGTCGGAATCGTCCGCTAAAGAAACCTGTGTCGGGGTAGCCCGGCCCTGCTGGGACACATAGCTGAACTCCGTGATAATGAGGCCGACGGCGCCATTGGCGGCACGCCGCACATAGTAGTCGCACCATTCCGGGGTGACTTTCCCATCGGGGCACTTACCGGTATGCATGGGCGGCAGTACCAGGCGGTTGGGGATTTCCAGGTTTTTGATGGTAATGGGCTCTTTTAACAGCATAATTTTCCCTCCAATTTTATTTTACAAAGCGGTGCAGGTAGTTGCGCAGCAGCCGTGTGACCTCTTCCTGCAAATCGTATTCGCCATCGCACAGGCACCAGTCAAACAGCACGCCTTTTTCCAGTACGCTCATGTCATAGATCAACTGCTCTATCTCGCAGTCCGGGGTGAGCTGACCCTGCTCCTTTCCGGCACGCAGGATGCGTTCGGCGGTCAGGGTCAGCGGCGTGTGCTTTTTCAGCAGGTAATTCCGCCTGGAATAGAGACCTTTGTTGGCGTTTGTGTAGAAATTACGGATGGATGCAAATCCCTGGTCCAACAGGAACGCGTTGTACAGACGGTAATATTCCAGCAGGTCTGCCACCACATCCCCGCTGCTGATGGCCTCAAATTCTTCCCGCCTGTGCTCAAAGGCATCTATGAGGTAGTGGGAAAGCAGTTCGTCCTTGCATCCAAAATGATGGTAAAAGCTGCCTACCGACACTTCCGCCATTTTGCAGATATTTGCCACCGTGACATATTCCATGCCGTGTTCCCGGATAATCTCGCCGGTTACTTGCAGAATCCTGGCCTTCACTTGCTCTGTGCGGAGCTGCCGGGGCGTTCTTATCTCCTGTGGTATTTTAATCACCTCCACTGTATCTCCTGGATATGATTATAACAGGCCAGCGCGAGAATGTCAAATAGATATTAGAATGTGTTCTAAAAACACATATATTCATCCTGTCTGGCACCGCCCACAATCAGAACACCCGTTGCAAATCAGTCGGCTCCCACAAACCTCACAATTTTTGCAGTAGTGCGGGACATATAAATCCTCTTTTGGTACCTCTACCCCAAAGCGGTCTGTCAATCTCCACTCCATGGGCTTCCCTACATAATTCATGCCGGACTTATGCGCCATCTGGCTCTGTACCTGCTTTTTCGGTAGGCGGTAGTGTTTCCCGTCCTTGATGAAAACCGTCCCCGTTTCAATAAAACAGAACGTGATGTTATGGGACACGCACTCGGCCTGTTTTTGGATGCTCCGGGCACGGACATGACCGCCATGGAGGAGTATTTCCACTTCGTTAGCAGTTGCAATACACGGTCTGGACGGTGCTGTTCCTCATCGCCGTGTGGCAGCTTTTCCGGGTGTTCGGCGGGTCCATCACGGACGCGGAAAACCCGTGGACGTTGGTAGCCCGAAGCACCCTGTTCGCGGCGGTCGAAGGGGATACTGTTATGCACAATGGCAAAGAGGCAGAGGTGCCAAATGATAGTTTTTATGTGCTGGACGATAACCAGAAGGTGCCCTTGGATTCAAGAAGTTGGGCATACCCGTTTGTAAAGGCGGAAACAGTGATAGCGGTCTATCTGTCTTGAGAATCCGCATCGTCTTGCTGCATCTCCTGCAAAACTTCCCGGATGGCTTCGCTGACCTCATTCCGTTCATATCGATTCAGGTAAAGTGCATCGCAAGTGAAAGTGCTGATTCCGCGCATAAATTTGAGATAATCTCACTCATCCAGCGATTCTGTAGTACCGATATACCATTGTGATTCAGGCGGGATTCGGATAACCTGTTTTTTCTTTCCATTTGCCATAAAGAAAAGCGTCCCATGAATCTGAAGCTGAAAAAATGGTCCTGCATCAGTGTGTCTAAGGTAAAAGGGCGATGGGTCTCCCAGTACTTTTGTAAGAACCTGTACCAATAGGCTAAAACCTTTTAAGTAAAGTACGAAAAGCAGCAATAAAACAAACGGCCTGAGCAGAACGGACAGATATCTCATAATCTTTGGCAAGACGGCGG
>CANTDZ010000105.1 GCA_947652665.1 uncultured Clostridia bacterium
CGGCATAGAAAAACCGGAAATCCGCCAAGCGGACCCCCGGGAAGAGCCGAAACCCATAAAAATCCTTCATGCAAAGCTTTTCCGGCCTGCCGGGAGAGCCCCGGTGGTTCCAGCCGCATAAATTCTTTCGCCCGGTTTAAAATCGGACATACTCCACGGAAAAACCGGCCTGCTTTAGGCCGCAACCTCCCGCTTCATCGCATATCTGGCATAGTTTGCCTATGCCTGTGCAGTCACGCTCCATTATAATAGCACAGGGCGCGGCTGTTTGCAAGGGTTTTTTTGAATTTTTTCCGGTTTTTCTAAAAGAATCTTTCGCTTAGTAGCTGCCCTCGGTGGAGAAGGTGATGTTCCCGCCCTCTTTCCTCCGGGAACCGGCCCGGCGCTTGTTGAGCTCCGCCAGGAACAGGTCCGCGTCAAAGGGGATGTCTACGGGCTTTTTCAGCCAGGAGGACAGGTGCATGGCATTGGATAACGTCAGGCCGCGGATGCCCTCTTCGCCGGGAGCCACCAGAGGCTCGCCCCGGAGGATGTGCGCCGCAAACGCATTGATGACGCCCACGTGCTGGGGGTTTTCGCCGTCCGTTTCCACCTGGGAAACCGTGCAAGGTGGCTTCTGAAAGCCTTCTTTGGCCGCGCGGCAGAATTCCCGCTCGTCTTCGGCCAGCTGCCAGAAGGTCAGGGTGTCGTTTTCGCAGACCAGCTTGCCCTTGGTGCCTGTCACCTCAAAACGGTTGGTGCCGGGGGCGTCGCCTGTGGTGGTGACGAACACGCCTGTTGCGCCGTTTTCAAATTCCAGATAGGCGGTCACGTCGTCCTCCACTTCAATGTCGTGCCACTTGCCCTCATGGCAGAAAGCCTGCACGCGGGTGGGCAGGCCGCAAATCCATTGCAGCAAATCCAGCTGGTGGGGGCACTGGTTCAGCAGGACGCCGCCGCCCTCGCCCTCCCAGGTGGCGCGCCAGTCGCCAGAATCGTAGTAGATTTGGGTGCGGTACCAGTCGGTGATGATCCAGTTGACCCGCTTAAGCTGGCCCAAAGTGCCGTCCTGCACCATTTCGCGCATCTTGCGGTAGAGGCAGTTGGTGCGCTGGTTGAACATCATCCCGAAGGTCAGGCCGCTCTTTTGGGCGGCTTCGTTCATTTCTTCCACGGCCTTGGTGTAAACGCCGGCCGGCTTTTCGCACAGGACGTGCAGGCCTTTCCCAAAGGCCTCCTGGGCCAGCACCGGATGCTGGTAATGGGGCACCGCTACCAACACAGCATTGCACAGGCCGCTGTCCATCAGGGAGCTGCCTTCTTCGAACACGGCCGTGCCCTCGGGCAGGTGCTCCTTGGCCCAGGCCCGGCGGTCTTCCCGGCGGTCTGCCACGGCCGTGAGCTCAATCTCCGGGCACTTCCCCTGCAAAATGTTGTTGACGTGCTGCGTGCCGATGTTGCCTACGCCTATGATGCCTAGCTTGACTTTCTCCATAATACAAACCTCCTGCAAAAATTGTAGTCTATCAGAACAGCCCCCGCACATACTGCCAATAAAGCCGCCTGTCCGTGGGAAGCTCCTCTTTTAATTCGCGCTCTATGCGCGCCGCGTCCGCTGCCAGGGGCTGCAGCTCCTCCAGGGTCAGCATATCCCGGCCAAACCGGGCTTTAAGGGCCGTCTGCTCCCAATACTCCGGCGGCTTGCGGTCGCCATAGTAGAGCGACGCCTGCAGCTCGTGCAGCTTGAGCAGGTGGGCATACAGCAGCAGCGCCGCCTTGCTCCGGTCTTCTTGGGCGAAGGCCTTTTTCCGCCAGCGCCTGCGCAGCACCCGGTTGGCACACAAGCCCAGGGGCGCCAGCATCAGCAGGCCCAGGAGAATCAGCGCCAGCGGCCACAGGGGCCTCCTGGCTTCTTCCTCCTCCAGATCCTCCGGCGAATGGCTGGGGGACGGCCCCGCACTAGCCCGGGGCGACGGCCGCACGCTGGGGCTGGGGCTGGGCGAGGGGCTCGGCGAGGGCGACGGGCTCACGCCACCTGTGCCGGTGCCATTGCCCTCCACCACCGTGATGCTGGGCGCCTGGGCATTATAATAAGTAGCCGGGGCGTCCGGTGACGTGGGCGTGACCTCCAGCGGCACCCACCCCGACCCGCTGTAGTAGACCTCCAGCCAAGCGTGGGCGTTCTTGTCGGGCACATCGACCCACATTCCGTTATAACCGGAAGGCACCGCGTACCCTTCGGCGTACCGGGCCGGTATGCCGGCCGAGCGGCACAAGGCCACTGCCGCCGTGGCAAAGTGCACGCAGTAGCCCGACTTGGATTCATTCAGGAAGAAATCCACAAAATCGCGGCCCTCGGGCACGGGCGTAGGCGTGAGGGTGTAACGGTAGTTCTCGTTCAAAACGGATTCAAGCTGACGGAAAAACACTTCGTATCCCGCTTCGCCCAAGCCCTTGGGCATCGACAGCCCGTGCTCTGACCGAAACTCGTTGAGGACCTTCTGGGTCTCTTCCGGCAGCTGCAAATACTTTTCCGCGACAAAGTCGTTATAGCGCTCGGTTAAGTTCACCAGGGCCCGGCGCTCTTTCGAAAGGGGCTGCTTGGCCCAGTCCGGCAGCTTCAGCGACCGGCTATAGAGATTGTTGTGGTCGGACACCAGCTCCTCAAACAGCTCCCCCTGGGGGTTCGCCGCCGCCATGAGCGCCTGTTCGCGCCCCTCATCGTCGAAATACGCCTGGCGGTACTCTCCCAGCGGCTGGTTTATCAGGTTGTCCTCCCAATGCTGGTACAGCCGCACGCCGTAGCTCATGCCCTGGGTGGGGCTGCTCACGGCGTTGATTTTATAAGAGTGGGTTCCCGCGAAAAAGTTCGACGAACGCAAAAACCCATCGGCTACATACTCTGCCTGCAGGCCGGAGATGTTCTCCCCCGACGACAGGCCGTAGGGCGTGAAGAGGCACCGGGGATTGGTGGTTACGTTCTCCACGGCCAGGGTGTAGTGGAGCCCCCACCCAAACTGCGGCACCGGGAACAGGTTTTCAAAGCTGGCGCCCATGTTCTGTACCCGTCCGGGGGTCATGAACTCCTCCAGCTCCTTCACGTCCTCCCGGGGCAGCTTTTCCCAGCTGCGGCCAGTGTACACGCTGCCTACGAAGCTCTTTAGGTAATCCTTCTGGGGATACTCCTGAAGCCCCTCGCCGTCCTCCCACTCAAAGAGCACGCGCATGGCGGTCTTGCCGGAATAGGAACGGTCCCGCAGGCTATCCAGGGAGATGCGGTTGTTATTGGAACCCTGGCCGCCCTCCAAAAGGGCCTCCAGCCCAAAACCGTTGACAAATCCCGAACGCAGGTCGTTAATCAGATGGGGCCGGGCATAGGCATCCTGGGGGAACAACAGGTAGACCAGCAGCATACACAGCGCCGCCCCGGGCAGCAGGGCCAGCAGTACCGGCCGGACCGCCGCGCCGCAGACGATAAAGCGCCTTTGCTCGTCCATCACCCGGTGGCGGCGGCCCAGCACCGGGGAGCTCAGCAGCAGCATACACCAGAAAAGCAGCAGCATGCACACCGCCCAGAATTCCGGCAGGATCGACACCGCCAGCGCCAGGGACAGGATGCCCCCCGTAAAGCTGAACGCTGCCAGGGCGTTCTTGCGCTTGGCCAGTATATAGGACAGCACCCAGAAATAGGGTGGCAGCAGCATCGCCGCGAAGGCCGTGCCGGTATAGGCGATCTCCCGGGGCTTGGCCTCGGGCACGGCGAACTGGAACAGGGTGACGTGCAGCTTGCCGCTGTACATCTGCAGAATCTGGTTGAGGACGCGCCCTGCGCCCTCGGCAGCCTCCTGGGAGAAATAAAGCAGCACGATCCCCCAAAGGAGCGCCCCGGCCGCAAAGACGATTACCCGGCCCTTGGGCAGCGTAGTTTGAAGCACTCCCAAGATGGCATACACCGTGCCCATCAGCAGCAGGGGGGCAGCGTTTAATTCCAGCTGGAAGGCCGTGTAAAAACAGCACAAGGCCCCAAAGCCTCCCAGCAGCACCAGGAGGGTATAGAAAAATATTTCAAAGAAAACATTGGGCCGGGCCAGCTGCAGGCGCGGCTTGTCCAGGAGGAGCTCCTGGCGGGGGTCCAGGTCGGATGCGGGATGGGGTTTTGCCATGGGGAGCCTCCTTTCTATAGGATGTCTGAGGGCTTAAAGCACCATGCCGTTGAGGGCTTCCGTGACCTGCCCCGGCAGCACGCAGAGGAAGTCCGGGTCGCTAAGGCCCTGCTCCCCCGTACAAAAACCCGTAAACCGCGCCGAAGGGTAATGGCGGCGCAGCTGGTCGGCCTTGGGAAAGCTGGGGGTGCAGCACAGGTACAGCACATGGGACACGCCCCGGGGCAGCTCCTCGTCCCGCAGGGGCGGCAGGGCCGCTTTGCCCCCGGCGGCCAGGATGGCTTCCAGGGCCGGACGGGCGTCCTCAGGGGAAGCCAGCTCCAGCATGGCGAGGGTCCGCTGGTCGCCGCAATAGGCCACCCGGTGGGCCACTTCTTCCTGGAGGAGGAAGCCGGAGAGGGTGGCGAAAACGTCCAGGAGCACGTCAGCTTCCGGCCCTTGACCGTTCAAATCCAACAGCAGGAGGAGGCAGTCGGCCAAGGGCAGGCTGGGCTCCTTGACCAGCATACGGCCGGTCTTCTGAGAAAGCTTCCAGTGGATGCGGGAAAGCCGGTCGCCGGGGCGATACTCCCGCAGGCCAAAGAGCTCGGTAAGGTCGTCGCCGGGCTTTGTCTGGGAGTAGCGCTCCCCGTCGCCGTCCGGGCTGTGGACAGCCTGGGCGGTGAGGACGGGGGAATAGGCCGCCGGGAAGAAAAAGGCAGAGCAGCGGTCCTGGCCGCGCACGCGCACCGGGAACGCGAACAGGCCCAAAAGGTCGCAGGCGCGCACCTTGGTAATGGTGCAGGTGACCAGGCCGCAGGCCGTGGAATGGAGGGCGTGCTCCAGCAGGAGGGGCTTCTCGCCCACGGTCAGCAGCAGCCATTCCTGGCGGCTGGTGCCAGTGAGGGTGTTGTACACCGTCAGGCGCAGGCGCACCTGGCCGGTGGGAAGGGGCCAGGGAGTGCGGGCCTCTACCCGGAGGGGGAGGCTGGTGCTCTTGCGGGTACGGGCCAGGGTTTCGTTGTCCTGGAGGAAAATGCGCACCTTCATGGTGAGAATCCCGGGCAGGGAGGCCAGCAGGGAAAAAACGGGCAGCGCCAGGGACAGCACGAAGACATAGTAGGACAGGTAGCCGTCAAAGCAGATGAAAAACAGCAGCGTGCCCAGCAGGATGATGAGGTAGCTCAGCCGGTTATGCAGCATAGGCGCTCCTTCCCGGTCAGCCCAGGAGCTTGGGGGCGGCCACGTCTTGGAAGACCTCCTCCAGGACGCCGTGGGCGTCCCGGTCGCCCAGACGAGCCTGGGGGTCCAGGACGATGCGGTGCTCCATGACGTTATAGAAAAGCAGGGCCACGTCGGCGGGGATCACATAGTCCCGCCCTGCCATCCAGGCGCTGGCCCGGCAGATACGCACCAGGGCCCCTCCGGCCCGGGGACTGGCCCCCAGCTTGATGAGCGGATGCTCGCGGGTGCCTGTGCACAGCTTCTGCACATAGCGGTAGATGTCGTCCGCTACGTGCACCTGGGCGGTCTCGGCCTGCATGGCTGTCAGGTCTTCCAGGGTGGAGGCGCGCTGGAGGCCCTCCACGGGGCGTTCGCCCTCGGTCTGCTTGAGGATCTGGATCTCCTGGTCCGGGGTGGGGTAGCCGATGGACAGGCGCAGCATGAAGCGGTCCAACTGGGACTCGGGCAAAGGCTGGGTGCCGGCCGAACCCAGGGGGTTCTGGGTGGCGATAACCGTGTAGGGCTGGGGCAGCCGGCGGGTGACGCCGTCTACGGTGACCTGGCCTTCTTCCATGGCCTCTAAGAGGGCGCTCTGGGTCTTGGCGCTGGTGCGGTTGATCTCGTCGGCCAGAAACAGGTTGGACATGACGGCCCCCGGTCGGTACTCCAGCTCACCGGTAGCGTTGTTGAAAACGGAGTAGCCTACCACGTCCGTGGGCATGACCTCCGGGGTGAACTGTACGCGGGTGTAGCTCAGGCCCATCACTTTGGAGAAGGCCAGGGCCATAGTGGTCTTCCCAACGCCGGGGTTATCCTCCAGCAGGATATGGCCCTTGGCCAGCATGGCCATAAGCACCTTGCATAAAATCGTATCTTTGCCTATAATAGCCTTACGGACTTCGTTTATAATAGACAGCGCTTGCGGCTGGATCATCTTGCATCTTCCTTTCTCACGGACGGGCACTCTCTATAGTATAACAAAAATTTACTGAAAACGAAAGGGGTATATTTGTGAAAATCCTTCACAATCATAAAATTGCAGAAAAATGGGTGGAAGATTACGCCAAAAGCGTCCCAGGGATACGGGGCGCTTATGTGTCCGGCTCGTTCCTCCAGGCGCAGGCGGGGGACGATTGGCCGGAGAGCTCGGACATCGATATTGTGCTGGTCTTTGAAGCGGGGGCCTGTCCGCCGAAAATCGGGAAGCTGCGGACGGAGGGCGTCCTGCTGGAAATCACCTGCATGGATGAAGGGGAGTTCCAGGATTTGGGGCACGTTTTGTCCACGCACTATTTAGCGTACGCGCTCAACGCGGGGATGATTCTGTATGACCCGTCCGGGACGCTGGCGCGCCTGCATGAAAATGTAAAGAAAGAGTACGCCCGGCCGGAGTGGGTAGAGGCCCGGTGTGAAAAACACTATCAGAGGATTGAACAGAGCGTGGCAGGCTATGTGCCGGAAAGCATGACTCTTCCGCATACCGTAAACGGCTGGGCGTTTACCACGGGCATCACGTGCTCCCCCATCCTGCTGGCTGGCCTGCAGAACTGCACTGTACGCAAGCGCTACCCTGCCGCGCGCCAGGTACTGGAAACCTATGGGATGGGCGGCTTTTACCCGAAGCTCCTTTCCCTGCTGGTTCCCGAGCCCCTGGGCCGGGAGCGCTTGTCCGTGCACATGAAGGAGCTGGAAAAAACCTTTGCGCTGGCCTGTGGACGGAAGGAGCCCGGGGCGCCGTACCCCTTTGCCAGCGACATTTCCCCGGAAGGGGCTCCGGTGGCCATTGGGGGCAGCTGGGAGCTCATCGAGGGCAGCCATCCGGAGGACGCCGTTTTTTGGATGCTGGCGACCTTTGCCCGGTGCCACATTTTAGCGGATATGGAGGAAAGGCTGCCTGCTTTATGGGCATTCCTGCGGGATCTGGGCATCACGCGGCGGGAGGATTTTGCCCGGCGTTTGGAGGCAGTGCGGGGGTTCCTGCCGGAGCTGCGGGAGGCAGAAAAGGAAATACTCCGCAAAATGTAGGAGTACAATACATATTGGACAGAGAAGAAAGAAAAAGGTAGAAGGATGAAGCCAAATCGGTTAAAGTTGAGTTACCA
>CANTDZ010000106.1 GCA_947652665.1 uncultured Clostridia bacterium
GGGAAGGGCGGAAATCCGTATGAAAGGGAAAAAATTGTGTTGACATTATGGGCTTAAGTAAGGTATAATGCTAAATTGCAAGGGAAAGCAGCCCGAAAGGAGGGGTTTACCTATGCTGAGGACCTATCAGCCGAAGAAGCTTCACAGGAAGAAGGAGCATGGCTTCCGTAAAAGAATGTCCGACCGCAACGGTCGCAAGGTACTTGCACGCCGCAGGGCGAAAGGCAGAGCGCATCTTTCCTACTAAATTGAGCAGGGAGGTCACCTAGTGTGGCCTTTCTTTGTTTACCGTTTTTGTGATGGGAGCCTTTTAGATGGACAAGATCGTACCCATGACCCGCAACAACGATTTTAGGAGGGCCTACAGGAGGGGGAAAAGCCAAGTGTCCCCCCTTGTGGTCACGTATGTGCTGAAAAACCGCCTGGGGGTTACCCGGGTGGGCATCACCACCAGCAAGAAGGTGGGAAACGCCGTAGTGCGCAGCCGGGCCCGGCGGGTGATCCGCGAAGCTTACCGGGGCCTGTGTCCCCGCGTCAAGCCGGGCTATGACCTGGTGTTCGTGGCCCGGGGCCGCACGCCGGGTGCAAAAAGCACGCAGGTGCAAAAACATATGGAGAAGCAGCTTTTGGCAGCGGGCCTGCTCCCCCAGGGGGAAAGGCCATGCTGAGGGCGGCTTTGCTATGGGCGATCCGCTTTTACAGGGCGAACATCTCCCCCCGCAAGGCGCCCTGCTGCAAATTCATCCCTACCTGCTCCCAATACGGTCTGGAAGCTGTGGAAAGGTTCGGGGCCCTCAAGGGCGGGGCGCTGGCCCTTTGGCGCGTTTTGCGGTGTAATCCCTGGGGACGGGGCGGGTATGACCCGGTGCCGGAGAAAAAACCAGGGAAAAAATGAAAAAATAATCCGTTTAGATGTTTACAGATGTCTCTATATCCTTTATAATGAAAAAAGGAAGCAATTCGAGGAAGGGACCTTAACCGCACATGATGTCAATATTTAATTTTTTTGGAAGCATCCTAGGCTACCTGCTGTGGTTCCTGTATACGATTTTCAAAAACTACGGCATAGCGATCATCCTGTTCACCATTATTTTGAAGATCCTTATGTTCCCTATGAACCTCAAACAGCAGAGGAGCATGGCTTCCCAGTCGAAGATGGCAGAGAAGCAGCGGGAGCTGCAAAAAAAATACGCAAACAACAAACAAAAATATAACGACGAGCTCATGAAGCTCTACGAAAAGGAAGGGGTCAGCCCCAGCAGCGGGTGCCTCACCACGCTCATCCCCTTCCCCATCATGCTGGGCATTTTCTATTCGGTGGCGTTCCCGCTGTCCAATACCCTGCATATCGCCAGCGAGACCGTGGCCCTGGCAACCGACTATATTTCCAAGATTCCCGGCGTGGTATCGCTGGGCGGGTATACGGAGCTGGAGGTCATCCGCAACTTTGACGTCCTGCGGGACAACCTGACCATGTTCACCCAGGCCGACATCAGCAAGATCGAGTTCTTCTCCCAGGGCTTCAAGTTCCTGGGGCTGGACCTGCTCTCGACGCCCCAGGGCAGCGCGTTTACTACGTTCCTGTGGATCATCCCGGTGCTGTCGCTGATTACCAGCTTTGGGTTCCAGTTCTACACTATGCGCGCAAGCGGCGCGCCCCAAGGCCAGCAGCAAGGCTGCATGAAGGTCATGATGTTTGCCCTGCCGCTGATGAGCGTTTATTGGGCCTACATCTTCCCGGCGGCCGTGGGCCTTTACTGGGTCATTTCTTCGCTGACCGGCTATTTGCAGACCCTGATCACCAACAAGTTCTTCAGCGTCAACCATATGACGGCCATGGCGGAAGCCCAGCGGGCCGTGTCCCTGCTGCAGGAAGAGGCCAATATACGCCCCCTGCCGGCCGCAGCCCAAAAGCAGATTGCCGATAAGCTGGCGGCGCAGCCCCAGGCAGCCGAGCAGAAGGAAACGGGCAAGCAGCCCAAGAGCAAGAAGAAGAAAAAGGGCGGCTCGGGGGACACGACCTCGTATATGGGAAGCAAAAAGTGAGCCAGCCATAAAAAGGAGTGCTTTAAGATGATAAGAGAAGCAATCGCAAAGGGAGATACTGTAGAGGCCGCTTTCGCAAACGCCTGCCGCGAGCTGGGCGTAGACACGACAGAGGCAGAATGCGACATTTTGGAGATGCCCACCAAGAAGACCCTGGGCCTTTTTGGCGGCAGCCCGGCCAAGGTGCGGGCCTTTATCGAAGAGCCGGAGCCCCCGGCCGTGCATGACCCCATTACCGAGGCCACGGAGTATTTGAAGAACGTGCTGGCTGCCATGGGCCTGCCGGACGTGGAAGTCAACGTGAAAGAGGAAGAGACCGGCGCGGCGCTGACTTTAAGCGGCGACGACCTGGGCTTTATCATCGGCCATCGCGGCGAGACCCTGGATGCTTTGCAGTATCTGTCTTCGCTGGTGGCAAACCATGTGGAGGGCGCTTATTTCCGCCTGACTTTGGATGTGGGCAACTACCGCGAGAAGCGTAAGGAGACCCTGGAGGCCCTGGGACGCAAGATGGCGTTCCGGGCGGTGAAGTCTGGGCGCAACTCCTCCTTGGAGCCCATGAACCCCTACGAGCGGCGCATCATCCACACGGCCGTGCAGACCGTGGAAGGCGCCAAGTCCTGGAGCGAGGGCGAAGATATGGGACGTCACGTGGTCATCGGCCCGGAAGGGGGCGAGCGTCCCCAGCGCCGTGGCGACCGCCGCGGACCTAACCCCAACCGCCGGGGCAATAATTTTGACCGTGACCGCCGCGGGCCCCGTCCCCAGCGTCCGGCCCAGAACCGCACAAACCCGGCCCCCCGCGCAGAGGGCCCCAAGTCCGACGACCCTGGCGCACCCATTTATGGGAAGATCGAGGTAAAAAAATAAACTTTGAAGGGGCGGCCCATCGGCTACCCCTTTTTTCATTAAGGAGGCCCTTATGAACGCAGAGAAGACCATTGCCGCCATATCCACCGCCGAAGCCCCTGGGGGGATCGGCATCGTGCGCATTTCCGGGCCCGAGGCCTTTTCTATTGCCGACCGGGTCTTCCGGGCCAAAGCCGGAGGTTCCTTGGCCGGATGCAAGGGATATACCGCAAAGTTTGGTGGGGCCTATACTTCCTCCGAGGAAAAGCTGGATGATGTGGTGGCTTTGGTTTTCCGGTCGCCGAAAAGCTATACGGGGGAGGACGTGGTGGAGCTTTCCTGCCACGGAGGCCTGTATGTGACCCGCCGCCTGCTGCGGGAGGTATTAAACGCCGGGGCTCAGATGGCCGGGCCGGGGGAATTCACCCGCCGGGCTTACCTCAATGGCAAGCTGGACTTGGCCCAGGCGGAGTCGGTGATGCAGCTGATTGGGGCCAGCGGCGAGCAGGCGGCTCGTGCCGCTCAGGCTGTGGGGAGCGGTGCGCTGTCCAAAAAAATCGAGGGGATGCGCCAGTCTTTGAAAGACATGGCAGCGCATTTGGCTGTGTGGGCAGATTTCCCCGACGAAGGCGTGCCGGAGGTGGAAAATGACGCGCTCTTGGAAAAGCTGGAGTCCCACCAAAAAGAGTTGGAAGCCCTGCTGGCCGGTTTTGAGCAAGGAAAGGTCTTCCGGGAGGGCGTGGACACCGTGATCTGCGGCAAGCCCAATGCGGGGAAGTCCACGCTGATGAACCTGCTGGCCGGATGTGCGCGCTCCATCGTGACCCAGTACCCGGGGACGACTCGGGATATCGTAGAAGAAACCGTGATGCTGGGCGGCGTACCCCTGCGCCTGGCCGACACGGCAGGATTGCGGGAAACCGCCGACCCAGTGGAGCAGATTGGCGTGCAGGCTGCGCGGGAACGAATGGGTACGGCCCAGCTGGTGCTGGCGGTATTTGATTCGTCGCAGCCTCTGGCCCAGGAGGACTGGGAGCTGATAGAGGGTTTGCATGGGGCCCGTTCCATCGCCGTGATAAACAAGACCGACCTCCCCCCTGCTGGGGATCAGCAAAAGATAGAAGAAAGCTTTGCGCACATCGCGTACATTTCGGCGGCGACGGGCCAGGGGCTTTCAGATTTAGAAGAAAAGATTGCGGAGGTGCTGGGCACGGAGGGCTTTAACCCGGCCGACGGCATCCTCTCCACCGAGCGCCAGCGTGCGGACGTAGAAAAAGCCCGTACTGCATTAGAAGAAGCCGTGTCGGCCCTGCGCCTAGGGCTGACGCTGGACGCGGTCACTGTCTGCGTGGAGGACGCGCTCACGGCGCTGTACGCCTTGACGGGCCAGCGGGTCTCGGACGAAATTGTGGACGAAGTATTTGAAAAATTCTGCGTGGGGAAATAAAGGGGGATTCCTTATGTATATCACGCGCCTGGCCACCCAAAATTTTCGAAACCTCCAGGACGCCCAGCTGCTGCCCTGCCAAGGCGTGAATGTCATTTACGGCGGCAATGCCCAGGGGAAAACGAATTTGCTGGAAGCGCTGTGGCTCTTTACGGGCGGGCATTCGTTCCGCGGGGCTAAGGATTCCGAGCTGCCCCGGCTCACGGAAGATGGGGAATCCAATACACCCCGAGCGTCGCTGGCGCTGGATTTTTTCAGCGAAGGACGGGAGCAGTCCGCCATGCTGAATATTGAGAATGGGCGGCGCAATTCTATCATTAACGGGGTGAAGAAGAAGACGGGTTCGGCGCTGGTGGGCAAAATGCGTAGCGTAATCTTTTCCCCCGAGCATCTGCTGCTGGTAAAAGAAGGGCCGTCCCGCCGCCGCAGCTTTATCGATGGGGCCCTTTGCCAGCTAAAGCCCGGCTATGCGGGTATGCTGAGCATCTTCCAGCGGGCGCTCCTGCAGCGCAATGCTTTACTAAAAGACATGGTGCGCTACCCCGAGCTCGCCGACACGCTGGGGGTATGGGACGCCCGTTTCGCAAAATTAGGGGGCGAGGTCATGGCCGAACGCAGCGCGTATGTGCAGGGCCTGGCCCCGAAGGTGCAGGAAATCTATGGAGGCATCTCCAAGGGGCGGGAGGAATTAGCTGTCTCCTACGCGCCTGCCGTGAAAATAGAGGGCGCGTTTGACCGCCAGCAGGCCGAGCAGTCGCTTTTGCAGGAGCTGGAGCGTACCCAGCGTTCGGACATACGGGCGGGGTTTACTACGGCGGGGCCCCACCGGGACGATCTGGAAATCACGCTCAACGGGGTTTCGGCGCGGTCGTTTGGTTCCCAGGGTCAGCAAAGGAGCGCCGTCCTGGCCCTGAAGCTGGCTGAAGCCGAAGCCTTGTCCCAACTGACCGGCGAGACCCCGGTTGTCCTCTTGGACGATGTCATGAGCGAATTAGACCAAAGCCGCCAGGATTATCTGCTGAACCATCTGCATGGCCGCCAGGTTTTTATAACCTGTTGCAGCCCGGAGACCGTCAGCTTAATGGAGACCGGCCGGCGCTTCCGGGTGGAAGCCGGGCAGGTAGAGCCGGAGGAGGTTTGAGTATGTACTTGCATCTTGGCCAAGATACTGTCGTAAATACCGACCACATTGTAGGCGTGTTTGACTTGGACAACACCACCGTGTCCAAGCACACCCGCGCCCTGTTGACCCGCGCCCAGCAGGAGGGGCGGGTGGTCAATGTGTCTTCTGAACTGCCAAAATCGTTTATTTTATGCGCCGAGGCCGGCGTGGAGACAGTCTATCTGTCCCAGCTGGCCCCGGTGACTTTATTAAAAAGGAGCAAACTATGAAGATTCTAGTAACAGGCGGTACCGTATTCGTAAGCAAATACACGGCGGCGTATTTTGCGGCCAAGGGCCACGAGGTGTTCGTGCTCAACCGCAATACCCGCGCCCAAGTGCCCGGCGTTACCCTACTGGAGGCTGACCGCCATAATTTAGGCGGCATCCTAAAATCTCATCATTTTGACGCAGTTTTGGACATCACGGCCTATAATGGACAGGACGTAGAAAACCTCCTGCAAGGCCTGGGCGGGTTTGACCAGTACATTCTGGTGAGCTCCAGCGCCGTGTACCCGGAGACTTTGCCGCGTCCCTTCCAGGAAGATATGCCCTTGGGGGAAAACGTTCTGTGGGGAGCCTACGGCACCGGCAAGATTGAAGCCGAGCAGGTTTTGCAGCAGCGCGTGCCGCAGGCATACATATTGCGCCCTCCCTATTTGTATGGCCCCATGAATAACGTATATCGCGAGGCCTTTGTGTTCGACTGCGCTGAGCAGAACCGCCCGTTCTATCTGCCCGGCGAGGGCGAGCTGCCCCTGCAGTTCTATTATATAGAAGACTTGTGCCGTTTCATGGAGAACTTATTGGAAAAGCGCCCGGAGCAGAAAATCTATAATGTGGGCAACCTGGAGACGGTAACCGTGCGCCAATGGGCCACCTTGTGCTATAAAGTCCTTGGCAAAGAGCCGCAGTTTGTCTGCGTACCAAAGGACGTGCCCCAGCGGAGCTATTTCCCGTTTTTGGATTACGATTATAAATTAGCCGTGCCGGAAGAGCAGAAAATTACCGATTTAGAAGCCGGGCTAAAAGAAGCCTACGCCTGGTACCGGGAGAACAAAAGCGAGGTGCGCGTAAAGCCTCTGCTGGAGTTCATCGACGAAAACCTTAAATAGCAAAGTTGTGCGCGCCAATGACAGCGATCACCTGCCGGGACCAAATCCACTTATTTGTGGTCTTGGCTGGGTTATAATAGTAGATAGCGCCGCCGGAGGGGTCGGAGCCGTTGATGGCCTCCCGGGCGGCCTGGTAGGCAGAGTCAGCCACAGGGGCGTTGACGCCGCCGTCGTAAAGGCAGGAGAAGGCGCCAGGCTGATAGATTACATCGGAAAGGGTGTTGGGGAACGAGGGGTGGGCAATGCGGTTCATAATGACCGCGCCTACGGCCACTTGCCCTTGATAGGGTTCGCCGCGGGATTCGGCAGAAATAATCTTAGCGAGAAGCTGCACATCGCTTTCGCTAAAGCCGCCGTAACCGCCGCCCGAGCCCCCTCCCCCGGTGAGCCCCAGCGCTTTTAGGGTATTGGGCCCTACAATGCCGTCGGCAGAAAGGCCATAATCTTTTTGAAACTGGAGCACGGCATTTTTTGTGTTGGCGCCAAAGATGCCATCGGCCTTGCCGGCATTGTAGCCCAGCTCGTTTAGGCGCTGCTGGATTTGGGTGACTTCGCTGCCGGTAGACCCATATTTGGATAAAGCCCGAGCCCCATTGTTCCAAAGCATGGCCAAAACCAGGATGTTGAGGAGCACAATTAAGAGGATGCGCCAGAGATAAAGAAGAAAATTTTGCACTTTTTTTGATTTCATAACAGCCTGTCCTTTCAATTTCTCTCC
>CANTDZ010000107.1 GCA_947652665.1 uncultured Clostridia bacterium
GTGTACTGGTGTGCCTGTTCCTCTATGGGCTGGCGCTGCTCATGTTGGTGTCCTCCGGCATGAACTTTCGCCGGGGAGAGGAATACGGCTCGGCCCGGTGGGGCGACCCCAGGGAGATAGACCGCAAGTATAGGGACAGGAAATCGCCTAACAACAATTTGATTTTGACCCAGCACGTAGCTATGGGCAACTCTCAAGCCGCCATGTACCAGCACCGCCGCAACCTCAACACAGTTGTCATTGGCGGCAGCGGGGCGGGCAAATCTACCAGCCATGTGCTGATAAATATTTTGCAGGCCAGCCACTCTTATGTTGTGCTTGACCCTAGCGGCGAGATGCTGCGGGCCACCGGGAACTACTTGAAGGAGAGGGGGTATACCATTCGTGTTCTGAATCTGGTTGACCCGGATGCGTCAAACCGATATAACCCTTTTTGCTACCTGCGCAATGATGACGATGTAGACCGCATGGTCGAAAATTTCTGGAAAGCCACCACCGCCCAGGGCGCGCAGAAAGGGGAACAGATTTGGGATGATACCGCCAAGGAGCTACTGGCGGCACTGTCTTACTATTTGTACTACGAAGCGCCGCCCGACGAGCAGAACTTCCCCATGATTCAGTTCATGGTGCGCAACATGGCGCTCACTGAGGGCGAGGAGGATACCAGCCCCGTAGACCAGCTCTTTAACGAGCTGGAACAGCAGGAGCCAGAGCATATCGCCTTGAAGCATTACCGCTCTTACCACTCCGGGGCCACCAAGACCTTGCAGAGTATTCAAATCACGCTGCTGTCCCGTCTGGGCAAATTCAACCTGGAATCCATCGAGCGGCTGTCTACCACCACCCAGGACGAGCTGGGCTTGCTGACCGCCCCGGAGGAAAAGACGGTAATTTTCGCCGTCACGCCCGTGGCGGATTCATCCTATAACTTCTTTGTGAGCCTCTTATATGGGCAGCTCTTTGAAATCCTCTACGAGTACGGGAACAAGCATGGCAGGCTGAAAGTCCCTTTGCATTTGCAGATGGATGAGTTTGCCAATATTACGCTTCCCAAGGATTTCGAGTTGCGGTTAGCGACCTTCCGCAAATATGGCATTTCCTGCTCCATCCTCCTGCAAGACCTGAGCCAGCTAAAGGCCCTCTACGAGAAGCAGTGGCAGGCCATGCTCAACAACGCGGACGTGCTGCTGTTCTTAGGTGGCAACGAGTCGGGCACAGCGGAATACCTGTCGAAGCAGCTCGGTAAGCAGACCATCCGCACCAACACCTTCGGGCAGACCAAGGGGCGGTCGGGCAGCTATTCCAAAAACGAGCAGCAGTTGGGCCGGGAGCTTATGACCCCGGACGAGATACGCCTGCTGGACAACAAAATGGCCCTGCTGTTCATCCGCGGCGAGCGCCCCATCCTGGACGCCAAGTTTGACTTCAAGCGCCATCCACACATCCAAGAAACTACCTACGGCGGGGCCGCGCCCTACGTTCACAATGAGCTGACGCGGCTGACTGCCAGCTTCACGCTCGTGCCGGGGCTGACGGTGGAACAGGTCAGGCAGATACCGGAGGCCCGGCCTGTCTGGTTTGCCTTTGTTGACCCGGAAGATATGAAATAATGAAAACGAAAGGAAGTTTGAAAATTGAAAAAAGTTTTGAAACGTGTGCGGCAGGCACTGGCCCTTTGTGGCGTGTGCCTGCTTTTGATTTGTACCCTCGCCATGCCGGCCTGTGCCGTTGAATCTCCCTTCACTCCGCGCCTGTTGGTGGCGACCGGCGTGGACGATGTGGACACCATGTTCACAAACCTCACCACCTTTATATCCGGTATTGTGAAAATCATTGGCAGCATCTTATGCATCTACGGCATATTCCAGGTGGGTATGTCCTTTTCCAGCCATGACCCCTCCCAGCGCATCCAAGGTTTGATGTGTATCGCCGGGGCAGTCATTATCTTTTTCTCGCCGGAGATTCTCTCCGCCATCCAGGGGTAGGCCATGTTTATACAATCTATTTTAGACCTGTTCGGCTTCGCAATGGAAACCAGCTTCGGTTTTCTCACAAAAGACCTGGACACCTTTGCCCCTGGCGTAGCGTCCACTATGGAGACGATAAATGGCGGTTTGCAGGCGTTTTCTTACGCGCTCCTTGTCATATTGACCTTGTGGAACGTGGTAAAAACCGCTGGTTCTTATGTGGAACTGAAGCACCCCGGCATGGTGATAAAACTGCTAGTGCGTTTCATCCTGACCAAGTACGCCATCGGCATGGCGTGGACGCTGGTAAACGGCATTTTCACTATCACCGGCGCACTGACCGCCAAAGCCTTTATCACCAGCGGCCTGACAGACGGCAATGTCTGGGCGGGCATCACGGCCCCCAGCTTTGACGATACGGGCATTATGTCTATCCTGTCAGCGGCTATGTCATTCCTGAATCCGCTGTCACAGATACCCTCTTTGCTGCTGGGGCTGATTGGCTTTATCGTAGCTATCGTGCTGTCTGTGACGCTGCTGCTGACGGTCATAGGCCGTTTTTTCAAAATCTACCTTTTCGCGGCACTATCGCCCATCCCCCTGGCCTGCTTCGGATCGGAATCCACCCAAAGCGTGGGGCAAAACTTTATCCGCTCCTTTGCCGGGGTGAGCTTGGAAGGCTTCATCGTGGGGCTGGCAATGATACTTTTTGCCGCCTACTCGCAAGCCCCTATTATTGATTTTAGCAGTGTGGGCATCTTCGGCTGGCTGGGCGATGCCGCAGACGAAATGGCCTATATGTACACCCTAATCTTTAATATGCTTTTGCTGTTAGGCATCATTAAAGGGGCCGACCAAGTAACACATAGAATTTTTGGAGTGTGATGTAATGGCAAACAGTATGCAGATAAAATCCAACACAGACGTGCGGGATTACAAAGAGGAAATCTACTTCGGCATGACCCTGCGGCAGCTCTTTTTCACGGGCCTTGCCGGGGCCGCAGCGCTGTGCGTGTACTTCCTCTGCCACCGCCGTATGCCCATGGAGATGGTAAGCTGGCTCTGCGTGGCGGCGGCTGTGCCCTTCGGGGCCATGGGCTTTATACAGTGGCACGGCCTGCCCTTTGAGAAGATCGTGCCGGTGCTGATACGCTCCCGCATCACGCTGGGCAGGCCCGTGTTTTTCCGACCGGATAACCCGCTGCGCCAGCTTGTGAACGAAAATAAAAAAGAGAAAGGAAAAAGACATGATACCAAGCGAAAAAAGAATGAAATCCCGACACCGAGAGAGGGACTACTTTAAGCGGCCCCGCTCCACGCAGGCGCTGATCCCCGTGGATATGGTGTACCCGGATGGAATGTTCCTCTCAAATGGCGGCATCTACTCTAAGAGCTACCGCTTTTCGGATATCAACTACGGCATTGCCGATGAGCCGGAGCAATTGGAAATCGTCAAGCAAATGCGCGACCTGCTGAAAAGCTGCACCCAGAATGAGGTATCACAAATTACGATGGTCAACCGCCACATCAACCGGGAGCTGCTGGACAAATTGCAGTATGCGGACAGGGGCGACGGCCTGGACGATTTGCGCCATGAAATGAACGAGATATTGGAAAGCCAGGCAGGGCGCGGCAACGGCATCATGCAGGAGCTGTACTTTACCATGTCCGTTTGCAAATCTACGCCCAAGGAAGCACAGATCCATTTCGACCGGGCAGGCAATGAAATGAAGCTGAAATTTGCAGGCGTAGGTTCCCGTCTGACACCCATTGAACTATCCGAACGCCTGCGCATCCTCCACGATTTCTACCGCCCCGGCGATGAGGATTACTGGCATTTCGACCCGGAGGAAAATCGGAAATCCGGGCAAAGCTTCAAGGACAGCATCGCGCCCATGAGTTTCCTGCCCTCTCCGACTTACTCAAAAATTGGGGAAAGGTTTGTGCGGGTGCTGGCTATGACCAGCGCCCCCAGCTATGTGGATACAAAGTTGTTGACCGACCTGCTGGGGCTGGACATGGAGATGGTCTTGTCCATCAACTTCCTGCCCGTACCCATGGACGAAGCCGTAAAGCTGCACCACCGCAAGCTGGATTCCCTGGAGGCCAGCTCTTTGCAGACCCAGCATAAGCAGTTACAGCGGATGCACATTGCCGCCCCGGAGCCGTTTCACTACCGGCAGGAGCGCAAGGGCATTACCGACAACCTGGACGATTTGATGAACCGCGACCAGATCATGGTTATCACCACCATCACCGTGGCGCACATGGCGGATTCCTTGGAGCGCCTGGACTTGGACACAAAGCTTATCCGAGACATGGCCCGTGGTAAGTCCTGCGAGCTCAACACCTGCACGGAACAGCAGTTGGACGCGCTGAACACTGTCCTCCCTTATGGCCTTGACCGCATCTGCATGGACAGGAGCCTTACCAGTGAATCTCTGGCAGCGTATGTTCCCTTTAAGGCGGAGGAAATCTGCGACCCTACCGGGGTGCTCTATGGGCAGAACGCCGCCACAAGGAATCTTGTTGTAGTGGATAGGCTGGCAAAAAGCAGCGGCAACGGCTTTGTGCTGGGCATGACGGGCGGTGGCAAGTCCTTCTTCTGCAAGGAAGAACTGGTGTCGTTAAGGCTCAAGTACCCACCTGACAAGGCCGACTTCCTCATCCTCGACCCGGAGCAGGAGTGGGCGAAAATCGCGGACGAGCTGGGTGGCGAAGTCTACCATGTGGGTCAGGACAGCATCAACCCCTTCGACTTGGAACTGGATATGTCGGAGAAAAGCCCCTTGGCTTACAAAACCGAGTTCATTACCACCTTCTGCGAGAAGGTCAGCGAGGGCCACGGCTTAGATGCCCAGACGAAATCCCTCATTGACCGGGCGGTGCGTGCTGTGTACAAAGATTTCTTGAAATCCAGGGGCAGGCAGAACCCGCCTTTGCTGGGAGACTTCCGGGCTGTGCTTCAAAAGATGGAGCATGGCAAGGCCAAGGATTTGGCGCTTTCCCTGGAACGCTTTGTAGATGGTGCGCTGAACACCTTCTCAAAGCCCACCAACATAGACTCGGGTAACAGCCTGATTTGCTATAGCCTCAGCGGCTTGCGCGACCAGATGAAGCCTATCGGCACCCTGATAACCCTTGACCACCTGTTGGGCCGCGTTATGCGCAACTATAAGCAGGGCAAAATCACCTTTGTGTATGCGGACGAGTTTGCCTTGCTTTTCCAGGACGAGGACACGGGTAAGTTTTTTTCCAATCTTTGGCGGCGCATCCGCAAATATAACGGCTATTGCACGGGCGCTACCCAGAACACAGAGGAGGTCTTGGAGAGCGAATCCGGGCGGTCTATGCTGGCAAACACGGATTTTGTGGTCATGCTGAACCAGTCCCCTACCAACGCAGAGAGGCTGGCGGAGCTGTACAAAATCACGGAGAACCAGGAGAAGTATTTCAAGGACGTGCAGCCGGGGCATGGGCTGATAAAAATGGGCGGTGTGCTGATTCCGTTTGTCAACACGGTGCCCAGAGAGACAAAACTATACCGGCTGCTGTCCACCAACCCCAGAGAAGGGAAGTGGGACTGAGAAAATTTAAGAAAATAACCTAAATTAGGTTGCAATTTGATTTGCGTTGTGATATACTGTAGGCATAACAAAAACATCGGGAGGAATCAACGATGAAGCCTACAAACACAATGCAGCACAAAAATTATTTCTGCCAAGTGGCCTATTCCAACGTCAACAACTGCCTGACCGGGAAGGTACTGGGTATGAACAGCCTGCCCGCCTTTACCGCTAAGACTGTGGACGAAATGAAAGATGCTTTCCGCCGAGTGATAGATGACTACCTTTTGTCCTGCGCGGACAAGGGTGTAAGTCCCGCCCGAGCGTTTACAGGGAACTTTACCGTGCGCACCACCCCAGCTATCCACGAAGCCTTGACTCTCTATGCCGTATCCCAGGGCACCGTCCTGGCCCAGGTGATGCAGTCTGCCATCAGTGAATATCTGGAAAACCACGATATTCAAGTGGAAAATGGGGAGGGCTGAACATGAAAAAGATATTGGCTTCCCTGATTTTCCTGCTGGCCTGCGCTTTACCCGTGACCGCCAGCGCCGCGACCGCCAGCCAATTCACCGACATTGCCCCGGATAGCTGGTATTATCCTGCCGTAGAATATGCCGCCAGCGAAGGGCTTTTCAATGGCACATCCGCGACCACCTTTTCCCCCAACAATAGCATGACCCGTGGGATGTTCGTGACCGTACTGGCTAACAAAACCACAAACTTTAAGGCCCACCAGTACGCCGCATCCAGCTTCAAGGATGTAAAAGCAGGCCAATGGTACGCCCCTGCTGTAGAATGGGCTTACCAAAATAAACTGGTAGACGGCGTGGGCAATGGGAACTTTGCGCCCAACACCACCGCCTGCCGTGAGCAGCTCGCTGTGATCCTCTACAACTACGCCAAAGGCTGCGGCATTGACATAAGCAGTACCAAAGGCGTGCTGGGAGCTTACACGGACAATGGTATGATTTCCAGCTATGCCCGGACAGCCATGGAATGGGCTGTGACCCATGGCGTTATGAACGGTGATAACGGGAAGCTGAACCCCAAGGGTACAGCGACCCGGGCGCAGGTAGCACAGATTTTCTACAACTGCCGGGATTTGTTTGCGGATACGGTTTTGGAAACACCTGGTAAAATGTGGGTGGTGGATGTGCCGGGGCACTATGAAACCATTGAGCGCTTGGAATTGCAACCCGTGGTGGTCGGTGAAATAGGCCACTGGGAGGATGTGTGGTATACCGAGTGGGTATATAGATGCAACAATTGCGGCTTCGTGGCCCCCACCGTAGAAGCGATTAACCAGCATATGAGCGACTCTATTGACTGGGAAACCATGACAGGATGCGGTACTTATACAATGGTATCTGGGGAACCAATCTATACCGGCGAAAAGTATTGGGTAGTAGATGTACCGGGCCGCACAGAACTTAAAATGGTGACCGTAACGGAACAAGTATGGGTGGATGAAGTAGGACATTGGGAATAGACGGAATAGCTTGTGAAATAAGCTCCTTGGTGACAAGGGGCTTATTTTTGTGCCATCAGGAAGGGAGGTGGTGCTGGGCACGATACCCATTTGTAAACAGATAAATTATTAAAAGATATCGCCTCAGCAAACGCTGATAACATTAAATT
>CANTDZ010000108.1 GCA_947652665.1 uncultured Clostridia bacterium
ATCATGAAGCGCCGCAAAAAAGAGCTGGGCCTTTACAACATCCTGGGCATGGAGAAGCGCCATATCGGCCGGGTCATTTTCGCGGAGACCTTTTTGGTCGCCTTTGCCTGCATCGTGCTGGGCCTGGGCTTCGGCATCCTGTTTTCCAAGATTTTGTTCCTGGCCCTGGGCAAGGTGCTGGGGCTGGCGGTGCCCATCGCCTTTGTGGTGCCCCTGGAGGCCGTGACCATCACCGCCGTCTTTTTTCTGGCAATTTTCTTCCTCATCCTGCTGTATAATGTGCTGCAGGTGCGGCTCTCTAAGCCCATCGAGCTCCTTCACGGCGGCGAGGCCGGTGAGAAAGAGCCCAAAGCCCACTGGCTCCTGGCCGTGCTGGGAGTGCTCCTGCTGGGGGCCGGGTACTATCTGGCTATCATGATCCAGTCCCCCATTGAAGCCCTCATGTTCTTTTTCATCGCCGTTATCCTGGTCATTCTGGGCACCTACCTGCTCTTTATGACCGGCATCACTGCCCTTCTGAAGCTTCTGAAGAAAAACAAAGGCTTCTACTACAAGACCCGCCATTTTACCGCTGTTTCCGGTATGCTCTACCGCATGAAGCAGAACGCCGCTGGCCTGGCGTCCATCTGTATTTTGTCTACGTGCTTGCTGGTCACGGTGTCCACCACCTTTGCGCTGTATACGGGGCTGGAGGGGCTCATCGCCGACCGTTACCCCCGAGATTTCAGCATTACCCTGTTCAACCCCAACGACGCCGCAGTAGATGCTATACACAAGGTGGTAGACGAAGAAGCGCAAAAGATGGGCTTTTCCACGGAGAACACCTTGGACTTCACCGCCCGTTACTGGACAGCGGCGCGCCTGGGCAACACCTTTGCCTTCGACGAAACTTATTCCAACACTTACTCCGTCATACAAGTCAGCACGCTCGATGAATTCAACAAATACACAGGCCGCCACGAAAATGTGGCCGCCGATGAAGTCCTTCTGGCCGACCCAAGAAACTCTTTCCCCGGAGATTCGGTCATGATAAGGGATAAAGAGTTCCATGTCAAACGTATTGACTACAAGCTGGAAGGGGCTATCAGCAGTGTTATCTATGAGACGTATGCAATGGTATTCCCAGATGAGGAAAGCCTGCTGTCGATACTGACTACGGATGAAACGCAATATGACCGTATGGACACCCCTCAGCACTATTACTTCTTCGATATTGGCAACGCCGATGCGGATATCCGCGCCTTTGACGATGCTTTCCACCAGCGCCTTGCAGATGAGTTCCCGAAAGAGGGCGTGACATTTGAAAGCCTTGCCACCGACAGTGCTGCCGGCGCCCGTGAAGACTTCCTCGCCCTGTACGGCGGCCTGTTCTTCTTGGGGATGTTCTTAGGGCTGCTGTTCCTCCTGGGCACGGCACTCATTATCTACTACAAGCAGGTCTCCGAAGGCTATGAGGACGCAAAGCGCTTCCAGATCATGCAGAAGGTGGGCATGAGCCAGGCCGAGGTCAAGCGCAGCATCCACAGCCAGATTATCCTGGTATTTTTCCTGCCGCTTCTCACGGCCATGATGCATCTGGCCTTTGCGTTCCCCATGCTGCAAAGGATTCTGGCCCTGCTGAACATGGTCAACTTCCAGCTCATCCTGTTCTCTACCTTGGGCTGCGTCGCGGTTTTCGCTGTATTCTATTTCATCATTTACGCCTGCACGGCCCGGACTTATTATAAGATCGTCGAGCAGGGATAAGGAGGTATTGGATATGATAGGCTTTATTTTCGACCTGATGGGTGCCTGCGCCCACTTCATGTGGGACGCGTTCCAGGCGCTGACAAGCTTTGGGTTCCGCCTTTTGCAGGCGGTGGCGTCGGTACTCTCCTGGCCCCTCCGGGCCGTCCTGAACGCGACGCCGGCCACGCTGGGCATTTGCCTGGTGCTGGCGCTGGGGGCTCTGTGCCTGACGTCCTACAGACGGGCCCGGCGCTATAAGTAAATACGCGACCCTCTGGCACGCCCCGTAAAAAAGGGCGTGCTTTTTTTGTGACTTCTGCACCTTGTATTGTGCACTTAGACGTGTTATCCTGGTACTAGTAATGCAACTTGCACACAGAAAGGACGATCCATATGCTGACCAGCCAGAAAATGCGCACACTCGCCCCCGAGCTCGACCCCCTACGCCTGGGTACCGGGTGGAAGCCGGAAGACCTTGAAAAACCCCAGATCTTCGTGGAGAGCACCTTTGGCGACAGCCACCCGGGCTCCGGCCACCTGGACAAGCTGGTGGAAGCCGTCTGCCAGGGCATCGCGTCGGCCGGGGGTCGGGGGGCCCGGTATTTCTGCACCGATATCTGCGACGGCGAGAGCCAGGGCACCGACGGCATCAACTTCTCCTTGGCCAGCCGGGAGATGATCGCGAATATGATCGAGATACAGGCCAACGCCACGCCCTTTGACGCAGGCGTGTACCTGGCCAGCTGCGACAAGGGGATGCCCGGCAACCTCATCGGCATGGCCCGGGTCAACATCCCGTCGGTGATGGTCACGGGCGGCACCATGGCCGCCGGGCCGGAGCTGCTGACCCTGGAGCAGCTGGGGATGTACAGTGCCATGTACCAGCGGGGCGAAATCGACGAAGCGAAGCTCAACTGGGCCAAGGAGAACGCTTGCCCCAGCTGCGGGGCCTGCTCGTTTATCGGCACGGCCTCTACCATGCAGATCATGGCAGAAGCTTTGGGGCTTTCGCTGCCGGGCAGCGCTCTGCTGCCTGCTACCAGCCCGGACCTGCTGGAGTACGCCCGGCGCGCCGGGGCCCTGGCGGTGAAGCTGGCCTATCAGGAAAACAGGCGGCCCAAAGACATCGTGACCATGGACAGCTTTGAGAACGCCATTTTGGTGCACGCAGCGGTTTCGGGGTCTACCAACTGCCTGCTGCATCTGCCGGCGCTGGCCCACGAGTTCGGGCTGGAGATCACCGGCGAAACCTTCGACCGTCTGCACCGGGGGGCCCGGTATCTGCTGGACGTGCGTCCCGCCGGGCGCTGGCCTGCCGAGTTCTTCTACTATGCCGGAGGCGTGCCGGCCATCATGGAGGAGATCAAGGCCCATCTGCACCTGGACGCCATGACCGTAACCGGCAAGACCTTGGGTGAGAACCTGGAGGATCTGAAAGCAGACGGCTTCTACGAGCGCTGCCAGAAATGGCTGGACGAAGCCAACAAAAAGTACGGCATCCAGGTCAAGCGCGAGGATATCATCCGGCCCTACAGCCAGGCCATTGGCACAGACGGCTCCATCGCCGTGCTAAAGGGCAACCTGGCCCCCGAAGGCGCGGTAATCAAGCACACCGCCTGCCCCCAGGAGATGTTCTCCGCCACCCTCAACGCCCGGCCCTTTGACAGCGAGGAGGAGTGCATCGACGCGGTAATCAACCACAAGGTAAAGCCCGGCGACGCCGTCTTTATCCGCTACGAGGGCCCAAAAGGCTCCGGGATGCCGGAGATGTTCTACACCTCCGAGGCCATTTCGTCGGATAAGGAGCTGGGGCGCAGCATCGCGCTGATTACCGACGGGCGGTTCTCGGGAGCGTCCACGGGGCCGGTCATTGGGCACTGCAGCCCCGAGGCCCAGGCGGGCGGCCCTATCGCCCTGGTAGAAGATGGCGACCTGATCCGTCTGGACGTGAAGGAGCGGGTTTTGGCCATTGTAGGCGTAAAGGGCGAGCCCAAGACACCCGAGGAAATGGAGCAGATTTTGGCCGAGCGCAAGGCCCGCTGGGTCCCCAAGGAGCCCAAGTACAAGTCGGGCGTGCTGGCGCTGTTCTCCAAGCTGGCGGCGTCGCCGATGAAGGGCGCTTACCTCACCTTTGACGAATGATTTCAGGAGGGATAAATATGAACATAAATGAACGCATTTCCCAAATCGGCATCGTACCGGTAATAAAGCTCACAAACCCAGAGCGGGACGCGGCTCCCTTGGCCCGTGCCCTGTGCGCCGGCGGCGTGCCGGTAGCCGAGGTCACTTTCCGGGCGGAGGGTGCCGAGAGGGCCATCCGCCTGATGCGCGAGGCCTGCCCCGATATGCTGGTAGGCGCGGGGACCGTCACCCGGACGGAGCACATTGATTTGACGCAGGAGGCAGGAGGCAGCTTTATTGTCACACCCGGCTTTGACGGCGAACTGGTAGCCTACGCCCAGGAAAAGGGCCTGCCCATCTACCCCGGCTGCACCACCCCCACCGACTACCATGCCGCGCTGAAATTCGGCCTGGAAGTCATCAAATTCTTCCCGGCAGAGCAGTCCGGGGGGCTGGCTAAAATCAAGGCCATGAGCGCGCCGTTCCCGCAGTTTAAGGTCATGCCCACGGGGGGCATTTCGCTGAAGAACCTGGCGGAGTACAGCGCGGCCTCGTGCATCTGCGCGTGCGGCGGGTCGTATATGGTCACCGCCGACCTCATTGAAAACGGGAAGTGGGATGAGATCACCGAGCTGTGCAGGCAGTCCCGGGAGATCATCGAAGCGGCCCGGAAGTAACCAAAACGAAAAGCTTGCCAGGCCCGGAAGCGGGTCGAGGCAAGCTTTTTTTATCGAGTAAAAAGGCCTTTTGGCAGGCAGATGTCCTGGAGCGGCACCTTCTCCCAAGAGAACAGCGGGACCAGCTCCGCCGGCTTCATGGGCTGGGGAGCGTCCAGCAGCCCCGCACAGTAGGCCAGCCGCCCGATGATGTCCTCCGGCGTGAACCCCGCTTCCAGCAGCCCCGGCAGGCTGATGTCCCGGTCGCGCTTGGAAAGGCGGCGGCCGTCCGGGGCCAGGAGCAGCGGCGTGTGGGCGAAGGACGGCGGGTCGAGGCCCAGCAGCTTGTAAAGGTAGAGCTGGCGCGGGGTGGAGCTTAGGAGGTCGCGGCCCCGCACCACTTGGGTGACGCCCATCGCCGCGTCGTCGGCCACCACGGCCAGCTGGTAGGCGAAAACGCCGTCGGAGCGGCGCAGGATGAAGTCGCCGCAGGCCTGGGCCAGGTTTTGCGACTGGGGCCCGTAGTGGGCGTCGGTGAAAGACACTTCCTCATCCGGGACGCGCAGACGCAGGGCCGGAGCGCGGAGCTTGGATTTTTCCGCTGCCTGCTCCGGCGTAAGATGGCGGCACTTGCCGGAGTAGACGGGCTCCCCGTCCGAAGCGTGGGGGGCGCTGGCGGCGTGGAGCTCGGCCCGGGAGCAGAAGCACGGGAACACCAGCCCTTGGGCCTGCAATTTGTCCAGGCAGCGCTCGTAGAAGGCAGTGCGCTGGCTCTGGCAGTAAGGGCCGGGCTGGCTGTCGGTCAAGCCGCCCTCGTCCCAGTCAAGACCCAGCAGGCGGAAATCCCTTTCCAGCTGGCGGGTGTACTCCAGCTTGGTGCGCGCCGTGTCCAGGTCTTCCATGCGCAGGACGATGCGCCCCCCTGCCTGCTTGGCTGACAGCCACGCCAGCAAACTGCACATCAGGTTGCCCAGGTGCATCTGGCCGCTGGGCGAAGGCGCAAACCGGCCTGCCACCTTTGCATGGCTTTCCACTTATTTACCCTTTGTGTAGTTGTAGTCCGCTGCCACCGGCATTCCCTTCAGGTAGCGCCGAACCATGTCCAGCGCCTGAGACGCCGCGCAGTGCCGGTGCCACGCCCGGCTCTTGGTGCGGCCGATGGGGCTGCGCTTGGTGACCCAGGTGTCCTTGCCGTCGCTCAGGGCGATGTAGATGAGGCCCACCGGCTTTTCCTCGGTGCCGCCGTCCGGCCCGGCAATGCCCGTGATGCCCACGCCAATGTCCGCCCCCGACCGCTTGACGATGCCTTCGGCCATAGCCCGGGCCGTTTCCTCGCTGACCGCCCCGTGCTGCTCCAAAATGTCGTGGGGCACGCCCAGAAGCGCCTCCTTGGCCTCGTTGGCGTAGGTGACGCAGCCCATGTCAAATACCGCCGACGACCCCGCAACGTCCGTAATGCGCTTGGCCAGCAGGCCGCCTGTGCAGGACTCCGCCGTGGCCAGCTTCTTGCCCTGGGCCTTGAGCTCCTGCACCACCAGCTCTTCCAGGGTCTCCACGTCGATGCTGTAGACGAAGTCGCCCAGCCGCTGGCGGATTTCCTCGATGAGGGGCTGGCACATCTCGTCGGCCTTTTCGGTGGTGGGGGCCTTGGCGGTCACCCGCAGCATACATTCGCCCTCTTTGGCGTAGGGGGCCAGGGTGGGGTTCTCGCCGTCCATGAGGTCGTCCATCATCTGGGCCACGGGAGCCTCGCCCCGCCCGTAAATGTGGATGTTGTGGGAGACGATGACCGACTCCTGCCCCTTTGCCAGATAGGGGACGGCGTAATTGTGCAGCATGGGCGTCAGCTCGGAGGGCGGCCCGGGCAGCATGATGATGGTGCACCCGTTCTCCGCCTGGAACGCGCAGCCCGGCGCCGTGCCGTTGTCGTTCTGCAGGACCGTGCAGCCCTCGGGCAGCCAGGCCTGCTTTTCCTGGTTTTCGCTGACGTGCTTTTCGTTAAAATAAGTTTCAATGCGCCGCAGGCTTTCTTCGTGCAAAACCAGCTTCTTGCCAGCCGCAGCGGCGGTGGTTTCTTTTGTCAGGTCGTCGGTGGTGGGCCCCAGGCCGCCGGTCATGATGAGCAGGTCGCTGCGGGAAATGGCCGTCTCCACGGCGGTGCGCAGGCGCTCCACATTGTCGCCCACTACGGCGGAGTATAACAGGTTGATGCCCAGCCCCGACAGCGCCTGGGCTACGATGGCGGTGTCGGTATTCACCACCTGGCCCAGCAGGAGCTCGGTGCCGACGGAAATGATTTCAGCGTTCATACTTTTTCCTCCTTACGGTTATAAAACTCACGAAGCGTTTCGGACAGTTTTTCTGGTGCTTCCATATTTACCTCATGTCCAGCCCCACGGATTATGCGAAGCTCCGCATTTTTCAAGAAACCAGCCATCTCCTTAGCGGCTTTTTTGTTTGCGGAATCCCGTTCTCCACAAACCACCAATGTAGGACAAGTGACTTTCTGCATAGTATGGCTGAAATCTAATTCCATCATGGTCTTGCAGAGCTGCATAAACTCTTTCTTTCCAAAACCTGTCCCCTGGAACATAGACTTTGGCATAAATCGGAAAATGATATTTTGAAGCCTCAATAAGCCTTTAGGCATTTTATATTGTGCGGC
>CANTDZ010000109.1 GCA_947652665.1 uncultured Clostridia bacterium
AGCGCTGAATCTCCGTGCCCTCCTTGATGTACGTCTGCTGCGGCTCTTTCACAAAGGGACCGTTTTGGGAGTCGAAAATGCGGAAACCCTGTACCGCAAATGCCCTGCCGATGTTCACACTGGCAGTGGCCCGCAGCTTGCTTTTGGAATTGCGGATGGGGAAAATCCTTACCGTCAAATCCGGGATTTCACCTGCCGTCTGGGGAACCGGCTGGCCAGCAGCGCCCGGTTCAGCGGCAGCAGCCGCCACTTCTTCGCCCACATGAATGTCGATGTTTGGTTTTTTCCTCGTTGCCATATGATCCTCCTATTTTTCATGTAACTTCTCAGCCCAATCTGCAATTATTCTCGCCACGCAGTCAAAGCGCTGGGGCGGGGTTAAGTCCGTCAAAAACTCGAACGCATCCTGCACCGATTCACCCGGATGCGCAAACTGCATCGCTTTCACCAACAGCTTCATCATGTCGGTCTGGTTGCTTTCGGTGACACAGTTATCGCACAGCCGCTCCCGGCGGATGACGGCGGAATCATCATCCAGAATTTCAAAGCTGACGATGTCGCCGCGCTCCAAACCCATCTCGTCCCTAATTTCTTCGGGAACCGTGATGCGCCCTCGTTTGCCCAGAATTCGTAAAGTCTTTATGCTGTCCATATGTAGTCCCTTTCCTCCAGCGCCTCGCCAGTGAATGACATCTGCAAGGGCCGGATTTTTGAAGTATCGTAGTTTGAAACGAGAATCTCGTCGAACGTAGCGCCAGGGTCATATTTTTGCGCCATGTTGTTGATGCGCTTGACCCGCTCAATGTACAATCCCGGCTTGCTGTAGAGGTCGACCGTCTCCTGACAATAATTGTAGGACATGAGCCACAAACCCTTCACCTGCATGATGGTTTCAAACAGGCGGTAGTGGTCGGCTTCGGTGTAGATTCGTCCCGGATAGTAGTCCTCCGTGAAAAAGTAGGGTGGGTCTAAATAGTAGAACGTACTGCCCGAATCCTGCGCCGGAATAATTCTCCCAAAATCAAGGTTTTCAATGATCACATACTGGAGTCTTGCGCAGACAGCATCAATGAGCGGGAACGCTGCCCACATACTCCGGGCATTGCCGCCGAAGGTAGCGCCTTTCCCGGCGTAGCTCTGCTTGATAACCTGGTAGAAGTCTGCCGCCCACTGTACACGGTCATGGTACACGCCGCGCTCGATTTGTTCTTTGGTCAAGACAAATTCAGCCCGAGAATTCAGAACGTAGGTTAACCGTTCCTTCAATTCCTCGGGCTGCTCCCGCACCACGCGGTACAGATTGATTAAATTGCCATTGCGGTCATTGAGCACCTCTTTGGCTGACCTGTCTTTGTTGAGCATCATCGTACCCCCACCGCCGAAAACCTCAACGTAGTTGCGCTGCCGGTAATCGGAGGGGAAGCGCTTGATGATTGTCTTAAAAAGGGCCTGCTTGCCGCCGACCCAGGGTACTAAGTGTAAAATAAAAATCACCCCTTTCTTCCGCACATTGCTACATTTCCTGCTGCATCCCTTCCGTTTCTTCATCCTGCTGGCTGGTGATGGCCAACTGATCGGCTGTCCGCAGAACAATTTCCTGGAAGCCATCGAGGTACGGCGAAGGGTCCTCATCAAACCCCGCATAGAGGGCATCCAACGTGTTGGGGAGTTCCAGCAGCGTTTTGGCGCGATCCTCATCGATGACGCCAGTCCACGGGGTTTCACTGAGCTCCTGCCGTGTGCCGAATTCATAGGCGCGGTTCAGCAGATCCTCCTGCGGTAGCGTCAGATGTTGTTCTTTGAATTGCTGCCATTCATCGGCCAGCTTCTTTTCCAGTTTCTTCACATAGGTTAACTTCTTAGGCATAAAAATCCTCCTTGTAATTTCACATACTCTGTTCCATTTCCTGCTCGACCACCCGGAAGGAGTCCTCTTCCGGGAAAAGCGAAAGCGACCGCCCGTTGTCCCATTTCATGAGCAGGGCAGGCTGGTCATCCACTCCGACCACAGTTCCACACAACCCCGGCTCCATACCGGGTTCATCGTTGCACATACCCATCAGCTCAATGCGGGTACCCACCGGGTACTGCGCTTTCACTCGCTCTACTTTGTTTCTGTCATAGTTCATTCTGTCACCTCCAGCTTTGCATGAAAAAAGGCCCACAGATTTCTCTGCGAGCCTTTTGCATAATTTTTTGTCACATGGATATTCTCATATCCTGTCCGCTTTCCAGTTCGCTGGCCATGTCTGCCGTTTTGTAAACGTTATAGCCCTCGTAATGATAGCTTGCATCAATGCCTTTCATGTATACCTCCCGGTCGTGGATTTCCTCCGTCAAAGCAGCTTTTATCAGGACTTTTATCTCCACGTCCTTGACAGGGCTGCGCTCCATGGCCAGCAGATAATCTTCCTTGTCCACGCGGCTCCAGTCCACCACCTGATGCAATTCTTTTTTCAGGATGGCGTCCAGCCAGAGGCGGGTGCTCCTGCCATTACCCTCTCGGAACGGATGGGCTACGTTCATTTCCACATACTTTTCGATGATTTCGTCAAAGGTGGACTGGGGCATATGGTCGATGCTGTCCAGAGCGGCGGAGAGGTACATGACCGGGGCAAAACGGAAATTCCCTTTGGCGATATTCACGGTGCGGAGCTGGCCCGCAAAAGGATAGATATCGTCAAACAGATATTTGTGGATTTGCGCAAGCCCTCGTAAGGTTCCGACCTCAAAGCTGTCCAGCAGGCCCTTTTCAAATAGTTCTAAAGCCCGCACTTTGCTGAGCCGTTCTTCCTCCCTGGCCAGGGCGGCTGGGTCGGTGATGCCCAATTTATTTTCCAATGCCATGTGACCTGTCCCCCCTTTCGCTTTTTATTATTATACCCCAGAAATGGCGCAGGAGCAAGAGCCAGCGTCCTTTGGTTTCCAGATACCCTGGTCAGCCGCGCCCAGCCCATAGCCGCGAATCAGCATGGCAGCAGACACCACCATGAAATTGCGAGGGGAGAGGATGTCGCGGTCTGCCAAATCTGCCAGCACTACGGTCTTGCTGCCCGTGAGAATGTCCTTCGCCAGCGCGAAGCAGACATAAGCCATGTTGCTCAGGTGCCGGGGCTGGGCCTTGCTGATATCAATGTGCTTCAAGCCCACGCAATCCTCCACTTGGAGCCACAGCCGACAGTCTGCTGTCAACAAAAAGAGAGCCGCAGTAAATTTCTTACTGCAGCCCCTGTGAAGCCGTATTTCTTTCTCGAACAGTACACCGTGTCGGTCATCTCTGAAAATCATTTTTGACACATCCTTTCTCTGCGCTCTTACATCGTGAGTTCCATGCCGGGGGAGGGGGCCTCCATAATCTGCTCCAAAGACTTTCCCTTTTCCATGCAGACGAACCCGTCCCCCGCAAACTGCCCTTCACGCTCTGTGATGATGGATTCACCCATCTGCTGGAAGTCTACAAATTCCCGTGCATAGCTGTCTACACGGTATCCGTCCTCGTGTGCAACAAAATATTGGGCTACATCTACAGCCGACTTCGCATGATCCAAAACTACGAAATCGTCAATGTGCTCCGCCAGCCTTTTGATATCCTCACTACCCTTTGCCTGAGCAAATTCCGCCACCAACAGCAGCTCGTTTGTACGCCTCCAACAGAGGCAGACGGCTTCGGCAAGCTGGTTTGCGCCGTGCAGGCCCTCTTTTTCAAAGACGCTGTCCATGTGGCCTTTCCACCTCTCGCCCCTAAAGCTGTACTTGTCGATTTCCAGCGAACAGTCCGACAAGTCAGGACACTCCAGCCTTGCCAGTGCTTTGTGGATGGTAGCATTCTCCACAGGCAGATACAGGTAATCTTTCCTGCCCTCATATCTCATTCGGACACTGGCTACGATTTCATCCCGACACCAGTACCACGGCAGATGGTGACCATCGTAGAGGTTTAAGACGGGAACTTCTGCATTCTCAAACAGCAGGCCGTACTCCGTAGGCACGCCCCGCCCGGAGGCCAGCAGCCCTTTGCCTGCATTTACGAATTCTTCAGGCTCCATGGTCAAGGCTGCATGGCCAAGGTTTTTCAAATGGCGTTCTCCCGCAGCAGATAAATCAGAACAATCTTTTATCACAGTGTAGTGCGATGTGTTCAGGGAAATGTTGATCAAATCCTTCATATTGATGTCCCTGGCAATGCTCAAGCCCGCCAGAAATTGGGTTTCCCTGTCCGGGTCATAGCCCTCCATGACTTTCGCAAGGAAATTCAGTTCGTCGACGCTCACAAGAGCATCTTTCAGCAGGGAGAGGCCCTCTGGGTGAACCACTCGCGTTATGAGGATTTTACTCGATTCTAACTTCTGGCCCAGTTCACTGTCGCTACAGGGCAAGGAAAGAATGTTGCCTTTGCAGCCGCGATATTCTACTTCAATTGTTGCCATTTTTTCTCCTTCAAATTTCAAGTCATATGTCCATCTTTATTCCATCCTCCTGCCCGGGCCTTGGCGGCGGCCCAGCTTCCCGCGCCTGTTGGACCGCCAGGTTACTGTAGTTCCAGCTTGGTTCACGATTCAGCGCAAGGTAGAGCCGCAGGCCGGGGTCAACGTACTTGTCATACAGCCGGGGGAAGTAGTCCGGTATCTCATCCCACTCAAAGGGGTAATTGATGCCCTCGCCGTACTCGATGTCCCGTTCCAGTTCCTCCACCAGCTTATTATAGATTGACTCGTCCATGCCGTGATACGCGTCCTTGCCGGTCATTTCCTGCAGCGCGTAACTGCCCACGTAGAGGAAGCTTTCAAACCAACCTCCATCGCCCACGTCCAAATCCGCCAACGTATCCGGGTCCTTCAGCGCAGCGAAGTAAGCATTCTTTCCCTGCGAGATCAGCCACGAGCGAAAGTCTGCAAAGCCGTCATCGGTGGCGTGGCCCACTACACCCGCAGCGCTCCACAAGCCATATTTATTCGCCAGTTGGGAATAGGCGTGGACAGTATCATGGAAGTCCTGCGCGGCCTGCGGCCCCAGCTCCTTGAGTCTGCCCTTCATCCACTGAAGGACGCGCCCGTCATCTTGACCACACTCTTTTCTGGACTCGGCTATGAGGTTCCAGAAGCCGTCTTTGGTCAATCGTTTGCTGTTTTGTTCGTTCATTATCGAACTCCCCTTTCCGTCTTAACTCATGGTAAAATCATCGTGCCAGGTCTGAGGCATATAATCCGTTTCATGGACATCGGATTCCGTAATTTTGCATCCTATCTCAGAAAACGGACCGGACAGTTTGTCAATCATTTCAGAGATGAAAATTTCCGCATCCATGACATCATCGCCCTCGTCCAGATCCAGTCCGCAGCTGACGTCGAAGTTCAGCGTGATGACATTGTCATCGAAGCTGTAATGCTGTTCGGTCAACATATATCCGTCCAGTTCACTGTGTTCGAGGACGCGGGAAATCTCCCTGCTTTTATCCTCCAATTCCTGAAAGGGCAGGTCGCGTCCTGCTGACTGGACAGTGAACTCCAGACACACGCGAAGTTTAGCGTTGTCATATTGGCTCATAGGGTTCCCTCCTTTTTTCTCTGGAAATACAAAAAGGCCCACAGATTTCTCTGTGAGCCCTCTCAAAAATTCTTTGTGTTTTTTATCACCGCTGTGATTTTTTCTTTCCCACGTCGGTTCAAGTCCCAAAATCCGGGGTGGCATCCCCCAAAAAGCGTTTTCTGAAAACAGTCCTTTTTTGCCCTCTCAGATGCCAAAAAACCGCGCCGTAGCGCGGTTTCCGGGACCTGGCATCTTTTTTGTCAGGTAGACATGGTGCGGGCGACAGGACTCGAACCTGCACAGTCTCCCACCAGAACCTAAATCTGGCGCGTCTGCCAATTCCGCCACGCCCGCACGGACAATCTTATTATACAAGGCCTGGCGCAAAAGTGCAAGCATTATTTTCTGCTTGCTTACAAAAGTGTAAGCCAACGTGTCGGAAATGTAATGGGGCCGTAAGGAATTCGTAAAGAAGAGGGGGTATACTGGAGGCAGAACAAAGGGGGATGGCCCCAAAAGGAGAATCGACATGGCATTATTGAGTGTAGAACACGTAAAAAAAATATACGCGACCCGCCTGGGCGGGGCAAAGGTACAGGCTTTGGCGGACGTGGCCTTTACCGTAGAGCAGGGCGAGTTTACCGCCATCATGGGCGAATCCGGTTCGGGCAAGACCACGCTTTTGAACATATTGGCAGGGCTCGACAAGCCCACCAGCGGCGAAATCTTCCTGAATATGCGCAACATCTGCACCCTGGGCGAAAAGGAAATCTCCGCCTTCCGGCGGGACAATCTGGGCTTCGTCTTCCAGGACTTTAACCTCCTGGACACCTTCTCCATCCAAGACAACATCTTCCTGCCCCTGGTGCTGGCCGGGAAGAAATTCGACGAGATGCACACCCGGCTGGAACCCATCGCCCGGGGCCTGGGCATCACCGACATCCTGCAGAAGTTCCCCTACGAGGTCTCCGGCGGCCAAAAGCAGCGCACGGCCATTGCCCGGGCCATCATCACCCAGCCCCAGCTCATTTTGGCCGACGAGCCCACCGGCGCTCTGGATTCCCGTTCGGCCGGGCAGATCATGCAGATCTTCGAAGAAATAAACGCCCAGGGCCAGACCATTTTAATGGTCACCCACTCCATCCAGGCCGCCAGCCGGGCCGGACGCGTCCTCTTCATCAAGGACGGCCAGGTGTTCCACCAAATCTACCGGGGCGATATGGACATGGACCAGATGTACCAAAAGATTTCCGACACCCTCACCGTCCTGGCCACCGGCGCGGAGGAAGGGGGCGTTCCCCATGATTAAGTCCCTTTATTGGAAACTGGCCTGGTCGAACCTGCGGAAAAACTACCGGATCACCCTGCCCTATGTGCTCTCGGCCACGGGGGTCAGCATGATGTTCTATATGATGTGGGCCCTCACCGCCGGCATCGACCGGAACGCCATGTACGGCGGCGACAGTGTCGCCAGCATGATGGGCCTGGGCACTTGGGTCATTGGCATCTTTGCGGTTCTGTTCCTGTTTTACACCAACAGCTTCATCATGAAGCGCCGCAAAAAAGAGCTGGGCCTTTACAACATCCTGGGCATGGAGA
>CANTDZ010000110.1 GCA_947652665.1 uncultured Clostridia bacterium
TGGCTTTCTCCCAATGAGTTCTTTGTACAATATGTTTGACAATCCTACACTGCCGGGCTTTTTTCCAGCAGGGGCGTTCCATTGTGTTTGCTTATTCCACTTTCGGCAGCTTCGATAAGCTGGCTGCCAGCTCTTCGTCGGTGGGGACTGTATCGCTCATCTTCCCATCGTTGTATTTTTCATAGGCGGTCATATCAAAATATCCGGTACCGGTCAGGCCGAAGACAATGGTCTTCTCTTCCCCGGTCTCCCGGCACTTGATAGCCTCATCCATGGCCGCACGGATGGCGTGGCTGGATTCAGGTGCGGGCAGGGTGCCTTCCACACGGGCGAAGAACTCGGCGGCTTCAAAGACGGAGGTCTGCTCCACGGACACGGCTTCCATCAGGCCGTCATCGTAGAGCTGGGACAGTACGGAGCTCATGCCGTGGTACCGCAGGCCGCCTGCGTGATTGGCCGAGGGGATGAAGCCGGAGCCCAGGGTGTACATCTTGGCCAAGGGGCAGACCATGCCGGTGTCGCAGAAGTCGTAGGCATACTTGCCGCGGGTGAAGGACGGGCAGGAGGCAGGTTCAACAGCGATGAAGCGGTAGTCGGCCTTGCCTTGGATCTTCTCGCCCATAAAGGGGGCAATCAGGCCACCCAGGTTGGAGCCGCCGCCTGCACAGCCGATGATGATGTCGGGCTTAATGCCGTATTTGTCCAAGGCGGCTTTCGTCTCCAGGCCGATGACGGACTGGTGCAGCAGTACCTGGTTGAGCACCGAGCCCAGCACGTAGCGGTAGCCCGGCGTGGAGGTTGCGACTTCAACGGCTTCGGAAATGGCACAGCCCAGGCTGCCGGAGGTTCCGGGATGCTCGGCCAGGATTTTTTTGCCAATGTTGGTGGTCTCCGAGGGGGACGGGGTCACCGCCGCGCCATAGGTGCGCATGACCTCGCGCCGGAAGGGCTTCTGCTCGTAAGAAACCTTCACCATGTAGACCTTGCAGTCCAGGTCAAAGTAAGAGCAGGCCATGGAGAGCGCCGTGCCCCACTGCCCCGCGCCGGTTTCAGTGGTGACACCCTTAAGGCCCTGCTTCTTGGCATAGTAGGCTTGGGCAATGGCCGAGTTCAGCTTGTGGGAGCCGGAGGTGTTGTTGCCCTCAAACTTGTAGTAAATCTTGGCCGGGGTGTTCAGAGCCTTCTCCAGGAAGTAGGCGCGCACCAGCGGCGAAGGGCGGTACATCTTGTAGAACTGGCGGATCTCCTCGGGGATTTCAAAGAAACGGGTGTCGTTGTCCAACTCCTGACGGACCAGGTCGTCACAGAATACCGGGGTCAGTTCCTCAAAGGTCATGGGCTGCAGGGTGCCGGGGTTCAACAGCGGGGCGGGTTTATTCTTCATATCTGCCCGCAGGTTGTACCAAGCTTTGGGCATCTCGCTTTCTTCCAAAAAGATTTTGTAAGGGATGTTCTTTTCCATTTTCTTTCTTCCTTTCCTGACAAGTTTTTGCATAGCAAAGCTTCAGAACTTGCAAAATGCCACAAAGCACGCAGGCAATACAAAAAGCGCATCTATCCTAAACTCTTAGGACAAATGCGCTTGCATCTGCGGTACCACCTAAATTCGCCCTTTATCGGGCGCACCTCATTCGTGTACTTCCATACACTAGCTCCGGTAACGGTGAGCTTCCGTCCTTCCTAATGCTTGCGCTTCGGTCGGCCCTCACAGGTCCATTCCCGTTTTTGTGCGCTGCCCCGCTCCCACCTGCCGGGACTCTCTGAAAACGCCACTTCCGAAACGATACTACTCCTGCTCATCGGTTTTGCAAGTATCTTTAACTTGTCTTGCATTATAGCACAGGGCCCGCTCATTGTCAAGCCCCTTTTGCAAATTTTTTATAATTTTATCAGACCGGCATTTACCATTTCCTGGGCGGCCAAGAGCATCCCCAGCTGGCCGCTGTGGTAGTTGAGCCCCCCCTGCATCCACGCGGCGTAGGGTTCGCGCAGGGGCGCGTCGGCGGAAAGCTCGATGGACGACCCCAGTGTAAAGGCCCCGGCCGCCATGATCACTTGGCTGTCGTAGCCGGGCATATCGCTGGGCTCGGGTACCACGAAGGAGTCTACTGGAGCGCCCTTTTGCACGCCGCGGCAGAAAGCAATCAGGTTTTCCGGGTTTTGCAGCTGCACCACTTGGATGATATCCGCCCGGGCTTCTTCCGGCGTGGGCGTAACCTGGAAGCCCAGCAGGGAGAACAAGGCCGACGCAAACACGGCAGTCTTGAGGGCTTCGCCGGCCACGTGGGGCGCATGGAAAGCCCCCATGAAAAGCTCACGGCTGTGGCCCAGGGTACAGCCGATCTCGCGGCCTGTGCCAGGGGTGGTCAGGCGGTAGGAGCACAGCTCCACAAGGTCACTGCGGCCTGCGATGTAGCCCCCTGTAGGCGCAATGCCGCCGCCGGGGTTCTTGATAAGGGAACCGACGATAATATCCGCGCCCATCTCGGTGGGTTCGATTTTCTCCACAAATTCGCCATAGCAGTTATCCACCATGACAATACAGTCCGGGGCTTTCTGCTTGGCGATCCGCGCCATGTGCCCAATTTCCTCCACAGAGAAAGAGGGCCGCAGGCTATACCCACGCGAACGCTGGATATAGACCATCTTATACTCCGGGGAAATTTTCTCCTCCATTCCCGCATAATCCGGGGTGCCGTCGGGCAACAGCTCCATCTGCTCATAGGCAATGCCGTATTCTTTCATACAGCCGGGCTCCTCCCGGCCAGGCAGGCCTATGACCCCTTGAATGGTGTCATAGGGCGTGCCGGTGACACACAGCATTTTGTCCCCAGGACGCAGCATCCCGAACAGCGCTACCGTCAAGGTGTGGGTGCCGCTGACAAAATTCCAGCGCACCAAAGCGTCCTCGGCTCCCAGCGCGTAGGCGTAGACCTTGTCCAGCACATCCCGGCCCTGGTCGCCGTAGCCATAGCCTGTGCTGCCAAACAGATGCCGCTCACTCACCCCGGCCCGGTTGAAAGCTGCCAGCATCTTCTGCTGGTTGTACCGCTGGTTCTCCTCTATCCTCCCGAACCCCGGCCGTGCCAGCTCCTCAGCCTTGTCGGAAAGGGCCAGCAGTTTTTCGTCTATCTTAAAATAGGGTACCATGCCTATTCTCCTTCCACTCTGTATAGACCCAATCGTCCTCGTGCTCATACCGATGCTTTCGGTAAAACCGTTCGTTCTCATCCTGCTCACGGAATATGTACAGCGTTTTCCCCGGCAGCTGCGCTTCGGCCGCAGCCAGCAGCCCGCTTCCGATGCCCTGCCCCCTCAACCGCTCATCTACTGCAAGGGCGGAAAGCACCGCCCCGCTATGGCTGATGGACGATACCACCGCGCACCCCGCCAGGGCTTTATTGCGGTACTCCGTGAGGGCCAGGGCCGTGCCCCGGCGGAGCTTTAGGGATAAGTCCAAATAAAATGGTTCGAACTCCCCCGCCATGTTGCAGGCGTCCAAAAGGCCATAAATTTCCCGTATAGGCACTTCCTGCGGTGCCGGCAGCGAACCGCCCCCTGCAGGCAGGATTTTTTTCAGCACCTCGCCCTGCATGACAGGGGCAATCTCCAACACCTTCGCGGCAGCACCCGAGGCAATCAAGGCCTCCGGGCCCACAGCCTGTAGGAATTGCCGCGCTTCCTCTGGGTCGCCGGGCGTTCCGGAAACGATAAGCAGGCCGTCCATCAGGCAGTAGGCGCAGTCGCTTTTCTCCTCCAGCCAGAAGCAGGCAAAGCCCTTATCAAAGCCGTAAGAGCGCACGAACGCCGCCATTTTGCAGCCAAAGGCCGTGCCTTCGCTCAGCTGTAAAAGCCTGCGTTTTTGCTGGTCGTTTTCTACGAATTGGATCATAGCGCCCTCCCCGCTTGACAGAAAAAGCGCCCCGCTTGGCGCGGGGCACCGGATTCACGTGTGGATTTGCTCACTTCGTGAAGTACATCACCGCGTTGACGATGATAACGAAGACAAAGAAGCCGATGGCAATAAATTTCGTCCACCGGGCCAGGAAAGCGTCAATGCTCCTAGCCTTGTGCTTTGCCAAAAAGGTATCCGCCGCGCCCGTCACAACGCCCACGTTCTTCTGGTTGCCTTCCTGCAGCAGCACCACCAAAATGATGGCCACGGAAAACAGCAGCAATACGATGCCAAAAATGATCTCTACTACGCTCATGAAGATTTCCCCTTTATAGGTTTTGTCGCAAAATAGCATAAGATATCATACCACAACCCCGCCCATTTTGCAAGCAAATAGGCCGTTTTTTTAGAAAATTTTTCTGGGCGTATAATTTCCCCTGCCTCTGCCCATGATAGTACCAAGCGACCGGCAGCGTTTGCGTGCCGGCAAAGCACGGGTCGTCCAACAGGACCGGAGCCCCAAAAGGCTTTCGAGAAACCTAAACTTTGCGGGCTCCGGTTGCTCGCCCCCTGCCTACAAGGGCCCACAGGCAGGGGGCCAATTTTTTTATCCGGCCTTATTCGATAGCCATCATCAATTTCTTCGGCTGGAAACGCAATACCTTATAGGCTGTCACGCAGGAAGCCAGCAGCGCCAGCCCTACGCCGCATAAATAAACAGCCCCTACGGCCCAGCCTTCTATGCCAACCTCTACACCCCGTGCCGAGGCTCCTAACATATCTGCGGCAAACTCAGCCGTCTGCGTGCTGATAAGCGCCCCTGCTGTCACGCCCAAAAGCACCGGGACCAGCGTTTCGACTGCAAGCTGCAAAATGACCTTCCCCCTGCCCTCGCCCATGGACAGCAGGACGCCAATTTCAAACTCGCGGCTGCTTAAGGAGATCATTACCAATGCGGTCAGCAAAATAGCCCCCAGCACGATAGCCGCCCAAAACACTAACGACGCCACCGCTACGATGCTGTCCATAGAAAGCGCGATCTTACGGTAATCGCCGTCCAGGGCGATCATGCCAAAACTCTCCCGGTCGGGCAGGCCCATGGCCTCTATGTCCGCCAGGAATTCCGGTATCTCAGCCGGGTCATATACGACAAACTCGCCGCCTATCAAATCCGTGCTGCCGCTGATGGCCGCTGCGGTTTCCAGGTCTACGAAAATTTGATTCTCTACATATTCTTCCGGGTCGCCGTAATGGTAGTTGGTGTCGCGCTCGTAGATGCCTATGACTGTCAGCTCTATCCAGTCATCCCCGCCCTTTTCGGCGGTGATGCCAATAACGTCCCCGACCTCTACAAAGCTCGATTCCGCAATGGCCCGGTGGATGACCGCATAGCCCTTGTCCTCCGGCTTCGGGCGCCTGCCGTATAAGATGTGGCTGTCTGTGCGCAGGGTGGGATGCACCCCGTTACAGCCCAGCAGCGTAATGTCGTGGGGCCGTTCCGGGGAGTCCGGGAACCACGAAGGCCGCCCCCGGAACCCGACCCGCGAGTTCGCCGCCGTCTTGCTCAGCAGGCGGTCTTCCTGTACGGCAGGGTGGGCTGCGATCTGCTGGGCGCTCTCCAGGCTGAAAGCTCCTTGGCGCCCTTCCTCCGACTGCTTTGCGTTGAGGAGCACCGTGCCCCCCACTTCGATGCCCGTCTGCCGCGCCGTCTCGATGGAGGCCTGGCGGATGCACAAGCCGGACAGGATCAGCGTGAATAGGATGGTGAATATCAAAAACAAAAGGATCGTGTTGCGCTTATAGTAGCGGATGGCATATAGCGCGCGTTTCATAAAACTCATCTTGTCCCCTCCTTAATTTCGGCGCGTCATGATCTTTGCCGGACTCAGCCGCAGCAAGAACACCATTTGGATGAGCACCGTCAGGAACAGCATCCCGAAAGCCAGCGCGAAGTACCCCCACGCAAGCCGGGTGTCCAGCGCAAACTGCATCTGCACCGGCGATGCTACGTTGGCCGCGCTGCGCATGGTCATGCTGTTTTCCAGCGACATGGGGTTGCCTGCCAGCTGTGCGCTCAGGTATTCCCGCTTGTCTTGCTCATAGGCCGCGTTCACTTGGGTGGCGCGGCTCTCCAGCAGGCCGTTGCCCAAGCGGCTGGCTAAGGGTATTCCGGCCCCAAAGCCGATTGCCGCCGCCAGTACCAGGGGCAGAGCCTGCTCCAGGAACATTTGCAGGAATATCTTCCCCTTCGATTCGCCCATGGCTAACAGCACGCCTACCTCCCGCTTGCGGCTGCGCACATTGAAAATGCACACCAGCAACAGCGCGATAAAAGCCCCGCTCAAGAGCCCCACGCCCATAAACAGCGACAGCTTGTTCAGGCTTTCCATGGGCATGGCTACCATGTCGTACCACTCCCGATCTACAGAAAGGTTATAGGCTGGGTCCTGCCCCGACTGGCCCTTCATGTATTCCATGAATTTTGCATCCACCTCATCCGGGTCGTCCGTGCCAAAGGTCCCTTCGCTGAGCACGTCTTCAATGCTCGTCCCCACTGGGATGCCCGTCTCCGGGTCGGTCTCGATGAGCTTGAAGGTGTCGTAGGCGTATTCAATGAACTCGTCGACGTTTTCGGGCTCGTCTATGTATACGGTGGCACGGTCGGTGTCAGGGAACCAAAGCAGCGAACCTCCATTATACATATAGCTTAAATAGTCAAATAACGCCTCGTAAGGGACAAAAATACTATTGCTGGCGGCTGTTTCGTATTCAATGTCCCCTAACACGTCATTCTGCGGCGGGTCGAAAAGCCCGATCACGGTAAGCTCCCAAGGCTCGTCTTTATAGAAAGCTACAAACTCTTTTGTTTCCGCATTAAAGTCCAGCTTGATTTTATCCCCGACCTTCACCCCGCTAAGCTCTGCAACCTCATTAGAAATAAGCGCACAGGCTTCATGGGACTCCTCAGACTTAAAATGCCGGCCTTCTGCTAAACTGTACCCTTTGCTGGAAAAAGCATCGAAATATTCGGAATCGGATACAGCTGTGACGCGAAAACCCATTCCCTTGGGAAGAGGGCTTCCTTCAAACG
>CANTDZ010000111.1 GCA_947652665.1 uncultured Clostridia bacterium
TATAACCGGTACGGACACCATGTGTCCGGCAAGCCCCTCCCCTGCCAAGCTGAGCAATAGCAAAAGAACCGCTGGTGATGGGGAAACTAGTACTGTATGTGCCGGTAGCGGGGTCGTAGCCCATGGCCTCGCTGTAGCCCCAAAGTCCAGAAGAAGGGGAAAAGTTGCTGGGATACATGCCAGCTTTGTACTCATAAGGAGTATAAGTGTTGCCAGCCGCCTTTACATCTTTAGCGGGGTCGATGTAGTTAAAGGGCCCGCTTACGCTGACAGAAGCGATATTCTTCTCATCGCTCTTATACACAAAGTGCACGGTGTAGCCGCTGGGGGAATTCTCATCCTTCTCCACGGTAGCGCCTGCCTCGTACTTGCCAGCGGCGTCCACGGCCTCCAGATGCTTAACGAACTGGGTGAAGATCTGCGCGATCTGCACGCGGGTGGCCTTGGAACCAGGGTCAACTGCACCGGAGCCGTTGCCCTTTACCACGCCGGCGGAGACAATCCACTGCATGGGCTTCTTGGCGTAGTCCGAGATGCTGACGGTATCGGTAAACTTGTCCAAAGCAGTCTCGTCCACGGTGGGCTCCTGGCCGGAGGCCTTCAGGAACTTGTAGAGGATCGTCGCGGCCTGCTCACGGGTGATGGGGCCTGTGGGGTCAAACTTGTTGTCGCCCACGCCCAGGACGATCTCCTCTTCGGAGGCCCAGGCAATGTAGGGCTCGGCCCAATCCTGGGGCACGTCCTCAAAAGTGGACTTGCCCTTGTAGGCCTCAACATCGATCCCCTGGATGCGGCCCAGGATGGTTACGAACATGGCGCGGCTGGTGGTAGCGCCGGTGTCGAAGACGGTGTCGCTGATGCCCGACATATACCCGTTAACGTTCATGTACCGGACGGCGGGGTAATACCAGGCGCTGGTGTCCACGTCTGTGAACGGGGCGGGTGCGGCCAAGCTGCTCATCGGCAGCATGGAGGCCAAAAGCGCCACGGTCAGCAGAGCGGCCACGGTTTTGATGAGCTTCTTCATCTTTGCATAACTCCCTTTCATAGTAAGATGATAATAGAACTGTACTATACAATATAATTTAACAGAAAAGGGAGTTTTTTGCAAGTATTAAACAAGCAAGTAGCTTTCATTTTTTGAAAGTGCGCTACTCGCCGTCATAATAAAACAGCTCGCACAGCAGCTGGTGCAGGTAGCACAGGGAAGGGAACCCGTCGTTGTGAGTGCCCGGCAGGCCGTAGCGGTATGAGAGGTCAAAACAGCCCTCCAGCTCCTCGGGCTCCTCTTGGGAGAACAGAGCCAGATACACCCCGTTCCCCTTCATCTGCCGGATGAGCGTCTTTTCCCGAGGGGCGATGAAATTCTTGCTGACATTCAAGAAGAACGCCAGGTCCCCCTGCCGCAGACGCCCGGCGTGCTCCTCCTGCACGGCTTCGTTTTTGAACAGATAAGCCGGACGCCGGCTGGCCAGGATGTCCAGCTGAAGGGGATAGAAGATGGAAAGCGCGTGCTCGTCCCCAAAAAAGGACACCGACTGCGCCCTTTTTATGCGCCCGACGATGTCTAAAAGCGCCCCTAAATCCAACTGGGAATAGGTGCTTTGCAGGTTGCGCATGGTGCGCTCAAACAGCCTCCCAGCGATTTCCCCAGCGCCCTGCCCCTGAAACCCCTGGGCGTGGGCTACCCGCCGCCGGGCCCCTAAAAGCTCGGGCTGCAGGGCGCAGCACTCCCGGAATTCCTGGTAGGAAACGAAGGAAGCCTTTCGGACGAAGCGGCTGACGCTGGCCTGGGAGATATTCGCTTGCCCGGCGAGGCTTTCCAGGGAGAGGTCGCCTTCTGCGGCGGTGATCTCAAACACGGCACGGGCGATGTTGTATTCGCTGGTGTTGGAGATGTGGGAATTGCAGTAATTTACCAAGCTGTGAAATAGCCCATTGATCGGTTTCACAGGGGCCCTCCTTCCGAATGCAATATACTCTAATTGTAGTTATTTTCCAGACGGATTTGTGAATATTCTGTGAATTTTTCAATGGGCTTATACGGTGCTCTGTCAGCACTTAAAAATGTAGTGGTCATAGGCATTGATGATGCTTGTCCCATCCCGTTCCCGGAGGCGGGGGATGTTCGCGCCATAGTTCAGATGCACGTGCCCGTGGACCAGGTAGGGGGGATGGTAAGCGTCCAGCAGATCCACGAATACGCCGAAGCCTTGATGGGCCAGCGTGTCAAAATCCCCCAGCCCCCGGGCCGGAGCGTGGGTCAGCAGGATATCAAAGCCCTTATGCTTTTTCAGCGGCATCCACAGCTTGCGCACGCGCCGCTTCATCTGGGCCTCGGTGTACATATATTTCCCGTCACGGTAGCGGTAGGAGCCCCCCAGCCCCAAAATGCGCAGGTCGCCGCAGGTCACGATGCGCCCATCGGCACAGATGCACCCCTCGGGCGGGGACTGGTCAAAGGATTCGTCGTGGTTGCCGTGGACGTAGCAGAGAGGGCATTCGGCCATGGTCACCAAAAACTCCAGATATTCCCGGGGCAGGTCGCCGCAGGATAGGATGCAGTCGAATCCCTTGAGCTTGCCGGGGGTGTAATATTCGAAGAAGTAGTCCGACGGCACGTCCGAAACGGCTAAAATTTTCATACGGCTCCCTTCTTATCCTTTGCGGCCCGGTCGATGCCTACCATATCCACCGTCGCCTTTCCCATAGCGCTGAGCTCCCCATATTCCGGTATGGACCCCACCACGTTTTCCGCCAGCCAGTCCATGCCGATGATTTCTTCCGGGCTCAAGTCCCCTTCCAGTTCCCGGCCCTCCTGGGTGTAGAGCTTGCCCCGGAACGGGTAGCAAAGGTCGGCCCGGATGCTCTCCTGCAAAAGCTCGGCCAGCTTGCGGGTGCTGGGCGGTATCTTCTCCGAGCACTGCAGCTCTACCGCCCCTGCCGACATCCCCCAATAATAGTTGAGGGCCTTGCTGCTTTCCTGGTACTCTACCTGGAAGGTCTTGTTCTGTATGCTGCGCAGGATCGACTCGTAGTAAGCCCCCCACTGCCATACGGGCACGGCCAGGTTTACCTGCCCGGCGTCCGTCACCAGGGAAAGCCCAAAGCTGGCGCGGCTTTCCTCCCCTTCCCGGGTGAGGTCCTGGGAGGAGATGAGCCGGATGCCCCGCCCGGTCAGGCGCTTCATGGCCGCCTTCCCGCCGCCAATGGCCGACCACTCCAGGCAGACCTTCACCCGGGGGTTTACCAGCTGGGCCCCCAGCGCAAAAGCGTTGATGCCGGCGATCTGCCCGAAGATGGGGTAGTCGCACAAATACCCGATGTCGTCGCTGCCGGCCAGGGCTCCGGCCACCGCGCCGATTACGAACTTGGCCTCATACATACGGGCATAGTACGTGCGTATGTAGCGGTGGGATTTGTTCAGCGAGCAGTTGAGGATCGTGGCCTCCGGATGCTCCACCGCCGCCCGCAGGGACGCCGGCAGCAGGCGGGGGGACGTGGTGAAAAGCACCGTGTTCCCCTCCTGTATGGCCTGTTCGAGGACGGCCACGGGGTCGCCGTCCATGGCGTCAAAATAGGACGTGGCCTTGATGTGGTCGCCGAACACCCGCTGTACGTGCTGGCGGCCCTGCTCGTGCCCCTTTGTCCAGCCGGACGTGGCCGGGTCCTTGTCGTGGATAAAGGCCACCTGCATCCATTTTTTCTCCCCGCCCCCCAGTACCTTGGTGAGCAGCCCGGGCTTCTTCTCCTCGGGGGTGAGCTTTACCTCGATGGGCGCTTCTTCCTCCTGCAGGGCGATCTCCTCCCAGGCCTTCGCCACCTGTTTCTTGATCTGGGCGCTTGTTTCTCCCCGCAGCGCCTCGTACCGGTATACCTGGATGAAGGCCAGCAGGGCGTCCCCCGCCGTGGCGGAAAGCCGCGCCCCGCCCTTGGCCTCGTAAGCCTCACGGAAGCTGTGGAACGCATAGGAAAACCCCCGCCGCTCTTCCTCTGACCAATGGGCGTCTGTTTCCTTGCCCAGCAGCGCCTGCAGGCGCGCATAGCTGCCTGGCCGGGTGAACTCCACGCCATTGACCCCGCTGCACCGGTAGAAGGCCATGCGTTCCTCATACAGTGCCGCTTCCCGGGTGCCGGGCTCCGGCGGGATGGAAAGCACGTGGGCATAGACCGAATCCACCTTGAAAAACTTCAAAATGCTCACCCGCTTGTTGCCCTCCTGGACATAGTAGCGGTTCATGTACTCATAGGCCTTAATAGGGTCGCGCACGCCCTCCTCCAGATGGGAGGCGCACAGCGTCCGCCATTTCTCGGCGAACTCGCTGCCCTCGTCCATGAGGGGCATGAAGTTGCGCGCAAAGGAATTGGTGCGCCCTTGCGTCAGCGTCCCCACCACGAACTCTGCCGGGACCTGGATGCACCCCAGGTCTACCCCGCGGTTGAGGCGGTCGGTGGGGAGGAAGTCGCTGAGGACGGGCAGGTAGGGGTGTTCGCCCCGGGCCGTGCAGGCGCGGAATTCTTTCTGGCCCTGCCGGAGGGCGTCCTTGTAAAAAATGGGGGGCATGGCCTGGCCTCCTTTACGGTTAGTTTTTTTGGATGGGCGACGCGTTCAGGGAACGCCACTCCCGGGGCGACATCCCGTACCTTTTGCGGAAAGCCCGGGAGAAATGCAGCTGGTTCGGGTAGCCGCACCGGGACGCGATCTCCCCGATGGGCGCGGCGCTGGAGCGCATGAGCTCGGTGGACTTGGACAGGCGCATCCGGATGAGGAACTCCTGGGGCGGGCAGCCCATCTTCTCCTTGAACAGCTTGCTGAAATAGTTGCGGTTGAGGCGGCAGATGCCGGCCACCTCTTCCACGGTGATGTCCCGTTGGTAGTTCTCCTCCATAAAGTGTACGGCCTCTTGGATGTAGAAATCCTTCAGGGGGCTCCATTTTGTGTCCCGATGGGTCTGGGAGGTCTGCACCAAGGCGTCCAAAAACAGGCAGAGGAACCCTACCAGGTGCAGGGGCGACTGTTCCTGGTGCCGGGCAATGTACATCATGATATCCCCCACCCGGTACTGGGCCGCCAGCCCGTTAGGGCTGTAGACCGGCTGTCCCGGCCCCAGGCCTGCGGCGTTTATGTACTCGGCGGCGCGCAGGCCATCAAACTCCAGCCACACGTATTTCCAGGGCTCCTGGCTGTCGGCGCAGTAGGTGTTCACCTTCCCCGCGCAGATGAGGAACCCCTGACCGGCTTCTATATTATAATGGTGCAGGGTGCCGTCGTCCGCAGCGGCATCCAGCCGCCCCCGGCCGGACAGGACGTAGTGGAACAGATAGTGGTTGCGCACAAAAGGCCCAAAGGACTGCAGCGGCTTGCACTGCTCAAATCCAAACTGGTACAGGCGCAGGTCGACAAAGTTTTCGTTGGGAAAAATGGAGAAGGACAGCTCGCTCATAATAGGCACCTCAAGACTCTTTTCATCTTCGCTTCTATAGTATAGCACATCTGGCTTTTCAAATCCCTATTCCAAAGCCCCGGCAGGGCGGACCTTACCGGGGCTGCTAATGGAATATATGAGGTAATGGGAGTGTACTTTATTTGCCGCCTGTGTTGGCAATGCCCTCAATGAACTGCCGCTGGAAGATCATATACAGGATCACCATGGGCAGCATAGCCAGCAAACTGCCCGCCATGAGCACCGGGAAGTTGGTGGAGAACTGCCCGCGCAGGGTCGCAAGGCCGGAGGACAGGGTCATCATCTTCAGGTCGGAGTTGACGACCAGGGGCCACATCAGGTCGCCGTAAGCGAACACGGCGGTGAAGATGGTCAGGGCCGCCACGGAGGTGCCCGTCAGGGGGAACATGACCTTATAGAAGGTCTGCCACTGGTTGCAGCCGTCCAGGTAGGCGGCCTCGCCGATTTCCGTAGGGATGCCCATGTACGTCTGGCGCAGGAAGAAGGTGCCAAAGGCGCTCACAATGCCCGGGAACACCAGGGCGAATATGGAGTTGGCCAGGCCCATCTTTGCCACCATCTGGTACTGGGGGATGATGAAAATCTGGGAGGGCAGGGACATCTGCACCAGGATGATGCCGAACAGCAGGTTCTTGCCCCGGAACTGGAGCTTGGCGAAAGCATATCCCGCCATGGAGCTGAACACGATGGCGCACACCACCCGGAACAGGATCATGAGCCCTGTGTTGATATACATATTAAGGAAGGGCAGGGACTTGATGGCGTCCACAAAGTTATCCAGCATCACCTTGTCCGGCAGGATCGTCGGGGGCACCTGCATACTTTCGGGCACCGTTTTGGAGCTGGTAAGGATCATCCAGATAAAGGGGAAGATCATGATGATGGCGCCGACAATCAGCGCCGCGTAGGTCAGCACCATGCGGATGGCTTTGGCGCGTTTCAAAGATTCGCTTTTCATACCTGTGCCCTCCTTACACGTCGTAGTTAACCCACTTCTTCTGGCCTAGGAACTGGAACACAGTGATCAGGCCGATGAGAAGCACAGTCCAAATGACGATGGCCGAGCCGGAGCCGCGGCTGCCTGCCACGAAGGATTCCCGGTAGAACAGGTACATCAGGCTCTGCACCGAGGTCAGGGCGGGGTTGGTGTCCTCTACCATCATGTAGATCAGGTCGTAGACCTTTACCGAGGACATCAGCCGCATGATCATCACCACGAACAGCGTGGGGGAGACCATGGGAAGGGTGATCTGGAAGAACTGGTTGACCTTGCTGGTGCCGTCCACCTCGGCGGCCTCGTAATAGGACTTGGAGATGTTCTGCAGGCCGGCCAGCAGCAGTACGGCGTCATAGCCGATGTTGCTCCAGATAGCCACGATGGCGCAGGCGATCATGACCCACTTGGAGTCGGTGATCCAGTTGACATCCAGCCCAAAGGCCTGGTTCAAAATGCCGTAGTCGCTGTTAAAAATCCAGCGCCACACCAT
>CANTDZ010000112.1 GCA_947652665.1 uncultured Clostridia bacterium
AGCACCCACTGCTTATACGCTTCATGCGCCAAAAACATCCGATGTGTCCTGTTTTTATCCCAGCTTATCCTTGACAACTATGCAAAGCGTTGATATCATAAATATGAACCACAAATAACGTTTCACACAGTGGGCAATATCCGCCCATCTTCTTTTACCAGTTAAATGAAACGTTACATGTACAAAACAACAGGGGGTGATAGCGCTATCGGAACATCGGCACGAAAGAAAGAACATGAAGGAGTTGAAAAAAATGCAATCCAACGCAAAAGCACAAAAGGCGCCGGGACGCTCTTTGGGCAGGCGCATCCTCAGCCACTGGCAGATGTACTTACTGCTGCTCATCCCCGTAGTGCTGACCATCGTGTACAAGTACATCCCCATGTACGGCATTCAAATCGCCTTCCGCGACTTCAAGGCCAGCCAGGGGTATCTGGGCAGCGAATGGGTGGGCTGGTACTGGTTCCAGCGGTTCTTCAGCGCCCCCACCTGCTGGCGCATGATTTCCAACACAGTGCTCATCAGCCTGTACAGCTTGCTGTGGGGCTTCCCCATCCCTATCATCCTCTCGCTGATCATCAACCAGCTGCGGTTCCAGAAATACAAGCGCGTGGTGCAGACCGTACTGTATGCGCCCCACTTTATTTCCATCATGGTCATCTGCGGCATGATCCGCATCTTCCTGAGCCCCTCCGGCGGCCTGTTGAACCTCATCCTGGGCACCCAGGTGGACTTCCTCACCCAGTCCTCGGCGTTCCGTACCATTTATGTGGCCTCCGGCGTGTGGCAGGACGCGGGCTGGGGATGTATCATCTATCTGGCTACCTTAGCCAATGTAGACCTGGGGCTCTACGAAGCCGCCAAAATCGACGGCGCTTCTGTGTTCCAGCGCATCCGCAACATCGACATCCCCGAGCTGCTGCCCATGGCTATCCTGAACCTCATCATGGCGGCAGGCGGCCTGATGAATGTGGGCTTCGAGAAGGTCTGGCTGCTGCAGACCGACTTGAACCGTGCCGCCAGCGATGTCATTGCGGTGTATGTGTACCAGCAGGGTATTGAAAGCGCCAAGTACAGTTACTCCACGGCAGTGGGCCTGTTCAATACGGCGGTAAACATCATCCTGCTCATCGTCGTCAACAAGATCGCCTCTAAGGCGTCGGACGTAGACTTTGTGTAAGGAGGGAACCCGTTATGAAAAAAGACAAGACCCTTTCTACCGGTATGTCCGAGCGCACCAGCGATATCATCCTGGTAGCCATCTGCGCGGTGGTGCTGGTCATCGTGGCGTATCCGCTTTATTATGTGCTCGTCGCGTCCTTCTCGGACCCCTACGATGTGTATGCCGGCAAGACCTTCCTGCTGCCCAGCGGCTTCACCCTGGACGGTTACAAGGCCGTGTTCGCGGAAAAGAGCATCGTGTCCGCCTTCTTCAATTCCGTAAAGTACACGGTCATCGGCACCATCTTCTCGGTGGTCATGCTGTACATCACAGCGTACCCCCTGGCCCAGAAGGATTTGCCCGGGCGCAAGGCACTGAGCATTTTCTTCCTCATCACGATGTACTTTGGCGGCGGGCTGGTGCCTACTTATCTGGTAGTCAAATCCACCGGTCTGGTTGGCAGCATGTGGTCGCTGTTCCTGCCCGGCGGCGTGGGTGTGGGCAACATGATTATTGTCCGCAACTACTTCCAAAACAGCATCCCCCACGACCTCATCGAAGCCAGTGAAATCGACGGCTGCTCCAAGCTGCGCACCTTCTTTAATGTAGTGGTGCCGCTGTCCATGCCCATTATGGCAGTTATGGTGGTATTCTCCATGGTGGCCTACTGGAATGACTGGTTCACCGCGTTAATTTACTTGGGCGGCAAGGGTTCGCCGCTGCCCCTGGTCATGCGCAACATCCTCATCAAGAGCTCGGCTTCCGCATCCCAGGCGGCGACCATCTCCGGCGGGTACGCGGAGCTCAACAAGCTGACCGAACTTCTGAAGTTCTGCTCCATGATCGTGGCGGCGCTCCCCATGCTGATTATCTACCCCTTCGTGCAGAAGCACTTTGAGAAGGGCTTCATGGCTGGCGCGGTCAAGGGTTAACAGGAAAGGAGCGTGAAAACAATGAAACATATTTTCAGAAAGCTGTGTGCGCCCGTGCTGGCAGCGGGACTTTTGGTGTCCTCCCTCACCGGGTGCAGCGGGGGCCTGGTAGCCAATGTCAACAACGGCACCATCAATCCCAACACCGAACAGACCGACTTCGACATTATGGGCGGCATGTCTGCCTTGTCCGGCGGCTATGACAACAACGAAGTCCTCAACGCCTTGCAGGAGAGCGCAGGGGTGCACATCAACTGGGAAACCCTGAGCGACTCCCTGGGCGAGCAGGTGAACATCCGCATTACCGGCGGCCAGTACCCCGATGCCTTTATGGGCGTGGGCTTCTCCAACTATGACATAGCTCGTTACGGCGACGATGGCACCTTCCTGGACCTGACCCCCTACCTGACTCCAGACATCATGCCCAACCTGTGCGCCGTATTGGACGAGCACCCGGAGATCCGGGCGGCTATCACCATGGACGACGGCATGATTTACGGCCTGCCCGCCGGTGAGCAGATGACCACGGCTGGCATCGGTGCGCCCATGGACGATGCGTACTCCATCTTCTCCGTGCCCCAGTACAGCATGATAAACAAGGCTTGGCTGGACGAGCTGGGCCTGCCCGTGCCCACCACCCTGGATGAGCTGCACACGGCCCTGCAGGCGTTTAAGGACAACGACATGTCCCATACCTACTATGGCAACGATGCGGGTTCTACCATCCCTATGTCCACCGGCTTTGACGAGTGGTGCTGGGGGCAGAACATCTTCTATGCGGGCTTCGGTTTTACCAACTGGCCCAATGACGTATGTAATGACCTAGTGTTAAACCCGGACGGCACCGCCGAGTTCGTGTGCGTGCGGGACGAGTACCGGGAATGCCTGGACTATTTCCATGACTGGTACGCCGACGGCCTGATGGACGTGGAAATGTTCAGCCAGAGCGACAGCCAGCTCATTGCCAAATGCCAGCAAGGGTATGTAGGCGTGTCCGTGTGGTGGTACATTGAAGAGCTTATGGGCGACCGCGCGGAGGACTATGTATTCCTGCCCCCGCTGACCGGCCCGGACGGCACCTGCAATGTGACCATCCGCCCCGGCTCGCCCATTACCTCCGGGCAGCTTTCCATTACGAATAAGTGCAAGAGCCCCATCAACCTTTTGAAATTCTTCGACCAGTGGTACGATGGCGAGACCGTCATGCAGCTGCAGTACGGCCCCAAGGGCGTGTTCTTCACCGGGCAGGACGAAAAGGGCATGTGGTTGTCCATCACAGATGACGAGGCGCGGGCCCAGTATGGTAAGAGCGGCGGTGAGCTGCGCAACGTGTACGAGGTCTTTGGCCCCAAGCTGATTTTAGCCGAATACTACAACAACGTCTTTTACATGGAGGACCGTGCCATTGAGCGCCTGACCGACCTGGACGAGTCCTGGATGCCCTATGTGAAGGACACCACCTTCTACCCGGTAGACTGCGTGTTCACCGGCATGGAGATGGAGACTATCGACTGGCACAAGTCTGATTTTGAAACGGCTGTGCGGGAGCAGGAGGGCCTGTGGCTCCGCGACGGCGGCCCCACCGATGAAGAGTGGGAAAAGTATAAAGAGTACCTGAACAACAAATGCGGCATGAGCGATTTGCTTAAAGTGTACCAGGATGCTTATGACCGCTACGCTGCTGCGAACCAATGAGCCGCCAGGAAGCAGCCGCCCAATACCAGAAAGCGCTCAAGCAGGGCCGCAAGACCTATAAAGACTGCGTGCTCCACGGGCGCTACCCCTACCCGCAGATTTTAGATGACATTCTGGACGATGCCATGGTAGCCGGGCGGGTGGACCTGGGCGTGGTGAACATCCCCATGGATAAAATCGTGGGCACCCGCACACTGGGCAGGCGTTCGGCCTTTGCGGCGGACTTCATGCCCCTCTTGGATGTGAACACGGAATTCGGCATGAAATGGGTGAGCCTGTGCCAAGACCATCTGGGCGATGAGGGCATCCGCGACCCCATCCGCTGTTATGAGTACCTGGGCCGGTTCTACGTCCAGGAGGGCAACAAACGGGTGAGCGTCCTGAAAAGCTTTGGCGCGCCGGTGGTGGCAAGCTATGTCATCCGGGCCATCCCCAAGTGGTCGGAGGACCCGGAGGTGCGGGCTTACTACGATTTCTTAGAGGCATACCGGCACACGGGGCTGTACCAGGTAGCCTTCACCCGGCCCGGCAGCTTTGACAAATTGCAGGTGGCTCTGGGGTTCGACCCAGACCACGACTGGACCCAGGATGAGCAGCGCAAGTTCTTAGCCGGACTCACCTGGTTTTCGGAAGCCTTTGACAAGGCAGGCGGCAAAGAACTGCCCATCACCCCAGCGGACGCGCTGCTGGTGTGGCTGAAGGTCTACCCCTTCTCCCAGCTCAGCGCCTCCCGGGCCGAGCTGCTCAAGACGGTGCAGGGCCTGTGGGCCGACATAAAAGGCGCGGCAGAGGAGGAGCCCATCTCTGTCACCACGGAGGACGCGGACGAACCTCCGGCAACCGGGCTGTTGGGGAAAATCTTCAAGCCCGCCCAGCCCAGCCACTTGAACGTGGCCTTCATCCACCAGTACCGCCCCAAGGAAAGCAACTGGATACGGGCCCACGACTTGGGCCGCGAGTATCTGGAGGCCGTGCTGGAGGACGAAGTGACCGTACAGACCATGAGCGGCGTGGGCAGCGGGGATGAGGCCGAGCAGGCTATGGAAGCGGCTATTGAAAACGGCGCGAAGGTGGTGTTTGCCACCACAGCCTCCCTCATTGGGGCCTGCCGTAAGGCCGCTGCCCAACACCCGGACGTGCGCGTCCTGAACTGCGCCATCTCCATGCCCTATGCGGGGGTGCGCACCTACTACAGCCGCGTGTACGAGTCGAAATTTATTACAGGCGCCATTGCCGGGGCCATGAGCCAGAGCGGGCGCATCGGCTATGTTGCCGAGGGCCCCATCTTCGGGGTGCCCGCCAGCATCAACGCCTTTGCCCTGGGAGTGCAGATGACAAATCCCCAGGCGAAAATCCTGCTGAAATGGGACTGCCTGGAGGGCGACCCGGTAGCAGAGCTGAAACGGGAGGGCGTCACTCTCCTTTCCAACCGGGACGTGCCCACTCCTGACAAGATGCAGGCCCCCTGGGGCCTGTGCCGGGTGGGCGCGGACGGGCTTACCTGCCTGTGTTCGGCCTATTGGCACTGGGGGCACTTCTATGTGAAGCTGGTGCGCAGCATCTTTTCTGGTGAGTGGGATGCTTTAGGCGCACGGGAAGGAAGGGCCGTCAACTACTGGTGGGGCATGCACAGCCAGACCACCGGGGTGCTGTTAAGCGAACAAGTGCCCCCCGGCGTGGCCCAGCTGGCAGAGTGTCTGCGGCAGGGGCTGATAGGCGGCTCCATCGTTCCCTTCGGGCGGAAGATTTTCTCCCAGGACGGCACCATGCAGAACGACGGCACCCAGTGGCTGACCCCGGAAGAGATTCTGCGCATGGATTGGCTGTGCGACTGTGTCGAGGGGCACATCCCCGCCTATGAAGAGCTGCGGGAGGAAGCCAAGCCCCTTGTGCGCCTGCAAGGCGTTTACCGGGACTGGCTGCGCCCGGAAAAGGAGGGGCCCATCCTGTGAAGCTTCTGCTGATATCGGACCGGGAAAGCCCCTATCTATGGGACTACTACCGGCCCGGGATGCTCAAGGAGTACGGCATGATCCTCTCCTGCGGCGATTTGAACTCCCAATACCTGACCTTTTTAGTGACCATGGGCAACATCCCGTTACTGTATGTCCACGGCAACCACGACAAAACCTACGCCCAGCACCCGCCCGAGGGCTGTGAGTGCATTGAGGATAAGCTGGTGACGGTAAAGGGCCTGCGCATTTTAGGGCTGGGCGGCAGCGCCCGATACAGCGGCGGGCCCCACCAGTACACCGAACGTCAGATGGCATGGCGCATTGAAAAGCTGCGCTGGAAGCTGTGGCGGGCTGGGGGCGTGGACATTGTGGTGACCCACTCCCCGGCTGAGGGCTATGGGGACGGGGAAGATTATGCCCACCGGGGCTTCCCGTGCCTGGTTGACCTGATTGACAAATACCAGCCCCAGTACCTGGTGCACGGGCACGTCCATGCCGAGTATGTCCCCCGCATGGTGCGTACCCGGCAGAGGGGTGGGACTACCATTATAAATGCATACGAACGGTATGTGCTGGAACTCTGAAAATGAAACAAGGAGGATAACAGAACATGGCAACCTTGAAATTACAGAACATTACAAAAGTGTATCCCCACAGCGGCGACCAGAAGAAAAAGAAGAAAAAGGGCGCCGCCGAACAGCCCGAAAAGAAGAACAACCTCCAGGTGCGCGAGGACGGCGTGGTAGCCGTGCAGGAGTTCAGCCTGGATATTGAGGATAAGGAATTTATCGTGCTGGTAGGGCCTTCGGGGTGCGGCAAATCCACCACCCTGCGCATGGTGGCGGGGCTGGAGGAAATCTCCGGCGGCGAGCTGTACATCGACAACGACCTGGTAAACGACGTAGAGCCCAAGAACCGCGATATCGCCATGGTTTTCCAGAGCTACGCCCTGTACCCCCACATGACCGTCTATGAGAACATGGCCTTCCCCCTGAAGCTGCGCAAGGTCCCCAAGGACGAGATCGAGCGCCGCGTGCGGGAAGCCGCCGAGATCCTCGATATCACCCAGTACCTGGACCGCAAGCCCAAGGCCCTGTCCGGCGGCCAGCGCCAGCGTGTGGCCATCGGCCGCGCCATCGTCCGCGAGCCCAAGGTGCTGCTGATGGACG
>CANTDZ010000113.1 GCA_947652665.1 uncultured Clostridia bacterium
GACTTCCTTTCCCCGTGGCCGCTGCCCGGTCTACGCAACAGCACCCACCGGCATAGACGTATTATACCAATGGGCGCTTGCTTTTTAATTCTCCAAAAGAATTATTTGTAATAAGTTTGTAACATTTATTACGGAAAATTTACAAATTCCACCGGCATATCTATTTTTTTCAAAATTTCACCGGGTTGTTCGACAAATATTTCTTTACCATCAGCGCCACCTTGAACACAATGGCATCCTCGAATTCCCGCAAATCCAGGCCGGTAATCTTCTTGATTTTCTCCAAGCGGTACACCAGCGTGTTGCGGTGCACGAACAGCTTGCGGGAGGTCTCGGAGACGTTCAGGTTATTCTCAAAGAAGCGCTGGATGGTAAACAAGGTCTCGTGATCCAGCGAGTCGATAGAACCGCGCTTAAAGACCTCTTTCAGGAACATATCGCACAAGGTTGTGGGCAGCTGATAAATAAGCCGTGCGATGCCCAAATTGTTGTAGCTGACAATCGAGGTCTCGGTATCAAAAACCTTCCCCACTTCCAAGGCCACCTGGGCTTCCTTGAAGGAGCGCGCCAAATCCTTGATACTGTCGACCACCGTGCCGATACCCACCATGCAGTGGGTGTAGAATTCGCTGGAAAGGGTGTCGACAATGGAACTGGCCAGTTTGTCGATGTCGTGAGGATCGATATTGGACTTGATCTCCTTGACGAGGGCGATATCCGATTCATTTATATTGATGATAAAGTCCTTGTTTTTGTCCGGGAATAGGTTCTGGAGCACCTCGTAAGCGGAGATGTCGTTTTTGTCCGTGATCTTGATGAGCATACACACGCGGCTGACATCGGAATCAAAATGCAGCTCATGGCTCTTAAGATAGATATCGCCGGGCAGGATGTTGTCCAAAATAACGTTCTTGATGAAGTTGCCCCGGTCATACTTTTCATCGTAATACTGCTTGATGCTGTTGAGCGACACGGCCAGCAGCTTCACATACTTGCGGGCCTCCGGGTCAGCCCCGCCTACGAAGACGGCGTATTCCGGATGCGGCCGGCTGCCGAAGGACTTGAAGGTGTAATCCTCCGTCTGGAAAACATCAGAGGAAGCCAAGGCCTCTGCAGTCACCTCATTATTTACCTCGCCGATCTTCCCGAGGTCACTGCACGCAATGATAACGGAGGATTCATCGATAACGCCGATGGTGCGGTCGATGGTATCCCTCATCTGATGGATGATTCCCTGAAACAATCTGTTAGACATGGCTCTTCCCCTTTCGCAAGTGGCGGACAGTACCCGCCATTTTTCCATTTTGCAAGCATAGAAATTAACCTAGTATCATTTTACAGAATCTTTTGGGAAAATTCAACCTTTTTTTGAAAAAATCTTTGGCTATTTCCGATAAAGTTACTGATTTACATGATTTCCCGCCCAAATCCGGGCAAAAATGGCCCCCTCCCAGGCAAAAACAGGAGCACACTCCCGTGCGCCCCTGCCGAAAAATTTAATTTAAGATCGCCGCTTCCGTGGCTTTATCGAAAATATGCATTTTCTCCAAGTCAAAAGCAATCTGCCGCTGGTCGCCAGCCTTGGCCGGGGTATCCGGCGATACCCTTGCCGTGAGCGCAGCCCCCTCGCAGTTCAAGTAAAGGTAGGTTTCCGCCCCCATCAGCTCGGTGACTTCCACCCCGCAAACAGCGTGGGCACCGCCAGCTTTCTGGATAAAATCTTCTTCGTCGTGCACATCCTCCGGGCGGATGCCCAGCACAACATTTTTGCCAACAAAGCTTTCCAACTGCGCCCCTTGGGCCTTGTGGGCCGGTACCGGCAGAGTGCATCTGCCAAAAGCTAAAGTATAGGCATTGCCGGATTTCCCCAAAACCGCCTCGATAAAATTCATCTGGGGCGAGCCCATGAACCCAGCCACAAACTGGTTCACCGGCCGCTCATACAGGTTGCGGGGCGTATCCACCTGCTGGATGAAGCCGTCCTTCATCACCACAATGCGGTCGCCCATCGTCATGGCTTCGGTCTGGTCATGGGTCACATAGATGAAGGTTGTACCTAACGTTTTGTGCAGCTTGGAAATTTCCGTGCGCATCTGGGTACGCAGCTTGGCATCCAGGTTGGAAAGGGGCTCGTCCAGCAGGAAGACCTTGGGGTCCCGCACGATGGCCCGGCCCAGAGCCACGCGCTGGCGCTGGCCGCCGGAAAGCTCTTTGGGCTTGCGGTCCAACAGCGAATAGATGTCCAGCCGTTTAGCGGCGGCCTCCACCCGTTTGCGTATCTCATCCTTGGGGACTTTGCGGAGCTTCAGGCCAAAAGCCATGTTCTCGAAAACATTCATGTGGGGGTATAGCGCGTAACTCTGGAAAACCATGGCAATGTCCCGATCCTTGGCTTCTATCTTGTTCACCAGGGTATCGCCGATATACAGCTCACCGCCCGTGATCTCCTCCAGGCCTGCGATCATGCGCAAGGTAGTGGACTTCCCGCATCCAGACGGCCCTACTAAAATTATAAATTCCTTGTCCGCTATTTTCAGATTGAAATCCGACACAGCCTGGACGCCGCCGGGATAAACCTTTGCGATGTTTTTCAAGGTCACGCTTGCCATGCTATTTCCTCCTAATACATATAGAAATTCTACACTTTATTTATCTCGCGATATGTCTTACGATAAGTATATCAAATAACGCAACAAGGGTATAGATTTGTTTTGCCCAAACTTTTTTCTCCAGCTTTATTCAAAACCTCTAAATCCTAGCTTCCTTTGCTGAAAATGGATGCAATCTCCGCCTTTTCCAGCAGACGGCAGCCACCTTCCGGCAAAGACTTGTCCAAATACAGGCCGCCGATCCGCAGCCGCTCCAGCGCCAGGACTTGATTGCCAACCGCTTGAAACATCCGTTTTACTTGATGGAACTTTCCTTCCCGTATTTCCACATAGGCAGCGTTAGGTTCCTCGCCGGGGCAGACATAAAGCTTTGCCGGGGCAAAGGCCACATCGCCCCAGGTTACGCCTTTTTCAAAGGCTATTATGTCTTCCGGGGCGACAGGCTTCTCCAGCATAGCCCGATAAAGCTTGTACACATGGCTTTTAGGAGTCAGCATCTTGTGGGCAAGTTCCCCGTCATCGGTAATGAGCAGCAGGCCCGTGGTGTCCTTGTCCAGCCGTCCAGCGGGAAAAAGGCCGCGCCTGCGCAGATCTGGCGGCAGCAGATCCAAAACCGTGGACGTATGCTTGTCCTCCGTAGCAGAGAGCACTCCCGCAGGCTTATTCATCATGATGTAAACGTACTGCCTATACTGTATCTCACGGCCCTCTACGGCCACCCGGTCCGCCTCCGGATCAAGCTTTTGTGCGGGGCTGTCCGCAGGAACCCCGTTGATAAGCACTGCCCCTGCCCGTACCAGCTTGGCGGCTTCCTTCCGGGTGCATATATTTTGCGAGCTCAAAAATTTATCCAGGCGTTCCGGCATGATGCCCCTCCTTAAAAACGCCGCAAAGGCTGGGACATTCGCCCCAACCCTGCTGCGGTCATTTGATCAATCTGTGGGATAGGCTTCCTCCGGCCAAAGGTCGCCTGTGGTAGATTCAGCCGCCCCCTCCTCCTGCACCGGTTCTGCGGGGATACTCTCCGCCGCCGTGCTTTGGGCAGGTGCGCTTTCGATGGGCGCGCTGCTGGCGGGAGATTTCGTGGTGTTTACCGTTGTCTCCCCATACCGGGCGCTATCCGAGGCGAATCCATGCATGAAGCCGTCTACTTCTGCGCAGGCCACGTCGCCGCCAATCACGATGCGCCCATACACCAGCAGCGTGGCATAGACCTCCGTCTTATCCGGGTAGTTATTGATCTTGTATTTGTACTGGGTACACACCTGTCCTGCGTAAGGAAGCAGGTCAAAGCCTTGGGCCTGTTGCATAGCATTGTAAGCCGTGTACACGTCGTTGAACTCTGCGGGGATCATCACCTCTCTGGTCTCCGCCGCCTGGGCCTCTACCTGCCAGCCGAAGGATTCCAGAAAAGCAACGCGCTCTTCGTTGGTTTCCCCCACGACCTCCTGGGGCTCCTGCGGCTCCTGCTGCCCATCCATGCGCAGGAAAATGCAGGCTCCTACTACCACTGCGGCCAGCACGAGAAAGGCTATGACCCGCTTTTTGTTTGCTTTCAGCGATACGACCATTTTACACCGTTCCTCTCTGTTTAGTCCTGTGATTAAACATATGAGAGAGGGGCGGCTTGTATGCTAGTTTTCGTGGAATTCTACCGCGCACAGCGCCAATTCAAAGGGCTCCGGCCCACACTGGGAGATATAATAGTCCTCCCAGGCCGCCGTGCGGAAATAGAGGTTCTTCCCTTTCAGCATCGGCTGGCCATCTATAAACTGGAAATTCAGGGCGGCAGCGCCTTCGGCCAGGCCCAGGCCCGTATATTTCATGTAGCTTTCTTTGAGCGTCCAGAGTATCGTAAACAAGGCATCCGGGTCTGAGGACGCCGCTGCCATTTCCCGCTCAGCAGGGGTAAAAACCCGTTCTTGCAGGCGCGGCGAAAAAAAGCGCTTCCGCTCGGCGTCTAGGCCCGTGTTCCATTCCTCCACTGCGCAAAGGGCCAGCCCCTTTGTATGGGAAATGCTGAAAAACGGCTCGTCCTCCAGGTAAGGCTTGCCGTGGGGCCCAAAGCATACAGGCAGAGGGCTGTTCCCCCCCAGCGCATGGGAAAGCAGCCGCCACGCCATTTCATGCAGCCGCTTGTTGTCTGCCACGCGGGTAAGGTAGATCATGCTTTTCCAGGCTCCTCAAACAAGCCTTCACGAGTAATGTTTTTCAGCCATTTGCCGCTGCGGTAATGCTTGATGACCCAGGGCCACTTCACAAATTCATCTGTGCATAGCAGGAAGTAGACCCACACCACAGGCAGTTCCAGCACGAACGCCGCGAAAAAGCCCAGCGGCACCGCATAGACCCACATATCTAATATGTCGCATATCAGGCCGAAACGGCTGTCGCCCCCGGCCCGGAACACGCCTGCTATTAAGGTTGTATTCACTGCGCCACCCATAATGTAATAGGAATTGATGAGCAGCATGGTTTTCAGATAGCCCATAGCGGTGGCGGAAAGCTCGGCATACTGCAGCACCAAAGGCGTGATGCACAAAATCACCAAACCGCCCAAGGCCCCGCCAATAATCGTCAGTTTCAACACGCGCTTAGCGCCCGTTTTGGCTTCCTCCAGCTTGTTCTCGCCGATGAGCTGCCCTAACAAGATGCCGCCTGCGTTGGCCTGCCCAAAACACAGCACCGAACCAAAGTTGCGGACCACGATTGCAAAGGAATTCGCTGCAACGGCTTCGGCGCTAAGATGCCCTAAGATTACCGAGTACATAGAGAAGCCTACGCCCCACACCACGTCATTGGCCAGGGCCGGCAGGGACAAGCGGACGAAATCAGCAAAAAGAAGTTTATTACGGACAAAGAGGGTGGAAAATTTCAGCTTAACATTCTTGCTGCGGTAAGACACCCAGAAGCACAGCGCCAGCTCCACCACGCGGGATGCGGAAGTGGCAATCGCCACACCCACGACCCCCAGCTTCGGCGCGCCAAACAGGCCGAAAATAAAGACGGCGTTCAGCACCACGTTGAGCCCTACCGCTACAGTATTCAAAGCCGTACCGATGGCCACCCGGCCCACGCTACGCAGTACGGAGAGGTACACCTCGATGATGCCCCAGCAAAGATAACTGATGCTGAGGATGCGCAGATAGCCCGCGCCCAGCTGGATAAGCGCCTCGTCGCTGGTAAAAACCTTCATCAGGAATTCCGGCACCGTCAGCGCGGCCAAAGCAAACAGCGCCGCAAAGCTCATGGAAAACCGCAGGGCAATGCCCTGGACCGTCTCTACGGCACGCATATCGCCTTTGCCGAAATATTGAGCGCAGAGCATTGTGGCCCCCGTGCCCAGCCCATAGAAGACCATAAACAGCACATTGGCATACTGTGCCGCCAAGGATACCGCCGCTATGGCCGATTCCCCTACAAAGTTCAGCATGACCACGTCCACCGAGTTTACCGCGGCATTGAGCAGGTTTTGCAGCATGATTGGTATCATGAGCTTAAAAATCTGCTTGTAAAACGGGTCATTGCGCAGTCTGTCCAGCACGATCCCAGCCCCTTATCCTATAAATTTCCTAACCGGACTAGTATAGCAAGACAGCCTGCGAATGTCAAGAAAAAAGCAGGCCTCCCGCCGCTTTCGGGATTGCCTGCTTTCTGCCATTATGGTTCTAAGAAATATACGGGTTCCTGACTGCCGCCCGAGGCCGGGCCAAGCAAAAGAGACTCCAGGTTTCCAAAGGTATAGCCCATCTCCTCCCACTTGGTGAGCAGCTCATCCAGTATTTCCCCGTTGGTGCGCGAGGTGCTGTGCAGCAGCACTACGGCTCCGGGATGTACCCGGGGCAGCAGTTTGTTAAAGGCTTCGTCGTGGGAAGGCTGGTCGTTTTCGTACCAGTCCACGTAAGCAAGGCTCCAAAATACCGTATGGTATCCCAGCTCCTTTGCCATCTGCAGGTTGCTCTCGCAGAATTTCCCTTGGGGCGGACGGTAAAGCTTCGGCATCTCCTCCCCTATTATATCTTGGTAAAGCTTCGCATTCTTCTCCAGCTCCTCCCGGAACGCGCTTTCCTCTGCTATCGCCGACATATCCGGATGGCTGTAAGTATGATTTCCCACTGTATGCCCTTCCTCCACCATACGCTTTACAAGGTCGGGCTGGGTTTCGAAATAGTTGCCTACAAGAAAGAAAGTCGCTTTTACGCCGTGTTTCTTCAGCGCGTCCAGGATAAGGGCCGTATTGCCGTTTTCAAAGCCCGCGTCAAAGG
>CANTDZ010000114.1 GCA_947652665.1 uncultured Clostridia bacterium
CGGTTCTACCATTGACAGAATCCCCTTTTTCATAGATAATAATAGAAGTCAAAAGTACGGAAGGAGAATATTTATGGGCAGTACCATCGCACAAAAAATCATTCAGCAGCATCTTGTCAGCGGCAAAATGGAGGTCGGTACGGACATCGGCCTCAAAATCGACCAGACTCTGACCCAGGATGCCACCGGCACTATGGCATATCTGGAGTTCGAGGCCATGGGTGTGCCCCGGGTCAAGACCGAGCGCAGCGTGGCTTACATCGACCACAACACCTTGCAAAGCGGCTTTGAAAATGCGGACGACCATCGCTTTATCCAGTCCATCGCCAAGAAGCATGGCATCTACTTCTCCCGGCCCGGCAACGGTATTTGCCACCAGCTGCACCTGGAGCGTTTCGGCATCCCCGGCAAGACGCTGATTGGTTCCGACAGCCACACCCCTACCGGAGGCGGTATCGGTATGCTGGCCTTTGGCGCGGGCGGCCTGGACGTGGCGGTGGCTATGGGCGGCGGCGAATACCATATCAATATGCCTAAAATGACAAAAATCAACTTGGTGGGCCGTCTTTCCCCCTGGGTGTCGGCTAAGGACGTAATTTTGGCCGTGCTGCAGAAGATGAGCGTCAAGGGCGGCGTGGGCAAAATCATCGAGTATGGCGGCGAAGGCATCATGACCCTGACCGTGCCGGAGCGTGCCACCATCACCAACATGGGCACCGAACTGGGCGCCACCACGTCCATTTTCCCCTCGGATGAGATCACTAAGGCGTTTTTGGACGCCCAGGGCCGCGGCGACCAGTGGGTCGAGCTGAAGTCCGACCCGGACGCCGTCTATGACGAAGAATTTACCATTGACCTCTCCGCCCTGGTGCCGCTGGCGGCCTGCCCCCACAGCCCGGACGCTGTGAAGCCTGTGGAGGATTTGAAGGATATCAAAGTTGACCAAGTTTGCATCGGTTCCTGCACCAACTCCTCTTATCTGGACATGATGCGGGTTGCGGCAATCCTAAAAGGCAAGACCATACATCCGGATGTGAGCCTGACCATCGGCTGCGGCTCCAAGCAGGTTTACAATATGCTGGCCCTCAACGGCGGCTTGGCAGATATCATTGCGGCAGGCGCCCGTGTGCTGGAGTGCGCCTGCGGTCCCTGTATCGGCATGGGGCAGTCTCCTAATTCCGGCGGCGTGTCCCTGCGCACCTTCAACCGCAATTTTGAAGGCCGCAGCGGTACCGCGGACGGGCAGGTCTACTTGGTCAGCCCGGAGACGGCGGCAGCTTCTGCCCTTACGGGTATGTTCACCGACCCCCGTACCCTGGGCGACTGGTCGGCCATCGATATGCCGCAAGAGTTCCTCATCAACGACAACATGATTGTGCCACCCATTGAAGAAGCGCTTATGGAGACGGTAGAAATCCAACGAGGCCCCAACATCAAGCCTTTCCCCGTTGCCAAGCCCTTGGAAGCTTCTATCGAGAAAAAGGCCATCTTGAAGGTGGGCGACAACATCACCACCGACCACATCATGCCAGCCGGTGCGAAGATTCTCCCCTACCGTTCCAACATTCCCTACCTGTCGCAGTTCTGCTTTGGCGTGTGCGACCAAGCTTTCCCCAAGCGCTGCAAGGAGGAAGGCGGCGGCATCGTGATCGCAGGCTCCAACTATGGCCAGGGCTCTTCCCGGGAGCACGCGGCGCTGGTACCCCTTTACCTGGGGGTCAAGGCGGTTGTGGCAAAATCCTATGCGCGCATCCATTGCGCAAACCTGGCCAACGCCGGGATCATCCCCCTGGAGTTCACTGATGAGGGCGATTATGAGAAGATCGACCAGATGGACGAGTTGAGCCTGCCCAACATCAAGGCCGAATTGGAACAGGGATGCGATGTGACCATGAAAGACTTAACGAAGGGAATAGAGTTTAAGCTCACGGCTGTGCTCACCGAGCGCCAGCGGCTGATGGTGCTGGCCGGGGGCTTGCTGAACTACACTAAGGAATCGGAAAAGTAGGGAGGCTTATCCCATGAATGACTATGTAAAATTTCTCAGGGAACACGTGGGCCATGCACCGATACAGTTGTGCAGTGCCGGTGTGTTGGTTGAGAATGAAAATGGCGAGATTCTGCTACAGCTGCGGGCGGATAACCACTGTTGGAGCCTGTCGGGCGGTGCTGTGGAATTGGGCGAAAGCACAGAGGAAGCAGCTAAGAGAGAGCTTTTCGAGGAAACGGGCCTAATTGCAGATGAACTGGTGCTTTTTTCCGTGTTTTCCGGCGAACAGCAGCATTATATTTACCCCAATGGTGATGAGGTTCATCTTATTATAACCTTGTATTTATGTAGAAAATATCACGGGACCCTGCGAGGCCAGCAGGAAGAGGTCTCCGAACTTCGCTTTTTCCCCATCGACGCCCTGCCGGAGGCAATTTCGCCGCCGGAACGCAATCTTATTGTACAATATGCCGCTATGCGGAAAAAATAAGGAGGAACTTATGAGTTTCGAAAAAATACATATGAAAACACCCCTGGTCGAGATGGACGGCGACGAAATGACCCGCATCATCTGGCAAATGATCAAAGACATTCTTCTGGAGCCCTATATCGACCTAAACGTGGAATATTACGACCTGGGCCTGGAAAACCGGGATAAGACCGGCGACCAGGTTACGGTGGATTCTGCCCTGGCGACAAAGAAATACGGCGTAGCTGTAAAGTGTGCAACCATTACACCTAATGCCGCCCGTATGACCGAATACAATCTGCACGAAATGTGGAAGTCTCCTAATGGTACTATCCGTGCCATTTTGGACGGCACGGTGTTCCGCGCGCCGATTTTGGTCAAGGGCATCACGCCCTATATCCCCACCTGGTGCAAGCCGATCACCATTGCCCGTCACGCTTATGGCGATGTGTACCGCAACACTGAGGCTGTGGTGGAAAAAGGCTCCAAGGCTGAGGTAGTCATTACAAAGCCCGATGGAACCCAGGAAAAACACCTAATCCACGACTACAAGGACAGTGCCGGGGTTGTGCAGGGGATGCACAATCTGGACAGCAGCATCGAAAGCTTTGCCCGTTCGTGCTTTAATTTCGCGTTGGATACCAAACAAGACCTGTGGTTTGCCACAAAAGATACCATTTCGAAGAAGTACGACCATCGGTTCAAGGATATTTTCCAGGAAATCTACGACAAAGACTATGCCCGTAAATTTGCAGAAGCCGGTATTGAATATTTCTATACTCTCATCGACGACGCCGTAGCCCGTGTGGTGCGCAGCGAGGGCGGGTACATCTGGGCCTGCAAAAACTATGATGGTGACGTCATGAGCGACATGGTGGCTACCGCTTTTGGCAGCCTTGCCATGATGACCTCCGTGCTGGTGGCTCCCGACGGCACCTGCGAATACGAAGCCGCCCATGGTACCGTTCAGCGCCACTATTACAAGCACTTGAAGGGTGAGCCCACCTCCACCAACTCCGTGGCGACCCTCTTCGCCTGGACAGGCGCCCTGCGTAAGCGCGGCGAGCTGGACGAAAACCCGCGGCTGGTCGACTTTGCGGGCAAGCTGGAAAAGGCTACCATCGACACCATCGAGGAAGGTATCATGACTGGCGACCTGGCCGCCATGTCCACCCTGCCTAACATACAGAAGGTAGGCACCCAGGAATTCCTGGAGGCCATCAAGGTGCGGCTGGAAAACGCACTGTAAAGCATCTTGCCATTACACTCTGGGGAAGGAGTGGCCATGCAAAAACAAAAACCAGTGTCCATGTCGGTGATCCGCCGTCTGCCCCGGTATCACCGGTTCTTGACAGAGCTCGCTAAAAGCGGCGTTACCCGCATCTCCTCCAAAGAGCTTTCGGAGAGGATGGGCTTTACCGCTTCCCAAGTCCGTCAGGATTTTAACTGTTTTGGCGGTTTTGGCCAGCAGGGCTACGGCTATAATGTACCACAGCTGTGTACGGCCATTGAGGAGATTTTGGGCCTGCAAAAGCAATACCCGTGCATCCTCATTGGCGCTGGCAACCTGGGCAAGGCCATCGCGGGACATATGCCTTTTGAACAGCTGGGGTTCCAGCTTATTGGGGTGTTCGATAACTCGCCCAAGGTCGTGGGGCAAAAGATTGGCGGACAGGAAATACGCCCTTATGACAGCGTCGGCGCTTTCTACGAGGAGCATCGGCCGTCCATGGCAATTCTTTGCGTGCCAAGGGAAAATGTGGAGGAAATCACCGACCATCTATATGGGCTGGGGCTGCGCTCCTTCTGGAATTTCGGGCATTACGATATCGTGCTGAAGCATCCGGATACCATTGTGGAAAACGTCCACATGAACGACAGCCTGATGACCCTCTGCTACAAACTGGCGGCCACCGAACGGCCTTGACAGCAAATAAAAAAGGGCTTGCCACTGAACGGCAGGCCCTTCTCTTTCTGCTCTTTTTTATTCGTATTCTACGATCTCCACCGTCTTCATCACAACGTCGTTAGCCGGCGCGCCGGTCAGGTCGTTGATCTCCGTCTTAGAGAGGGCCTCTACCCCATCCATCCCCTCGAAAACCTGGGCAAATACGGTGTGCCCGGTCTTATCGGTGGAATAGTAGCCATCCAAATGGATGTTGCCGCCGTTCTCGTCGTAAAGCTTCTTCATGTCATCCGACACCAGATCCATGTCGACCCACTTAGTGCTGTACAGGGTGGTAAAGACATCCGGGTCTTCCTTGTAGACCTCAAAGCCCTGCTGGTAGCTGTCCCAGTTAATAGCGGCGCCCTGGGTGCAGTTGATGAAGAATTGGCTACCGTTGGTGTTTGCGCCGCTGTTGGCCATGGAAACGGAGCCGTCGATATTCAGAAGGTTCGGGCTGAACTCGTCCTCGAAGGTGTCCCCCCATACGCTCTCTCCCGCGTAGCCCGTGCCGGACGGGTCGCCGCCCTGGATCATGAAGCTCTCAATAATGCGGTGGAACTTGAGGCCGTCATAGTAGCCCTCCAGCGCGTGCTTCTTGAAGCTGTACACGGCTTTGGGAGCTTCATCCGGGAAGAAGCGCAGCTTAATCACTTCGCCGCTCTCCATGGTGATCACGGCGATCTCCTCCCCTTTTTCCGGGGGCTCCAGCTGGAAGCCAAGCTTGTGGTCTGTCTCAATGGGAACCAGGTCCTCCATGGCTACGAGGGTGTCCGTGGTACCGATTACCTTGGCGGCCTTGGAAGCCGACCCGTCTGCAGATGTGCCGGTATTCCCTGAATCGCCGCAGGCTGCCAGCATAAAGACCAGCAGCAGGGCTGTCAGGGCAGAAATACATTTGCGCAAAAAAAGTCCTCCTTTATTACAGGCTTGTCCTCTATTTTAGCGCATCTTGGACAAATATGCAAGCCCCTATATGCAGGGAGCATTTTTGCCGGGCTCACCGCATATATTCTTCTGTGATGTACGAATGGTAAAATATGGAAGAAGGGAACGATAAAATATGCGCTTTTATCCCGAAGGCCATTTGATGGACACCTTTGAAAATAAAGCCGCCCTAAGCTCTCCCGCCGCCCTATCCGAGGCCATGCGCGACGGTAAGATCTTGGAAGCCCGCGCCGTCATGTGCAACAGCGGCCACGACCTCGTGGTCGACCTGAAATTCATGAAAGGCATCATCCCCCGCGAGGAAGGCGCTTTGGGCATCCGGGAGGGCACTGTGCGGGATATTGCCATGATCTCCCGGGTAAACCGCCCGGTGTGCTTCGTGGTACAGGATTTTATCCGCGACCACGACGGCCGTATGACAGCCCTGCTTTCCCGCCGGGAAGCCCAGGAAAAATGCCGCGCCGCCTACATAGACCGCCTGGCTCCCGGCGATGTGATCGATGCGCGGGTCACGCATATAGAGCCCTTTGGCGTCTTTGCGGATATCGGCTGCGGCTTGGTGTCGCTGCTTCCTATCGATTCGATTTCGGTCTCCCGCATCGAACACCCCAGGGAACGTTTTTTGCCTGGGATGGACATTAAAGCCGTGGTGAAATCCCGTGAGGGCCAGCGCATCACCTTAACCCACAAGGAACTGCTGGGTACTTGGGAGGAAAATGCGGCATCCTTTCACGCAGGTGAAACGGTAGGCGGGGTGATCCGCAGCATCGAAAGCTACGGCGTTTTTGTGGAGCTTACCCCGAACCTGGCGGGATTGGCCGAGGTAAAGGAGAACATCTTCCCGGGCCAGCAGGCCAGCGTGTTCATTAAGAGCATCCTGCCTTCGCGGATGAAAATCAAACTTATTATCATTGAAACCTTCGAAGGAACCCCTGCAAAGCCCGCGCCGCCCCATTATTTTTTCAAGGGAGAGCATATGGACACATTTACCTATTCGCCAGAAGATTGCGAAAAACGCGTCGTGACGAGGTTTTAACAGAAAAGAGGGCCGCTGCCGTGCTGGCAGAAGCCCTCTTTTTTTATCCTACTGTTTCTTCAATGGTAAACTTTTCGTCCGCATATCCGCAGGAGTAGCGTTTCCCAGCCGCCACGCTGCCATCCAGCATACGCTCGGAGACCGTATCCTCGATTTCGCTTTGAATGACCCGGCGAAGAGGCCTTGCGCCATAGAGCGGGTCGTAACCCTTTTCTGCCAAAGCCGCTACGGCTTCCGGAGTGAAGTCTAGAGCGATTTCCATCTCGGCCAGCTTGGATTTCAGGGTCTCCAGCATCTTTTCGGTAATCTGAGCGGTGTCCT
>CANTDZ010000115.1 GCA_947652665.1 uncultured Clostridia bacterium
GATGAAATCTAGGTGAAATATTTTGACTGAAGAAAAAACTCCAAAACAAATTGTACAATTCCCTGTATTTTGAAAGGCAAAACGAAATTTTAGAAATTCGTTCTTGTAAATTTGACCGGGTTATGGTAAGATATACCCATGTTTTTGCAGGATTCGAATAAGCAACTTGCAATTTGGAGGGATTCTACTATGTCTTATGTAAACGACCAGCTGGAAATTTTGAAGAAAAAGAACGCAAGCGAGCCCGAGTTCATCCAGGCCGCTACCGAAGTCCTTACCTCCCTGGAGCCTGTCATCCAGGCAAACCCCCAGTATGAGGCCGCTGGCATCCTCGAGCGCATCACCGAGCCCGAGCGCCAGATTATGTTCCGCGTGCCCTGGGTGGACGACAGCGGCAAGGTACAGGTCAACCGGGGCTTCCGCGTGCAGTTCAACTCCGCCATCGGCCCCTACAAGGGCGGCCTGCGCCTGCACCCCTCTGTAAACCTGGGCATCATCAAGTTCCTGGGCTTTGAGCAGATTTTCAAGAACAGCCTCACCGGCCTGCCCATCGGCGGCGGCAAGGGCGGCTCCGATTTCGATCCCAAGGGCAAGTCCGACCGGGAGATCATGGCTTTCTGCCAGAGCTTCATGACCGAGCTGTTCCGCCACATCGGCCCCGACACCGACGTGCCGGCTGGTGACATCGGCACCGGCGCCCGGGAGATCGGCTATATGTTCGGCCAGTACAAGCGCCTGCGCAACGCCTTTGAGGGCGTGCTCACCGGCAAGGGCCTCACCTACGGCGGCTCTTTGGCCCGTACCGAGGCTACCGGCTATGGCCTGCTGTACTTTACAAACGCCATGCTCAAGAAGAACGGCCACGACATCCAGGGCAAAACCGTCGCCATTTCCGGCGCGGGCAACGTTGCCATCTACGCCTGCCAGAAGGCCACCGAGCTGGGCGCTAAGGTCGTCACCATGTCCGATTCCACCGGCTGGATTTACGACGCCGAGGGCATCGACCTGGCCGCTATTAAGGAGATCAAGGAAGTCAAGCGCCAGCGTTTGACCGAGTACAAGAACTACAGGCCCAACTCCGAGTACCACGAGGGCCGCGGCGTGTGGACGGTCAAGTGCGACATCGCCCTGCCCTGCGCTACCCAGAACGAGCTGCTGGAAGACGACGCCAAAGCCCTGGTGGCCAATGGCTGCATCGCCGTGGCCGAGGGCGCCAATATGCCCACTACCATGGAGGCTACGGAGATCCTGCAGAAGGCAGGCGTCCTGTTTGCCCCCGGCAAGGCTGCAAACGCCGGCGGCGTAGCCACCTCCGCCCTGGAGATGAGCCAGAACAGCCAGCGCCTCTCCTGGACCTTCGAGGAAGTGGACGCGAAGCTCAAGGGCATCATGGAGAACATCTTTGCAAGCGCCGACGCCGCTGCGGAGAAGTACGGCCATCCCAAGAACTACGTGGTGGGCGCAAACATCGCAGGCTTCGTAAAGGTTGCCGACGCCATGCTGGCCCAGGGTGTTATTTAAGCGGATAAGAAGCATTTGCCATAAAAAGCCGGGACAAAGGGTTCATCCCCTCTGTCCCGGTTTTTCTGCTATTTACAGGGCGTCATAGAGGCTTTGCAGCCAGGCCTCGGCGGCGTCCAGGCCCTCCTGGTTCAGGGGGAACGATTTCTCCTCTATCTCCCCTGCACGCTCAAAGCACACGTCCGAGCTCCAGGCCCAGGCCTTGAGCTCGCCCTCCCCCGTGTCGGGTACCGCCCGGAAGCGCAGGATGACCCCCTTTTCCGGGTCCTTTGTCCGGCTTCCGGTGAAGGTGTTGCCCTCGGTGAAGTAGGCTAGTTTTTGTAGGTACATGGGTGCTCCTTTCTTACGCCAGGGACTGCGCCCAGGCATCCGCGAAGTCTTTTATGGTGGCAAAGCGATCCTGCCGCTCCAAAGACACGGCTTTACAGATGGCCCGGTATGCGGATGAGCCCAGCTCCCAGGCGCTTTCCGGACAGGGGACGAAGCGCTTTTCCGTGTAGCGGCGCTGTATTTGTTCCGAGGTGAAATCCCCGAAAAAGCCGAACAGAATCGCGCCTAAAGTAAATACGTTGGTACGCTCATCCACAGCCGCGCCGAGAATATACTCCTCCGGAGCCTTGAAGCGCTCCGAGCCATAATAACCCTCGCCCCGGTCATTGACCGCAGGGGCTTTCACAAACAGGTCGATGTCGCAGACCGTGAGCCGGTCTGTGTGGAAATCGTACAAAATGCTGCTGTCGTAGAGGTCCACCGCCACATAGCCGCTGCGAGCCGTCTCCTCTAAAAAGGAGAACAGTACCTGGCACGCGGCCAAGCGCTTCTCTGTCGGTAGGTTCCGAAAGCGCCGGGCCGGGGGCGTAACCTCCGGATGAGCTGCATAATAGTCGAAGTTCCAGTGGTCGTGCAGGCACTCGCCCTCGGCCCAGTCAAAGACAGCCGCGTATAAGCCCTCCACAAAATAGTGCTCCCGAAGGTGTATGAGGCCGGGATGCTTCACGTCTTCATACACTTTCATAGCCGCGCGCAAATTTTCCACGGCCTCCTCCGGCGTGCAGACGGACTCTACTGTCTTCAGCCCCGCCACTTTGATAAAAAGCTTTTCTTCCCCGGTGTCTATGCCGAAGCTTATATTCCCCGAGTCATTCTGGTCAAACACCCGGAACACCCGCCCCATCTGGGTAAGCCAGGTGAAGTCGTGGGGCTCGCGCAGGGCAAAGGAAACTTCGTCCAGTTGGATTTCGATTGCGTTTGATTGGTTCATGTTACCTCCCATTGCTGGCGGGAGGGCTATGCGTTGACCCTCCCTGGTCTTACGGCGGATGGTGTTTTCATAGCTGCTATCCCCTTTCTGCGTAGATTTTGACTCTATTCAAAAAATAAGCCAGCGCTTATTCTTTGCCTGTTTTTTCCTCCGGCTTTATCATGGTCAGCTTTTCCTGCATGGCCTTCAGGTCGCTTTCGTGATGCCCCAGCTCCGGCCAGGTGTTGAGCCCGTCTTCCTCCCGGCGGGGGATAATGTGGAAGTGCAGGTGCGGCACGCTCTGCTGAGCGGCGGTGCCGCTGGCGTTCAGGACGTTCACGCCGTCATAGCCGCAGTCCTCCACGTAATGGCGGGAGATGCGGCGCACGGCATCCATCAGGCGGGCCGTGGTTTCGGGGGCACTGGTGAAGAGGTCGCCCTCATGCTGCTTGGGGATCACCACCGTGTGCCCCGGAGCGTCCATGGCAATATCCAAAAAGGCCAGGATAAAGTCATCCTCGTAGATTTTATAGCAAGGGGCCTCCCCCGCCACAATGCGGCAGAAGACGCAGTCCTGCTGGGTATGGGGGGCGCTTTTCTCTTCCTGGCTCAATAGGATAGGCGTCAGGAGGTTGGGCTCATCCTCCGGCTTGGGGGCGGGGAGCTCGTGTTCTTTTAAGCGCGGGATGAAGTTTGGCGCAAACTTGCCCCGGCCACGGCCCATAATATACAGCATACCAATTAAAGAGAAGACCACTGCGCCAATGAAATTCACCAGCAGGTCCTTCATGGTGTCGTGCAGGCCGATGTCAATATACCCCGGCCACGGCTGGCCGTTTATCACGATGCTCTCTACCGGCACCGTCACGGCGGCATTGCGCCCGTCGGGGTTTAAAAGCACCGACGTGACGGCGGGGATGTAGGTGTCCTTCTGCATATCCATATGGAAGAAAATGTCCATGCCATACTCAAAGAACTCCCACAGCACGCCGATGGTCATGGAGAAGCAGAACGCCACCACCGCCACGAACACCGGCGACAGCCGGATGCGGAACTTGCGCGAACGGTTGAGTATATCCACCATGGCAATGCCAATGGCGGCCATCAGGAAGCCGTTTAAGGTGTGCAGGATGGTGTCCCAGAACGGGATAATAAGGTAATACTCCTGTATCTCCCCCAGTATCTCCGCTGAGAAAATGAACAGGAGGATGATGACCTCCAGGACATTGGGCACGTCGATGTGCAGGCGGCGCTCCACGAAGCTGGGGATCAGGAACAGGATCAGCGTCAGGCCGCACAGGAACACGTCGTACCATTCCCGGTTGGTAATCTGCAAGACCATCACCGCAATGACCAGCGCCCGCAGTACCACATAGGTGCCAAACAGCATCGGGTGCTCCTTGATCTCCTTTTTGGCCCGGGCCCGCTCCTCCAGCGCCCGCTGGCGCTTTTCTTCTTTTGTAAGCTTAACCTTTTTCTTTTTGGGCATAACTCTCTCCCCTTTTCCCAAAAATTGATATGGGGTTATTGTAGCACGATTTTCAAAAGAATATTTGAATTTTTTATGAACAAGCTTGACATAAAGTCCACTTTAAGGTTTAGAATATTTCGTGGAATGTATTGGAAACAAAGAGCCATTTTGGAGGGAGGGGAGTAAAATGGCATCGATCTGGTTAGAAGGGCTGAAGCTTTTCTGCACAGAGGACCGGGCATCCCTCAACGGTGAGCCCTTGTCCTTATCCCACATGGAACGGCAGCTACTGCTGTTTTTAGCCCAAAACCCCCACGAGACCCTTACCCGCGAGCGCCTGCTCCGGGAGGTGTGGGGCTATGCCGCCATGGGGGCTACCCGCACCATCGATTCGCACGTGAAAAAGCTGCGCGCCCACATGGGCGACTCCGGCAAGTACATCGTCACCGTCCGGGGCCAAGGCTACCGCCTGGAGCCCCCGCCCGGGCCGGTGCTCACCTGCGAGTGCTGCGACTGTGCCCGATGCGCGGCGTCCTAAAAAGAAAAGGTTGGCTTTGGGGCCAGCCTTTTTGTTTTCCCCTTTTGCTTGCTTTTTCCAGCGGGATAGCTTATACTTAGGATAAGAAAAACAGATTAGGAGATGCTTATATGCCCCAAGACAGCAGAGTAGCTGTGCTGATCGACGCGGACAACGTGTCCGCCAAATACATTAAAATCATCCTGGACGAGATTTCAAAAGAAGACGGCGTCGCCACATACAAGCGCATTTACGGCGACTGGACAAAGCCCGAGCTGGTCTCTTGGAAGAATGTGCTGCTGGACAATTCCGTGCTGCCCATACAGCAATACAGCTATACCACCGGCAAAAACGCTACCGATTCCGCCATGATCATCGACGCCATGGACATCCTCTATTCCGGCAAGGTAGACGGCTTCTGCCTGGTCTCCTCCGACAGCGATTTCACCCGCCTGGCCGCCCGCCTGCGGGAATCGGGGATGCTGGTCATTGGCATGGGCGAAAGCAAGACGCCCAGCTCATTTATCTCGGCCTGCAACCAGTTTAAGTACCTGGACATCCTGGCCGCTAACGACGAGGAAGACCCGGAAGAGCCCCCCAAGGCTCCCGAGCCCCAGAAAAAACAGCCTGCCAAGCGCAAGCGTTCCGCCCAGAAGTCCAAGGCCAAGGAGGAGAAGCCCCCGGAAAAGCCGGAGTCCAGGCGCCAGCCCGAAGAGCCCCGTACCAGCCTGCGCACCCTGCGCCGGGCCCTGCGCACCATCGTGCGGGAGAATTCGGACGAGGATAACTGGATCTTCATTGGCAAGGTGGGCAACATCCTTGGCAAGCGCTATCCCGATTTTGACGTGCGCAATTTTGGCTTTTCCAAGCTCACGCCCTTCTTGGATTCGCTGGATATGTTCGAGATCAAGTCCGAGCGCAAGGACAGTAACAGTTCGCCCCAGATGTATATCAAGCTGAAATAATTTCGCGGTTGCAAAACCGGCAGGAATATGCTATAATAAACGAGAAAGGAACCCACACGTAAGCGGTTCCGTCCAAAGTTTCAGAATTTTTTGGTTAGCTTTTTAGCTCCACAAAAACCGTCACTTGTCGGAGTGGCGGTTTTTGCCTTCTTTGATCCGTATCGTTACAATATATCCAAAGATATGTAACGTGATCGTTATCGGCATTGTGTCACCCCCTTCCGGGGTATCGTGACGGAACCGCCTCCGTTAGGGTGGGCCCTTTCCCAGGACAGGCTAAGCTTGTCCTTTTTCTATTATAATCTTTCCTGGCCAGCGTGTCAATCTAAGACAATTTCATACGCCAGCCGCTCCGTACCGTCCTCCACGTGGATAATGCCCCGGTACTCCAGCCCATTCTTCGCCATGACCCGCTGCATGGAATGGTTGTCCCGGTGGGTATCGCCCCGAAGCACGCGGACGCCCTTTTCAGCCGCCTGCTTTTTCAGCTCGTCAAAAAAGAGCCCTGCCGCGCCTTTCCCCTTGGCTTGGGGCGAGACGGCTACGCGGTGCAAAAAACCATAGGGTTCTTCGCAGGCCCAGGCGCCTTGTTCGATCACATCGTAGGTGGGCTCGCGGCCAAAGGCTAGGCAGGCGGTGGCGATCACCTCTCCCCCCTCGTCCAAGACATAGCCAGTGCCGTCTTCCATGTCTTTACGGGCTGTGGACTCGTTGGGGTATCCATCCTGCCACTGGTCGACCCCGGCGGCGCGCAGGGCGGCACGGGATTCCTCGTACAAGGCGGCAATTTGGGGGAGGTCTGCGGGGGTTGCTTTGCGGATATTCATAGAAAAACTCCTTTCGTTTTCCTTATCATAGCAATTCCCTCTTGTTTTTTCAAGAGGAATCGTTTATAATAAGGAGGAAGGCATTGTGGCCCGATAGAATATGGGAGCGGACAGGTCTGCGCGGCGGGACGCCGTGAACCA
>CANTDZ010000116.1 GCA_947652665.1 uncultured Clostridia bacterium
GTGTTGCCCATTGATCTCTATCCTTCATTGCTTTATTCAGTTTTTAGGGTATAACTAATTAAGAACCTGTTCAACGAGCAGGTTCTTTTTGCATATCCAAATAGGAGGTGCCGTATGGACGATGTAAAAAATGTTCGGGATTTTTATGAGAATGTTGGCGAAGCCAACCGCCTGGAGCGCGGCCTTGGGATCGTGGAAGGCTACCGTACGAAGGAGCTCCTTTCACGCTTCCTGCAGCCTGCCATGGATATCTGCGACATTGGCGGCGGCACCGGCTACTACGCCGACTGGCTGGCCGTCCAAGGCCACCAGGTGACCATGGTCGAGCTGGCGCCTAAGGCCGTGGAGTGGGCACAAACCCATCAAACAGCCCCTTACAAGGCCCTGGCAGGTGATGCACGCCATCTTCCCATACCGGATGCGTCCATGGATGCGGCGCTGCTTCTGGGCCCTCTGTACCATTTGCAGGACAAAGCGGACCAGATGCAGTGTTTGGCGGAAGCCCGCCGCGTACTGCGTCCCGGAGGCTGGTTATTTGCGGCGGGCATCTCCAAATATAGCTCAGCCACTTGGGCGCTGACCGTCTACGGCACAGGCAAAGATTTCATCGATGACCCTGCCTACATGGAGATGCTTCGTACCGAGTTGACAACCGGTAACCACAATAAACCTGAAAATTACAATGTCCTGTGTGATGCTTACTTTCATACACCCGAGGCCTTCCGCGAGGAGCTGGCCGAAGGCGGGTTCACAGTAGAATCCCTCTTTGCCATAGAAGGCTGCGCATGGCTGACTCCTTCCCTAGCAGACAAATGGCAGGATTCCGCCAGCCGGGAAAATCTCCTGACGCTGGTGCGCCTAACGGAGCAAGAGCCGTCCCTCATGGGCCTGAGCCCCCACTTCCTGGCAGCCGCCAAAAGATAGAAAAATGCCCCCGGCAAACGCTGGGGGCTGTTGTTTTAGAAAACGTCGGATAGGCTGGAAATGGAATCTTCGTCGCTGGTAGCGCGGATGCCGTTAAGGAGGATCACGTCGGTGGCTCCGGTCTCATCGACCAGATTGGGCACACTGCCGCTGTAATAGCGATAGTCCACCACATAGACGTGCTGATAATGGTTGAGCAGGAATGGCACGAATACATTGCCATAGGAATCTTTTACTACAACGCAGGCACTGTCATCGTCCAAATCGCTGTTAGTAATTTCCGCATAAGGCTGGTCACCGGCAATAAAGATAAGGCTGAGGTAGGTAGAGTCATAAGCATCGCCGTCCTGAATCACGGGCCATCCGGACTGCTCACTGCCGTCCTGCCCTGTAAAGGAGAGCGAAGAGTTGGCAGAGGAAACATAGGCGCGCACCGTGTCGGTGTTGTAGGTCATGTTGACGTCGCCGGAGAGGCTGTAATAGCCGCCCAGATAACCGCTGTAGCTTTTCTCCTCGAAGTCGTCCAGAGGCACGGCGTCCAGTCCAGCGGCGGCGCAGAACTCCACATAAGCGTAGTAAGCGCCCAGCTGTGTCCACGACGGGTCGGTGTTATAATAAATGTAGTCATCACAGTGCTTGCGCAAGGAGTCAAACAGTGAGACCGTCTTCACCTCCCCATTCAAATTCTGAATGGACGGATATATATAGTCCTCAATGGCCTTGCGCTGATCCGAACTGTCGATTTCCTGTTCGGTAATATAATCCTCTGTCAATAGGACGTCCAGCGCCGTGGGCACGATCATATTATAAAGTGTCGCAGACTCCGGCAGCGTTTCCTCCGCATCACATACGAGCTTGATATACGAATTTGTGTCCTCCTCCGAGAACTTGTACACACCATACCCGGCCCCCTCCACAACGACCATAGCGTCATAGGTATCCGGCTCCCCGTCGGGGTGCTCCTGGTCGGGCAGGGGCTCTTCGGGCTCTGGCTCCGGCGAGGGTGTAGCACTGTCCGCTGGCTGGGACGAAACGGCTTCCCCCAGCGAGGACGTCTGCGAAACCAGGGAAGAAGCGTCCCCCTCCTCTCCCCCATTCCCCCGGGTAAACACGATGACCAGTACAATCACAATCACAACAACCAGCACCACTGCCGCAATGAGCCCCAGCGGCAAGGGCCTCCTGCGTCGCTTGGGGGGACGGCGCGGCGGAGAGACCCTTCTAGGTGTCGACGGGTCGATTTTGCGAACGACATATTTATTATCCAAAACGACCATCCTTTCCCTTAGAATGCCCTTATTTTACCGTAAAACGGCCTAAAAAGCAAGAGAAAACCCGCAGCCACACAAGCCGCGGGTCAACTGCAACGCATTTATGGCTGTTGGGGAGGCTGCTGCTCCGGCTGTGCCGTCTGTACGGGCTGGGGCGCCGGCTGGGCAGGCGGCGTGACCGGCACCTGGGGGATTTGCATTGTCTGCTGAATATCCGGCATCGGCTGGGGCACAGGAGCGGCTCCCTGAGGCTGCTGCATAGGCTGAGAAGGCATCGGGTACCCCTGCATGGGCATCTGGCCCTGCACAGGCTGCTGAGGGGCCTGCTGGGGCGGGTACGGCTGCTGCATGGGCTGCTGGGGCCACACGGGCTGCTTGACGGGCTTAGGCGGCTTCTGGTCGCCGAAGACATGGTAGCTCAGGTTGGACAGCAGGGGCACATTGGCTTCCTGGTCGCGGCAGACCCGCAAAATCGCCATGATGCTGAGCACCAGGACCCCGGCATAGACCAGGCAGGAAACGACGTGCAGCACGCCATAGGCGAAGTCGTAGAAAAAGCCAATGGAGTACGGCACAAGGATGCCGGCCAGCGTATAGACCGTGTCCAGCACGAAGGTGGACACCAGCGACAGCATGAACGCCTGCAGCACCTGCCGGACGGCCCAGCGATCGTCCTCGGCCACAATCACGAACCCTAACAGCAGTCCGCACAATAGCGGCTGCTTCAGCAGCGCCAGCACAAACGCCAGCACCGCATAGAACGATAGGCACAACCCAAATTTTCCCTTTTTCAAAGGTAAATTCCTCCCTTACTTTAGTTTACAGAATATTGTGTCTTTAAGTTTAAGCCATCCGGCCCGGCAAGTCAAGCGCTTTTAGGAATTTGTAAGGATTTTATAAAACACCTGTAATCCACACAAAACAAAAAAGCAACCGTTCAGCAGAACGATTGCTTAAGTGTTGGCGAACACCTATCTTCCCGGGCCGTCACCAGCCAAGTATTTTCGGCACGAACGAGCTTAACTTCCGTGTTCGGGATGGGAACGGGTGGACCCTCGTCGTAATCAACACCAACTTGTTTTTTGCCGTCTCTCTCGACGGCTTTTATATAATACCACATCCTTTTGGAAAATGCAACCCCTTTTTTGAAATTTTTTCAAAAAATTTTTCGAGCCCTTTACCAGCCATCCAAACCCGCCCTCTGCATGGCCCCCAGGAGCTTAGCCTTTACGTCTGGGAACTGGGCTTCCAGGGAGGCAATCAAGCCTTCGGTGTCCTTGCGCGCGGTGAAGCCGTCGGCAGGGCAGCCGCTCTTTACCACAGGCAGCGACATCCGGGCACAGGCGTTTTTGATTTCCCGTTCCTCACAGAAGACCAGCGGCCGCACGAGGGTGATGTTTTTCCGGCTCAAATAGCTTTTGGGGGAGAAGCATCCCAGCTTGCCGCCGTAAAAGAGGTTCATCAGAAGGGTCTGGACAGCGTCGTCCTGGTGGTGGCCCAGGGCCAATTTGTTTGCGCCCTCCCGCACACATATATTATGGAGGATGCCCCGGCGCATCCGAGCGCACAAGCTGCAGGGGTTGGGTTCTTTGCGGTCCTCGAAGATAATGCGCCCCAGGTTCGTTTTTTCTATTATATAAGGAACCTCCCATTCTTGGCACAGGTCGGCGATGGGCTCAAGCTCCATTTCCTTGCCGCTAAAGCAGGGGTCGGCGGTGATGGCCAGGAGCGAGAAGGGCTTCGGGTAATAACGCCGCAGGGATGCCAGGGCGCACAGAAGGAAAAGGGAGTCCTTGCCGCCGGAGACCCCTACGCCGATGACATCATCGGCTTCAATCATATGATATTTATCGACGGCTGCGCGGACTTTGCCTGCTAATTTTTCCATAAAATCACCCCCCACCATGATACTGGAAAAGAAAAGAAAAATCAAGGGGCACTAGATATAGAAGATATATAATAACAAAACTCTATATTTTGCGATTTCCCATCTTTCCGCAAATTTTTTTAAAAAAAAGCTTGCAATTTGCCGCGGGACGTGGTATTATAGTGGAGCCGTCAAGAGAGGCGGCAAAAAAACAAGTTGGTGTTGATTACGACGAGGGTCCACCCGTTCCCATCCCGAACACGGAAGTTAAGCTCGTTCGTGCCGAAAATACTTGGCTGGTGACGGCCCGGGAAGATAGGTGTTCGCCAACACTTAAGCAGTCATCCAATAGGGTGGCTGTTTTTATTTTGTCTTGAATGAAAAAGCAGGCGGCCGATCCGATGGCCGCCTGCTTTTATGCTGTTTTAGGTTTTTCGAACGGGCCGGACGTATTTCCAGAAGCGGGCGGGATCGTGGTAAAAGTAGAAGATCCGGCCGGGCGTGGTGTCGAAGCAGCGGTTCGTGGCGGCAAGGTCGCAGACCTTCATGGCCTGCTCGATCTTCCGCTCTACCGATTGGTTTTCTGTTTCAAAGTCGAAGGGGCCGTGCTCAAAGACCATGTATTCCCCCTCCGGCACATCCATAAGCCGCATTTGCGCCGGTATCTCCCTGTCGTAATCCTGCGGCAGGCGGACGCCGTAAGCCTCGGCCAGGGGGATGCCCCAGCTGCATATCCGGCCCTCAGGTGCGTTTATAAATGCCATGAGCTGCCCACTCCCGCTATTGGCTTCACCACCGCCTTGGTCGTCCAGCTTCCCTTGGATGCTGTCCAGCAGGCCGCAGATGGTCTCGCAGTCCTGGCCGGGGATCTGGCTTTGCTTTTGCCAAAAGTCCCAGTAGCCGATGCTTTCATAGTTGCGGATGTGCAGAAATTTGTGGGCGGGGATTGTGACGAAGTAGGTCTTAACGGTTCCGGTCGATTCTGTCATTTCTGTCCCTCCTATTTCGGATAAATAGCAGTCGAAGGGCCTAAGAATGGTACGCAGTACGACGGGAACAGGTTTTTGCCGGTACACACGGGGGGAGATTCCATAAGCCCTCTTAAAAGCCCAGGAGAAGGCCCCATGGGAAGAAAAACCGTAGCGCAAGGCGATGTCCAGTATCCCGGCGTCCGTATCCCGGAGCTCTTTTAGGGCAAAAGCCAACCGCCTATAGCGCAGGTAGTCCCGAAACGGCATGCCCGATATCTCCCGGAATTTGTGAGAGGTATAAAACTCGGAATAGCCTAATTTCCCTGCAAGGCGGGTAAGCGTCAAATCATCACTCTCTTGCCGCCGGATGCAGGCGTCTATGTCATCCAGTGCGTTCTGGATGTTTTTGTGCCACTGCAAAGGAAAGCACCTCCTGACTGCTTTGCTATTAAGGATAGCGGTTTTGGAAAGGATTTGCTTGACTTTAGTTGCGATATACAGATATTGTATCATAAAATAGCAAATGAGTATGAACGAGAAAAAGAGATGAAAAATCAAGAATAAACGAGCACACACCCAGACAAATCAAAAAATAGCGGGAAAGGTGTTGACTTTGCAGGGGCAGTATGGTATCATGTAGATCGTGCAAAAAGATGAAACAAGACAAATGGAGGTAGAACAAGCTATGTCAACTACGATGCCAAAAGCTGGCCAGGTCGAGCGTAAATGGTACGTTATCGACGCCGCCGGCAAGCCTCTGGGCCGGGTAGCTGCCCAGGCCGCAGTGCTGCTGCGGGGCAAGCATAAGCCCACCTTCGCTCCCCATGTGGATTGCGGCGACCATGTGATCGTCATCAACTGCAAGGATGCCGTCCTGACCGGCGGCAAGGCGGAGAAGAAGTATTATTACCGTCACACCGGGTACATCGGCCACCTGAAGGCCGTGCGCTATGACACCCTGATGAAGACCAAGCCCGAGATGGCCATGGAGCTTGCCGTAAAGGGCATGATCCCCTCCAACTCCATCGGGCGCAGCGCAATGGGCAGGCTGCGGGCCTATGCCGGCAGCGAGCACAAGCACGCCGCACAGAAGCCCGATGCCTGGAATATGTGAGAGGAGGACGTTGACTTATGTATGAGACCGCACCTTATTTCTACGGTACTGGCAGAAGAAAGAGCTCGGTAGCCAGAGTCCGCGTTTACCAGGGCACCGGCAAGGTCACCATCAACGACCGCGACATTGATGATTACTTTGGCCTCGAGACCCTGAAATATATTGTCCGCCAGCCCCTGACCCTGACGGGCACCGAGGGCAAGTTCGATATCGTCTGCCGCGTTTCTGGCGGCGGCGTGACCGGCCAGGCCGGCGCCATCCGCCACGGCGTCGCCCGTGCGCTGCTCCAGTATGACAGCGAGAACCTGCGCCCCGTGCTGAAGAAGGCCGGGTTCCTGACCCGCGACCCCAGAATGAAGGAACGCAAGAAGT
>CANTDZ010000117.1 GCA_947652665.1 uncultured Clostridia bacterium
TACCCCTGAGGAGTTCAACAAGACTGTCGACGCCGTTTACAAGACGGAGAGCAAAAAAATGAACATTCCTGGCTTCCGTAAGGGCAAGGCTCCCCGCGCCTTTGTGGAGAAATATTACGGCGAGGAAGTCTTCTATGAGGCTGCTGTGGACCGCCTGTACCGCTCTATCGTCATGGAGTCTATTGACCAGTCCAAGCTGGAAGTGGTCAGCGTAGCCGATTTCAAGATCGATGAGATCGGCAAGGACAAGGGCATCCAGTGCACCCTGACTGTCGTTACAAAGCCGGAGGCCAACATTGAGGGCTACAAGGGCATTGAGGTCAACCGTGAGCCCGTCGTGGTCACCGAGGGCGACATCGACGCCGAAGTGCAGCGTGTACGTGAGCGCAACTCCCGGGTGATTACTGTGGAAGATCGTGCTGCTCAGGATGGTGACATTGCCGTTATCGACTTTGACGGCTATGTAGATGGCAAGCAGTTTGACGGCGGCAAGGCCGAAAATTATGAGCTGACCTTGGGTGCCGGGCAGTTTATTCCCGGCTTTGAGGAGCAGATCGTAGGCCACAGCACGGGTGAGGACTTTGATGTCAATGTGAAGTTCCCCGAGGATTACCATGCTGAAGAGCTTAAGGGCAAGGATGCGGTTTTCAAGATCAAGCTGCATGAGCTGAAGATGAAGGAACTGCCCGAGGTTGACGACGAGTTTGTAAAGGATGTCAGCGAATTTGACACGCTGGACGAATACAAGAAAGACATTGAGAAGAGGCTGCTGGAGCGTCGTGAGCAGGCGGCCGACGCCGACGTAGAGAACCAGCTTATTGATGCCGTCATCGAAAAGGTGCAGGCAGAAATCCCCGACGAGATGGTGGAGAACGAGGTCGATGAGATCATCAATGCATTTGCACAGCGTCTGCAGTCCCAGGGCCTGAAGCTGGAAACCTACCTCCAGTACACGAACATGACCACGGACGATCTGCGCGCCCAGTATAAGCCCCAGGCTGATCGTCAGGTGAAGGTGCGTTTGGGCCTGGAAAAGATCGCACAGCTTGAGAATATTGAGATCAGTGAGGAAGAGTGTGAGGAAGAGCTCAAGCGCTTGTCCGAGTCTTACGGGATGCCCCTGGAGAATGTAAAGACCCTGGTGAACATGGACATGGTTCGCGCTGACCTGGCCAACCAGAAGGCCGTTGAACTGGTAAAAGCCAATGCAGTTATCAAGCTGCCGGAGGATGGCGAAGCTGAAAAGTCGGAATAAGCCGGCATAATTTTCCCCATATGGAATAAATCTTATTGCTTGCTTTCATACTAACCTAGGCTGAGAAAGGAGCTAATCAATATGAGTTTGGTGCCATATGTTGTAGAGCAGACGAACCGGGGCGAGCGGTCTTACGATATTTTCTCCCGCTTGCTCAACGACCGGATCGTTATGCTCAACGAAGAAGTAAACAATGCCTCTGCCGGAGTAATTGTCGCGCAGCTGCTGTATTTGGAGGGGCAGGACCCGGAGAAGGATATCTCCCTGTATATCAACAGCCCTGGCGGCGTTATCACCGACGGTATGGCTATTTACGATACCATGCAGTACATTAAGTGCGACGTTTCTACCATCTGCATCGGCATGGCGGCCAGCATGGGTTCTTTCCTGTTGGCGGCAGGGGCCAAGGGCAAGCGTTTTGCGCTGCCCAACAGCGAGATCATGATACACCAGCCCAGCGGCGGTGCCCAGGGTCAGGCGACGGATATCAGCATTCATGCCGACCACATTCTGCGCACCAAAAAGAGGCTGAATACCATCCTGTCCCAGCGCACAGGGCAGCCTATTGAAGTCATTGAGCGGGACACGGAGCGTGACAACTTCATGACCGCCCAGCAGGCTTTGGAATACGGCCTGATCGACAAGGTGATCGAATCAAGATAAAAGAAGGGGTGTGGACCGATGGCGGGAATCAATGAAAATGAAATCTGCTGTTCCTTTTGCGGCAAGCCCCAAGCTGTAGCCACCCGATTGATTGCGGGTTCCGGGGTGTATATCTGCGACGCCTGCGTCCGGCTGTGTATGTCTATCATCGAAGATGAGGACCGGCTGAAAAAGGGCAGGAGCGATGAAAAGGAAGTGGGCATCCTGCTTCCAAAGCCGCAGGAAATCAAGCGGAAGCTGGATGAATATGTGGTGGGGCAGGAGAACGCGAAGATTGCCCTGTCTGTGGCAGTGTATAACCACTATAAGCGCATTTACTTCTCCAACGACGATGTAGAGCTTTCTAAAAGCAACGTGTTGCTTTTAGGGCCCACCGGCGTGGGCAAGACCTATCTGGCCCAGACCCTTGCAAAGCTTCTGGATGTGCCTTTTGCCATCGCGGACGCCACTACCTTAACCGAGGCCGGCTACGTGGGCGAGGACGTAGAGAATATACTCCTGCGGCTGATACAGGCGGCGGACTACGACATCTTCCGGGCAGAGCGCGGCATTATCTATATCGATGAAATTGACAAGATATCCCGCAAGTCGGAAAATACGTCTATCACCCGCGATGTCAGCGGCGAAGGCGTACAGCAGGCCCTTTTGAAGATTCTGGAGGGTACCACGGCCAGCGTGCCGCCTAAGGGCGGGCGCAAGCATCCCCAGCAGGAGGCTATTATCATCGATACCTCCAACATCCTCTTTATCTGCGGCGGCGCTTTCGACGGCTTGGAGAAAATCGTGCAGCAACGCTCTGCCTCCACTACACTGGGATTTGGCGGGGAAGTGCACGGGAAAAAGGAACTGGATTCCATCAACTGGATGAAAGACGTGACGCCTCACGACCTGGTCAAATATGGCCTCATACCGGAATTGGTGGGCCGAATCCCAGTCATCACTTCTTTGGAAGGGCTGGATGAGGAATCGCTGATACGCATACTTCGTGAGCCTAAAAATTCCCTGCTCAAGCAGTATCAAAAGCTGTTTGATCTGGATAAGGTCGACTTGGAATTCACGGACGAGGCTTTGCGCGCAGTGGCCCAGAAAACCCTGGAGCGTAAAACAGGCGCCCGAGGTTTACGCTCTATTTTAGAAGGGGTTTTGATGCCCATGATGTACAAGGTGCCCAGCGATTACACCGTTGAAAAGGTGAAAGTTACCCAAAAAATGGTGGAAGATGGCGGGGAACCTGAAATCGTGTACAACAATGACAGAAAGCCCGTTAAAATTAAGATCACGCAGCCTAAGCGGCGGGACCGCAGAGACTCGGTATCATAAAAATGTAAGCGAAGAAGGCTGTTGCCGGCTTGATCCCGGCCGCAGTCTTTCGCTGGTTTTAGGAGATCATCATGCAAAATTTTACAGATGAAAACGGAAAGATAGAAAACAACCTGGTTTTACCGGTTTTGGCGGTGCGGGGCCTGGTATTTTTCCCGGGGATGATGCTGCAATTCGACATCTCGCGGAAGAAATCCGTGCTGGCGGCATCGGAGTCCATTATCAATGACAGGCTGATCTTTTTAGTCTCGCAGGTACACATGGATGACGGGGAGCCGGTAGGGGACGACCTGTATCGGGTAGGGGTTATTGCGCGCATCAAGCAGGTGGTGCACCACTCGGAAGAAGGGGCAAAGCTTCACGTGGAGGGTTTGTGCCGGGGTGAAATCGCTTCGTTCGTGCAAGAAGAGCCTTATTTGCTGGGAAATATCGTCAAGTGCCCGATGCTGACTTATAAAAAGTCTTACAAATCAGAGGCGCTTATACGTATTGTTCATGAGCGTTTTGACGAATATCTCCGACTCTTCAAGCACGTACCACCGGATGTTCTTCTGGGCGTGCTGCAGGAAAAAGACTGCGGCCGGCTGGCAGACTACATAGCATCTAACATCTCCATCGATTTTGAGCGCAAGCAGTACATTTTGGATGAGCTGCGCCCTTTGCGGCGTATGCAGAAGCTCATTGATGTGCTGACGGAAGAAATCCAGATTTTGGCAGTAGAAAATGAGATCAATCAGAAAGCCCAGGCGCAGATCGATGAGAACCAGCGGAAATATTTCTTAAAGGAACAAATGCGTGCTATTGCCAGCGAGTTAGGGGAGGATGACGATCCCCAGGTCGAGGCGGACGAGCTTCGGAAAAAGGTGAAGTCTCTGCAATTGAGCAAGGTGTGCGAGGAAAAACTGCTCAAAGAGTGCAATAAGCTTTGCCATATGCCTTCAGGTTCCCACGAAGCAAGCGTCATTCGGCTGTATTTGGATACTTGCTTGGAATTGCCTTGGCGAAAGGCTTCAAAGGAAAAGCTCGATTTGAACCGGGCTCAGCGCATTTTGGACCGGGATCACTATGGTCTGGAGAAGGTCAAGGAGCGGTTTATTGAGATTCTGGCCGTGAAAAGCTTAACACCTTTACAGAATGGGCAGATCATCTGTTTAGTAGGGCCTCCTGGCGTGGGTAAAACCTCTATTGCGCGCTCGATCGCGAGAGCTACGGGACGGAAGTATGTGCGCGTGTCCCTAGGCGGTGTAAGCGACGAAGCCGAGATTATGGGCCATCGCAAGACTTATGTGGGGTCTATGCCTGGACGGATTATTAATGCAGTGAAGCAGGCTGGGGTAAACAACCCGCTTATTCTCTTGGATGAAATCGATAAGTTGGGGACAAATTTTAAAGGTGATCCGGCTTCTGCCTTGCTGGAGGTACTGGACCCGGAGCAAAATTCGGAGTTTACGGATCACTACATTGATATGCCTTTTGATTTGAGCCATGTGCTTTTTATTACCACGGCAAATGACGCCTCGCGCATACCCGGCCCCTTGTATGACCGTATGGATATCATTGAGCTTGGCAGTTACACATTGGAAGAAAAGCTGAACATTGCTATTAAGCATTTGGTGAAAAAACAGCTTAAAAAACATGGGATTAAGGCACGGCAGTTAAAATTTACAAAAACAGCGCTACGGGAAATGGTGGAAGGATATACCAGGGAAGCCGGCGTGCGTACTTTGGAGCGCACGATTGCGTCTGTATGCCGCAAGGTGGCTAAAAAAATCGTACTCGATCCTGAGTTTTCCAGTTTTTCTGTAAAGCCGGAGGATTTGGAGGAATTGCTCGGCCCTCGGAAATATTCGAAGGACAACCTTCCTAAAGAAGATGTGGTGGGGCTGGTGAATGGCCTTGCATGGACAAGTGTAGGTGGCGAACTGCTGCCTCTGGAAGTCGCCGTGATGGAAGGCACAGGGAAGATTCAGCTCACCGGCTCTTTGGGCGATGTGATGAAAGAATCTGCTAACGCGGCTATAACTTGCATTCGCACCCGTGCGGGGGCGCTGGGGATTTCACCGAAATTCTATGAAAAATGCGATATCCACATCCATGCCCCTGAAGGCGCTGTGCCAAAGGACGGGCCTTCGGCTGGTATTGCCATGGCCACGGCCATTACGTCGGCACTGACTTCGATACCGGTGCGCCATGATGTGGCAATGACAGGGGAAATCACTTTACAGGGGCGCGTTTTGCCAATCGGCGGTTTGAAAGAAAAAGCCATGGCAGCCTATAAAAATGGTATGAAGACGGTGCTGATTCCAGTTGATAACGTGCCGGATTTGGCTGAAATGGACGAAGTAGTAAAGAAAAATATATGCTTTATTCCGGTAAAACGGGTGGACTCTGTATTGGAAAATGCTTTACAGCATATGCCGCGGGTTATCCCGTCAGAAGGGCAGGTTATTACAGGGGAATTACCTCTGCACAAAGCCCCGGCAGACCTATATGTAGAGCCATCCCCGGTGTAAAGCGAAGGAGCTTTCCAGTGAATTTTCAGAAGGTAGAATTTGAATTTGCGGCGGGTCGCAAGGAGCAGCTTCCGCGTGCTGATCTGCCCGAAATCGTGTTTTCCGGGCGGTCCAATGTGGGCAAGTCTTCGCTACTCAACCGCCTGGTGAATCGCAAGGCTTTGGCCCGGGTGAGCGCTACGCCGGGCAAGACGGCTACCATTAATTTTTACCGGTTGCCAAACTGCCGTTTTGTGGATTTGCCTGGCTATGGGTACGCGAAAGTTTCCAAGAGCGAAAAAGACCGTTGGGCTTCCCTGGTGGAAGGATATTTTGCCCAAGAGAGGCCAATCGCGCTGGTGATCCAATTGGTGGATATGAGGCATAAACCTTCAGCGGATGATTTGCATATGATTGATTTTTTGCTGAGTATGGACGTGCCTTTTGCCGTGGTATGTACCAAATCTGACAAGTTGAATAAAAGCGAAACAGCGACGCAGATGGAACTTTTCGAAGAGATCTTTGGCTCGGAAGATATTCCGTTTTATCCTTTTTCAGCTGTAAAGGGAACAGGCTTGTCGGAAGTGCAAGGCTTAATTGCAAGCGCAGTAGAAGTGTAAACCATAGAAATTAAAAAAAGGAAAGGATGAGACACTTATAAGAGTTGCACACGTTCCCAAAAAGCATATACTTACAGATGT
>CANTDZ010000118.1 GCA_947652665.1 uncultured Clostridia bacterium
GTAGGTACTTCCCAAAAAGTAAGTCCTTTTCTAAGTGCCAGAGAATGAGCGGTTTATATTTTCCACCAATGAGCGACAGGGTGGCTTCAACAGGGCAGTTGAATTGTATCTGCTTCATGGAATCACCTCGCAGAAAGTATATCACAGTATGGTCATTTAGAAAAGGACTTACTTTTTGGGAAGTACCTACCTGAAAAGTGCAATCTTGCGGATTTTCCTGGCTAATGCTAAACTATTTTCAGATGGTTGCCGGAACAGGCCAGCCGTCAGATTATTCAGAAAGGACAAAAACATCATGGACTTTATCACGATTGCAAAGAAACGCTGTTCCATCCGCAGCTACACGGAACAGAAAGTAGAGCCGGAGAAATTGGAGAAGATTTTGGAAGCGGCTCATGTGGCCCCCACAGCTGCTAACCGCCAGCCAGTTCGCCTGATTGCCGTTCAGAGTAAAGAGGGGCTGGCGAAAATCAGCAAAGCTGCCGACATCTACGGTGCGCCCCTCGCTATCCTTGTTTGCGCCGACCACAGCAGGGCTTGGGTGCGGCCTTTCGACAAGAAGCAAACTGGGGACATTGATGCCTCTATCCTGACCGACCACATGATGCTTCAGGCTACAGAGCTGGGCTTGGGCAGCGTATGGGTATGCTATTTCAAGCCTGATGTTCTAAGCTGCGAGTTTAATCTTCCCGCTAACATGGAGCCAGTCAACATTCTTGCCATTGGCTACGCTGCGGAGGACTATGCCGACCCGGAACGGCATAGCGAAACGCGGATTCCATTGAACGAATTGGTTTCCTATGAAAGCCTGTAAGCCTATGCCCCCCATTTGAATAAAGTAGCAACCGCTATAACAGATAGCTGCTACACGAAGTAAAGGCCGTTGATTTTTCAATCAAGCGGCCTTGTTTTCTCTAAAACAAAGTGATTGGTGACGCAGATTTTCCGTTCCAGAGGCATTGACAAAAGTCCGAAATCGGTATATAATGCAGAAAGTCCGATTTCAGATAATCAAAAAAGGCGGGATAAGTATGGATTGCACAGACGGTATTCTGGAGGCGTATAACGATATCATAAAACAAAATGACGAGTGCTACCGCAGCGCCGCAAAGGCCGTGGGTCTGCCGGAATGCGCTTTCTGGATTCTATACGCGATCCGGGACAGTGCTGTGCCGCTGACCCAAAGCGAGATTGCCCATAACCTGTGGCAGCCCAAACAGACGGTGAATTCGTCCCTGAAAAAGATGGAAAGCAATGGGTATATCCGTCTGGAGGGGATGCGCGACCGCCGCAGTAAGCAAGCGCGCCTGACAGACAAAGGCATCGAGCTGGCCAAAAACACCGTTGACCGTGTGATGAGTGCCGAACGCCAAGCCCTGTCCGGCCTGACCGAATCGGAACAGAAGGAGTTCATCCGGACGTTCCGCAAACTGACAAATCTGCTGCGAAGCAACCTGGAGGAATTATGAAAATCAAACTGTCCGACCACTTCACATACACAAAGCTTCTGCGCTTTTGCTTCCCGTCCATTGTCATGATGGTGTTCACTTCCATCTATGGCGTGGTGGACGGGCTGTTCGTATCCAACTTTGTGGGCAAGACGCCCTTTGCCGCCATCAACCTGGTCATGCCGTTCATCATGATCCTGGGCGGTATCGGGTTCATGATTGGCACCGGCGGCAGCGCCCTCGTAGCCAAGACCATGGGCGAGGGGGATTCTGCCACAGCCAACCGCTACTTCACCATGATGATCCTGCTCACCACCATAAGTGGCATTGTCCTCTCTGTCATCGGGATTCTTTTCATCCGTCCCATCTCCTACCTGCTGGGCGCTACTGAAGCCATGATCGGCGACTGCGTGTTGTACGGGCGGCTGGTGCTGGCCTTCAACACAGCCTTTATGCTGCAAAACGTATTCCAGACCTTCCTGGCCACAGCCGAAAAACCCAAGCTGGGCCTCATGGCTACGGTGGCCGCCGGTGTGACAAACATGGTTCTGGATGCCCTGTTTATTGCAGGCTTCCGCTGGGGCGTGGCGGGCGCGGCCCTGGCTACTGGAATCAGCCAATGTGTGGGCGGCGTGGTCCCGCTGGTCTATTTCCTGCGGCCCAACAGCAGCCGGCTACGGCTGGTAAAGACAGGGCTGGAAGCCAGGGTACTGCTGCGCGCCTGTGCAAACGGTTCGTCCGAGCTGATGTCGAACATATCCGGCTCCCTGGTGAGTATGCTCTACAATTTCCAGCTGCTGCGGTTCGCTGGGGAAAACGGCGTGGCGGCTTACGGCGTACTGATGTACATCCAGTTCATTTTTGTGGCGATTTTCATCGGCTACACGATTGGGGCCGCGCCCATTATCGGGTATCATTATGGAGCGGAGAATCACACGGAAATGAAAAACATGCTGCGCAAAAGCCTGCTGTTGATGGTATCTACCGGCGTGCTCATGATGGTTCTGGCGCTGGCGCTGGCCGAACCCCTGGCAGGTATTTTCGTGGGCTACGACCCGGAGCTTTTCGCCATGACTGCCCATGCTTTCCGGCTGTCCTCCTTCTCGTTCGTGCTGGCTGGGGTGGATATTTTTACCTCGTCCTTCTTTACCGCCCTCAATAACGGCGGTGTTTCTGCCGCTATTTCGTTCCTGCGCACTCTTGTGTTCCAGATGCTTTCCGTTCTTATTTTGCCCATGCTCTTTGGGCTGGAAGGCATTTGGTGGGCCATCACCGTGGCAGAAATCTTCGCCTTTGTGATTTCGCTGGCTTTCCTTTTTGCCAAGCGGAAAAAGTATCATTATTCTACGCGGTGAGCCTGCTTTGAGATTTCACCCTATTGCTCCCTCAGACAGCGCAAATATTGGGTGCCTTTCTGAATTTTTTTGCAATCCCTGTCATATTTCCCGCTTTTTTACGACTATTATAGATAGAAAGCTTTCAAAATAGGATGGAAAGGGGCGGGACCGTGGAGGATCATGCGATCATCGAGCTCTATCATCAGCGGGAGGAACGGGCCATCGCTGAATCGAATAAAAAATATGGCGCGTTGTGCGGTTCCATTGCCCTGCGATTGCTGGGTCTTAAAGAGGACGCGGAGGAATGTGTCAGCGACACCTGGCATGCCGCCTGGAATCGGATGCCCCCGGAACGTCCCCAGGCATTGGGAGCGTTTTTTGGAAGGATCACCCGGAACCTGTCCATCAGCCGATGGAGGCGCAGCCACGTCAAGAAGCGCTGTGGCATGGAAGTGCTGCTCTCCGAGCTGGAGGACTGCGTTCCCGCCCCCGGCACAGTGGAGGATGCTTTGGACCGGCAGCAGCTGGCCAGAGCCATCAGTGCCTGGCTGGACAGCCTGGGGCCGTCCGACCGCCGGCTCTTTATCCGGCGGTACTGGTACGGCGACCAGGTAAAGGGATTAGCCGCCGAAGAGCGCGTCGGGGCCAACACTCTCTCCCAAAGGCTGCTGCGGCTGCGGAAAGACCTGCGGATTTTTTTAGAATCGGAAGGAGTAGAGCTATGAAGTCATCGGATATTTTTGACGGCATCACGGACATTCGGGACGACCTGGTAGAAAATGCGGGAAAAGTTCCCCAAAAGCGGCGCTTCCCTGTGAAAAAGCCCTGGCTGGGGGCGGCAGCCGCAGCTCTGGTGCTGGTGATACTGGGCGGAATCCTCCTGGCACCCGGCGGCGGGCCAGTGGCCTATGCCATTACGGAGGCCGAATACCCCAAGATGGCCCCATACCCGGAGAGCCTGGGGGAGTTTAACGACTCGGAATGGGAAGCCTGGTGGGAGGACATGCACGCCCAGCAGCGGGACTTGGGAGACATCTCCTCCCTACAGAACTTCTTCGCCCAAAGCTCCCAGACCTTTCTATCCGGGGCCCCGGGAGAGAACCGGGTATACTCCCCGCTCAATGTCTATATGGCCCTGGGGATGCTGTCCCAGCTTACCAGCGGCAGCAGCCAGGAGCAGATTCTATCCCTTTTGGGCAGCGGCAGCATAGAGGATTTGCGCCAGCAGGCCGGCGATGTGTGGAACTCAAATTACCGGGATGACGGGGTGGTGACCTCTATCCTGGCCAGTTCCCTGTGGCTGAACGAAAATGTGAAGTTCAACCAGGACACCCTGGACACCCTTGCCAGCGATTTCTATGCCTCTTCCTACTGCGGGAAGATGGGCTCGGAAGAGATGGACAAGGCTTTGCAGGACTGGCTCAATGAGCAGACCGGGGGCCTTTTGAAGGAGCAGGCCGGGAACATCCAGCTGGATCGGGATACTATACTGGCGCTGGCGTCTACGGTCTATTTCAAGGCCAAGTGGGGCTATGAGTTTTTCGAGGGAAACACCCAAAAAGAGGTTTTCCATGCCCCCGCCGGGGATATGGAAACGGACTTCATGCACCAGCAGGCGGAACACTACTATTACTGGGGGGACAAATTTTCCGCCGTGGAGCAGCACTTTACGCAGGGCGGTTTCATGTGGTTCCTGCTGCCGGACGAGGGCGTGGCCCCGGAGGAGCTGCTGGCAGACGAAGAGGCTGTGGACTTCCTCTTTGCCGTGGACAAAAATGAGTGGGAAAACCAGAAATTCCTGGTTGTGAACAAGTCCGTGCCCAAGTTTGACGTGTCCTCCCAATTTGACCTGATCGAGGGTCTGCAAGCCCTGGGGGTCACCGATGTGTTCGACCCGGCGCTGTCCGACTTCTCCCCCATGACAAAGGGCGGAAGCGGGCCCATCTTCCTGGCTCAGGTGAACCACGCCGCCCGAGTGAAGATCGACGAGAAGGGCTGTGAAGCCGCCGCCTTTACCGTTATGAACGCCGTCGCCTCCGCCATGCCCCCGGAGGAAGAAGTAGACTTCGTGCTGAACCGGCCTTTCCTTTTCTGCATCACGGGAGACAGCGGCCTGCCGTTGTTTGTGGGGGTGGTCAATCAGCCGTTGGGCGCGTGAGAACCTGGGTGTATCTCTGTCTATCCCCGTTTCTTCATAATAAAGCCCCCTGTGTGGTCTATTCCTACACAGGGGGCTTTTTGTCTATTGTCCGTTTCTACGGGGACAATTCCTTTCTTTCTCTTTTATCGGTCAAAATGCTTGGATACCGCCTTCAAATGCTCAATAATGGGCAGATGCTGGGGACACATCTCCTCGCACTGGCCGCAGGCGATGCAGTCCGCCGCTTTGCCGAATTTCTCTGTCAGATGGCGGTAGTTGCTGGAATTCACCGTCCACTTGGAGACCGTCTCGCGCATTTCCTCGTTATACAGGGAGAAATACTGGGGGATGGCAATCTTCTGAGGGCAGCCCTCGGTGCAGTAAGAGCATCCCGTGCAGGGTACAGCGATTTGCCCGTTGATGATTTCAGCGGCTTTATGCACCATGGCCAGCTCTTCTTCGTTCAAAGGCTGGAAGTCTTCCATGTAGCTGAGGTTATCCTCCATCTGCTGAAGATTGCTCATGCCGGAGAGCACCATCTTTACATTAGGCAGGCTGGCGGCAAAGCGCATCGCCCAAGAAGCCGGGGACGCACTGGCGTCATGCTGCTTGAACAATTCCTCTACCTCAGCAGGTACCTTTGCCAGAGTGCCGCCTTTGACAGGCTCCATGACGATAACGGGCACACCATGCTTAGTGGCCACGTCGTAGCACTTCTTGGACTGAATCCACTCACTCTCCCAATCCAGATAATTGATTTGCAGCTGCACGAACTCAATGTAGGGGTACTTCGTCAGGATTTCATCCAGCAAGTCAGCAGTGGCGTGGAAGGAGATGCCCATGGTCTTGACCAGGCCTTTCTCCTTCTTATCCTTCAGCCAGTTGAAGCAGTCGAACTGCTCATACTTGGGGTAGCTGCCCGCCTCGATGCCATGGAGCATATAGAAGTCAAAATACTCCACGCCCGTCTTAGCCAGCTGCTCGTTGAACACCTTGTCCCGGTCCTCAAAGGAATTGAAGAAACCGTTGTGCAGCTTGGTGGCCAGGGTGAAGCTGTCCCGGGGATAGCGGTCCACCAGAGCTGTTTTGGCGGCGTTCTCGCTGTTGAAGCCGCAGTACATCCAAGCGGTGTCAAAGTACGTGAAGCCTTTCTCCATGAACAAGTCCACCATCTTTTTTACCTGCTCAATGTCAATGTTCCCGGCGTTCTGGGGGTCAAGGCTGGGCAGGCGCATAAGGCCGAATCCGAATTTCTTACTTCCAAACATCACAAATTCCTCCTGCATATTTATTAGCTTTGTACCTTATTATAAAGGCTAACGGACGAAAAATCAAATACGAATAAGGAATGGGTGCCATACCGAAAAAGTATAGTTCCCATACAAAATGGATATTTTACATTTTTGCCCCTCCCCGTTATAATAGGCAGTGAACAAAGAGGAGGGTTCTTATGCTTAGCAAAATGTTTTCCCGCAGGCTGTGGAACCG
>CANTDZ010000119.1 GCA_947652665.1 uncultured Clostridia bacterium
TCCGCGCTTTGTATTCCCCAGGTGTGGAGATATGGCGGTCAAACAAGCACCTTATAATCTCCGTGGTATTGCACCCCTGCGCCGCCATTTCAAAGATAAACTGCACATTGGGCGCTGTTTCTGGGTCTGGCTCCAAGCGGCCATCCTGTCCTTTCTGGTAGCCGTATGGGCAAATCTTGCTTTGATACTCGCCACTCTTGAATTTTATATACTTCGCAGACTTATATTTCAAGGACAAGTCCCGGCTGTAAAATTCATTCATCAGATACTTAAAGGCCACATTCATGCCTCCGGTATCGCCATGAAGCTGTGCGGTATCAAAATCATCGTTTAGCGAAACGAAGCGAACCCCATAGAGCGGGAACACTTTCTCCATAAAATAGCCTACTTCTAAGCTGTTGCGCCCGAACCGACTGAAATCCTTAACCACGATGCACTTGATTTCGCCAGTGCGCACCCCGTCAAGCATTTCCTGCAAAGCGGGCCTTTCCAGATTCGTGCCGCTATAGCCGTTGTCCACAAATTCCTGCACTTCGTAATCGGCAAGACCGTCCTGCGCATCTACAAACTTATGAAGGGCCAACTTTTGGTTTTCTACGCTCATGCTCTCCACCTTGCTGTCCTCAATGGAAAGCCGGATGTACAATGCAATCTTACTCATCCAGCACCTCCATCAGCTCGTCAAAGGCGTTTTCAAAACGGAAATCAATCACAATATCATCCGCGCTGTTGACCGTAACGCGCTCTATCAAGGCATCCACCAACTGTGCTGTCAGTTCCGTGTCCCCGTCTACCTTTGCCAACTGCTCTGCAAGGCTGGTGTACTCTTTCGCCTGACGCTCTAACTTTGCCTGCTGTTCCTGCAAACATTGGACGTGTGTAAAAGCATCTTGAAATTTTTGCTCGTAACCGGCTTTCATTTTCAGATATTCATCGTGCGTAAGCAGGCCGGAAACCAGACTTTCATGCAGGCCCTGCAAAAACCTGCGGTTTTGATCAGCTTCGCGCCGAAAAACGGAAATTTCTTTTTCACGCTCCCTTTTCTTTTCAACAAACTTGCTGTTTTGCCGTTTCAAGCGAAAATCATTGCCCATTATCAATTCGGATGTTTTACAAATGATGGATACGATTACACGAAAAAGCCGTTGTTCTGCCAAAGAAGTTTTGCCTGTGCAGGTTCCCTTGCCTCTGGTTGAATTTGTGATGCAATAATACAAATATCCGCTGTCATAGCGGTGCCGCTGAAGGTGGTTGCCGCAGGAGCCGCAGAAAATACGGCCCCGCAAAAGGTTTTGTGAATAATGCTTTACATTCGTATTCTTGTGGTTTTCCAATCGTTCTGCGCGAACCAACTGTACTTTTTCAAAAACTTCTCGGCTGATGATGGGTTCATGGGTGCCGCGTACTACCACCCACTCATCCGGCGGTACTTGTACTTGCTTGTGGCCAACGGCTTTCGTTTTGCCCTGCACCATGTCGCCTAAGTAGACTTCATCGGCCAAGATTTTGTTTAACGCACGCGTCTGCCAGCCTTCGTCTCCAATAAGTTTTTTATGCGTGATAATCCCCACACTCGCGAGATAATTGGAGGGAGATAACACGCCATCGATATTGAGGTTCCGTGCAATTTGCAGGAGTGATACCCCTTCCACCGTCCACTCAAAAATTTGCCTGACGATGGGCGCGGTATCTGGGTTCACCACCAGCTTGTGGCAGTCCTGCGGGTCTTTGCTATATCCATAAGGAGGACGGCCCCCAACAAACTTCCCCTCCTGCATGGCCTGCCGCTGCTGTGAGCGTACCTTGCGGCTGATATCGGCGGCATGAGCTTCGTTCACCATGTTTTTTAGCGGCACAATCATGTGCGCACCGCTGTCTGCCGTTTCACTGTCATATTGGTCATTCACCGAAATAAATCGCACATGGTGCAGGGGGAAATATTTTTCAAGGTAGAACCCCGCACCAATGGCGTTGCGTCCCAGCCGTGATAAGTCCTTGACCACCACACAGTTAATTTTGCCAGCGTCAATGTCCGCAAGCATCTTCTGGAATCCAGCCCGCTCAAAGGTACGGCCTGAAACGCCGTTGTCCGTGTAAATCTCCGCAATCTCAATATCCGGGCACAGGGCCAGGTACGCTTCCATAATTTGACGCTGGGTTTCCAGCGAATCGCCACGATTGCTGTTGAACTCAACCGATAACCGAATATAAAGAGCCGCCTGCCAGACTTTTTCCTGCTGTGTGGGCTGTTTCTGTATCTGATTTTTCCTGCTCTTCCTCGCCATTTAGACTGCCTCCCTTTGCACAGAAAGACGGTCATACTCGGGCTGGTAGCGGTAGGTGATTTCAAAATCATCCTTCCCCAGCACCCGTATGGACTGGATGAGCGCGATAACGGCCCGTCTGTCCAGCTCGGTCATGCTAGAAAACTGCTTGAAATGCTGCATCCACCGCTGGCGGTCATCGGCGTTATGCAGGGCTTTTTCGATATTCCCACGCAGGGCAGCTATGGCATCTTGCAACTGCTCAATCTGCTGTACATAGTCTGCTTTGTAGCTGCGGTACTCGGCCTTGGTCAGCAGGCCCTTGATAAAATTCTCATACAGTGCCGTCTTGAAACCACGTGCGGCTTCAAGTTGTACCTCATTCTCGCGTATCTGTGCCTGATACCCCACAATCAAGTCGTGATTTATCTGCTCTTCACCTATGCTGTCCAGCAGTTTGTCCAACTCAATCACGCTCTGGATGTGGGCCTGCAAGCTTTTCAGAACACAGGCGGTCAAGGCGTCCTCCCGGAGCATAACAGGGTGTTCACAGCCATGTTTTTTCCCCGTGGGGCAATGGTAGTAAATATATCTTTTCTCACCGACTTTGTTGATTTTCCGTGTCATAGGCCCGCCGCATGAGCCGCAGATCAGCAGACCCGAGAACAGGTAAACCGCTTTGCCATCCGGGGTTGTCCGGGTATCCAGCGACAAGATTTTCTGCACCAGGTCGAAATCGCGGCGGGGGATGATGGGTGCATGGGCGTTTTCTGTGCGCACCCATTCCTCGGCTGGCTTATTGATACGGTTTTTCAGCTTATGATTATATGTTTCCTGCTTTCCCTGCAGAAGCACCCCGGTGTATGTCTCGTCCTGCAAAATGCGCAGCACCGTGTGCGCTGACCACTTGGCACCTTGGACATCCGCAAACCCGCCCCTGGGGTGGGGCAGGCCCCGGCTTTCCTTATATTGTAATGGTGATAGAACGCCCAACTCGTTTAGCTCGTCCGCAATGCGTTTGGCGCTGGCCCCGTCGATTTTGCGGCGGTAGATGTCACGCACTACCCGGGCGGCATCCTCGTCAATCACCAGGCGGTTGCGATTCTCTGGGTCTTTGCGGTAGCCGTAAATGGGGCAGGCCCCCACATAGTCACCATTCTCGCGCTTGATCTGTAAGGCGCTGCGGGTCTTGACAGAAATGTCGCGGCAGTAGTCATCGTTCATTATGTTTTTGAGGCCGATGGTCAGGTTATCCCCAGCGCGCTCGTTAGCGGTGTCAATGTTATCATTGATGGAGATAAATCGCACCCCGTAACCCGGAAAAATCTGCTGGAGGTAGCGTCCGGTATCTATATACTCCCGGCCCAACCGGGACAGGTCCTTGACGATAACGCAGTTGACTTTACCTGCCTTGATATCCTCCATCATCTCCTGGAACGCAGGCCGGTCAAAAAGAATACCGCTGTACCCATCGTCCACCTTTTCGCCCACCAGCTTGATATCCGGGTGGGCGGCAACGAAATCCTTCACCAGCTTCTTTTGGTTCGTGATGCTGTCGCTTTCCTCGCTGCGGTCATTTGTGTAGGAAAGCCGCAAATAGGCATAGGCTAAAAATTGCAACAAAAAAACCACTCCTTTTGATTTCTCGGACTTTCCCGGTAAATCAAAGAGTGATTCGGAGTTTGCCTATTCAATTCTTTTTCCGAATACAGTATAGCACACAGCTTGTGGGAAAGTCAACAGCTTTTTTATAGCAGGATTTGCTTCAAGCATTCTTCCAGGGGCGGGCCGCCCTGCGCGAACCGGGCATGAATGGTGAAACCGCCGCATTTGAAGCAATAGGGGTTCTTGATTTGACGGACGTATTCTTTGATGCGTTCCTCGCGGGGCAGGCTGGGGTCAACGTGTACGTCACGGATATCTACTAATTCTGCTTTATTCATTGTAGAGCCCTCCTAATCCTTGAAACGGTACGGCAAATGCCCGCCGCCCGGATGATTGTTATACTTTTTGCGCAGCACGCGGGCCGTCCGCAAAGCCCTATGGTCTGTGGTGAAATCCGCTCTGGCCCGCTGGAGGATGTCAAAAGGGTCAGCGGCAGAAAGACGGCGGACAAAAGCCTGGTCATCGATTTCCATTTCGTAAGTCTTAAGGAATAGCGCCAGTCCGTAAAACATTTCCGTTCTGAGGGATGCCTGCGAACCGTGCCACGTCCCTGCCAGCAGCCCCAACATACGGGAAAACCCCGGCCCGCCCAAATTCTTGTACGCCCGGATAATAGGCTGAGTGGGGATGATTTCATAAGCCGCGCCGGTGGGCTTGTCCAGCGCCCAGGTGAAACCAGCCTCATCTATCCTTTTGTCGATATCGAGCATCGCTGCATCTGAACCGGATTCCAGCTTGGCCTTTATAGCGTTTACCAGCTTGACGTGGCCTTTTGCTTTGTCAAGCTCAACGTACATTTCTGCTTCTCTTGCATAAGTCAGACCCGTATGAATGACGCAAGGCAGCATGACATCCTTGCCGCCGTTCATCTTGCGCATGGCTGCAAGGCGATGCTGACCATCAATCAGATAATACTTGCCGTCCCGCAGGCTGACAACCAGCGGCAATAAATACCGGCTGTCCCAATGCCGAATCAGTTTGTTGACATGACGCTGGGAGACCCGCCGCTGGTACGGCAGGCCGCTGATGAGTACGGCACTTGATAAGTGGCTGACCTTGCCAGCCGGGGTAAATTTGCGTTCTGTTGTGTTATTGTTCATTCTGTCTGCTCCTCCCAATTCGTTCCACCAAGCCCACCATCGCGGAAGTGATGGTGGAAAATTGTTGTTTTATAAACTCAAATTGTTCCTCGGAAACCTGCGGAAAAACCGCCACGCATATTTCCTCGTCATACCAGGAAAAGTCCCGGTGAAAATCCTGCACCATGCCGTCGATAGATGCCAGCAGCATATCAGCGGTATAGGAGGTGTCTTTTTCTGTATTTTTCATGTCTGCGATTGATTCCTCCAACGTAGCGTAAACTTTATCGCCCAATGAGTAAGGCTTCTTGTACTCGTCCACGGATTTGATTTCGCCTGTCACAAGCTGAGTAGCCGCCTGCTCCTGCTGGTCAGGCTCCAGGCGGGACAGTTTGAGGGCGTTCGTTTTGGAAATATCCGCATCTGATTTTTTGATGATGTTCTTCGTCTGAGGCGTGAGATTTTTGGCGGTTTGCAACCTCTCCCGGATTGTACGAGGAGCCATACCAAGCCTTTCAGCGGTATCCCTCACGAACGATTTCGAGGTGGCGGCGGAATCCGCCGCCACCTCGGATTCGTGTTGATTGCCGCGAAAGGAGCCACCCTCATATGTTGCTTTTGTTTCCGGGTGCAGTATCTCATAGATTTCTTTACGCCGAAGCAGCAGATCACCGAATTCGATGTGAGTAAGGCTTGTACGCACAAAGTTCTCGTCAATCTCCGCCAACTCAGCCCGCAGCCCGTCCAAATTGCTAATGGTACACTCTATCTCTGACCAGCCCAAAAGCTTCACGGCTTCCAGACGGTGCCTACCGGCAATCAAGATGTAGTCGGTAGAAATGGTGATGGGGTTGAGCAGGCCAATTTCGGCAACGCTTTTGGACAGTGCCAGTGCGTCATTAGGTGCAACATTGCGCCTGTCAGAACCAATTTTGATGTCGGATATTTTTACAAGCATACTCACCACTTCCATAATTTGATGTCCCATGATATAGGGAGCAGCGCACAAGCCCACTTTCGTGGCGCGATACCAACAGGCGGTGGCGGCAGGCGACTACCCTGCCCAGGCCAACCCGTGAGCATCCCCCTTTGACCCTGCGGTACGGGCTGTGCATTACTTGAGCGCTGCTATGCGGTTGTCAAGGTGCTGAATATCTATTAGCGTGAAGCGTATGAAACAAGAATACTTTGCATGATTTCAAAATCTTCTCCACAGAGTTGAGGGGAAATCCTTTCCAATAGTTCAACCTGCTTAGTATTCATTGGTCTGCCGAAGAAAAAGAAATTCTCAGGAATTTTTATTCCCCCATAGCGGCCTCTATCTCGTTTCACGGGAAGGCGAGCATCAACGAGAGGAACCTTTGAACGGAGAATTGCTATATTAGAGTATCTCAATCAGGAG
>CANTDZ010000120.1 GCA_947652665.1 uncultured Clostridia bacterium
GAAACCCTGTCCTTTCAGGGAATTTATGGAAAGGAGGGGATACTTTTGACAGCGTATGAAATCCTCTCGCTTTCATTCATAGTAGACGGTATTATCGTCACACTATTGATCGCGTTGATTCAGAGCATAAAAAAGTAACCGCCCCAGGCTAAAAGGGCGGTTACTTTTCATACAAACCAAACTATAAACCTGGCCAGCCGTCTATCGGCAGGCTCCTTTTTTCTTTGACTTCAGTATAGGGCATTTTTGCTGCATTGTCAAGCCTGCGGCAGCCGAAAGGAGATCCCTTATGACCATCTGCATACTGAGCGACATCCACGGCAACCACCTGGCCCTGGAAGCCTGCCTGGCCCACGCCGAAAGCCGCCGCGCCCAGGGCTACATCTTCCTGGGCGATTACATCTCCGACGGTGCCTATCCGCAAAAAACCATGGCCCTCCTCTACGATTGGATGCGGCATCACGACTGCCGGTTCATCCGGGGCAACCGGGAGGAATACATGGTGGATTACCGGGACGGTAAAATCAAGGGCTGGCAGGATGGGTCGGCCACCGGGGCGCTGCTGTATACTTACGAGAACCTGACGGACCGGGACATCGACTGGTTCCAGACGCTTGACAACCACGGCACCGAAGGCTTTGAGGGCGCGCCGCCGCTGCACTATTGCCACGGGGCCCCCTGGAAGACCAACGGCACCCTGGCCCAGGGCGACCCCGAGACCATCCGGCGCCTGCAGGAATTGCCCGAGCCATGCATCTTGTGCGGGCACACCCATCGGTTAGGGATGTACCTTCTGGGCCGCCAAAGCGTGGTCCGGGCCGGGTCGGTGGGCTATCCCCTGTCCACCCCGGGCTATGCACAAATGACCCTTCTGCACAGCGTCCAGGACGGCGTCCCCCGCTGGCGTCCCGAATACGCCTTGGTTCCCTACGACAACCATGCCGCTGTCCAGGAACTGCACGCTTCCGGCCTCATGGAGCGCGCCCCCGTGTGGTCGGCCATGACGGCCCACGCACTGCTTACGGGGGAGAACATCGCCGGACTGCTGCCGCCCTACGCGCAGTCCCTTTACGAGAAAGACTGCGGGGAGAAAGCGCCTTACTCGCGGATACCCGAAGCCTATTGGCAGCGGGCTGCGGAAGTGTACCGCTGCCAGACAAAATAAATTTTTATAAGATATTTACGGGAGGACTAACATGAAAGTTACTTTTATCCTGCACAGCAGCTATCATGTGGAATTGGAAAACTGCTGCCTGCTGTTCGATTATTACCAGGGGGCGGTGCCGGAATCAGACAAGCCCCTATATGTGTTTGCCAGCCACAGTCATGACGACCACTTTTCCACCTCCGTGTTCATGCTGGCCAAGGAAGGCCGGCAGGTGCACTACTTCCTTTCCAATGACATCTTCGCCCGGCGGGTCCCCGAACGCCTGCGGGACTGCGTGACCTTTGTGCGCCCCCGGGGGTTCTATGAGCTGGACGGGATGCGCATCGCGACCCTGCGCTCTACCGACGCCGGGGTGGCATTCCTGGTGGAATGCGAGGGCAAGCTCCTGTACCATGCGGGGGATCTGAACTGCTGGGTTTGGGACGGCGCGCCCCGGATGCAGAACGACCTCATGACCCGCCAGTATAAGGACGAACTCAGCGTGCTCTCCTGCCGCAAGATCGACGTGGCCTTTGTGCCCCTCGACCCCCGCCAGGACGCCGATTTCGACCTGGGCATGAAATACTTCTTCGAGGCTGCCGAGGCCGAACACGTTTTCCCCATGCATATGTGGGAAGACTACTCGGTGGTGCCGCTGTTCAAGTCCACGCCTACCTATAAGGACTATGCCCCCCACGTCATGGACGTAAAGGAGCCTGGCCAGGTATTTGAGATATAAAAGAGTTCCCCCGGAGGGCTTCCGGGGGATTTTTTAGTGCTTCGTCCTTTTTCGCGCCGCTTTCTGCCGCATATGGCGAGGGCGCACTTTTTTCTTGACTTTCAAAAGCCGGGCCAGCGTTTCGCCCTTGGGAAGCATAACCACGTCGTCATAGGTGATGGCCTTGAACACCACGATGCACGCCGCATACACCGCAATAGCCACCGCAATAGCTGGCAGTACCGCCAAGCGCGGGCTGACCACCAGGCACAGGGCCCAGTAGCACCCGTAGGACACAAAGCCCATCACGGCGGCAGATACAAGAATGGGGAGCGAGATTCCCAAGACGCTGTCCATATTGGGCAGGCTGCCGCGTATAGCGATGAAATTGAGAACCATGATGACAAAGTACGAAACCACCGTGCTGATAGCCGACCCCATGGCGTTTATCTCTGGAATACCCGCCAGCACATAAGAAAGCCCGATCTTGATGACGCCGCCCACGGCCATGTTGAGTACGGGAATCACAGGCCTGCCGAAGGATTGCAGGATGGCATTGCCCGTATAGAGCGTGGCACTGAAAGCAATGGCCGTGCTGAGCATGGACAGCAGGGGGGCGGTAGCGGCGGCGGTCTCAGGGCGGCCAGCCAGCAGCAGGCCGCAGATGGGCTCGGCAAAGATGGCCATGCCCACGCTGGACGGGATGGAAATCAGCAAGGTCACGCGCATGGACACCGACGAGATGTTATCGATAGCACGGCTGTCCTTAGACGCAATGGCGCCGGACAGGGCTGGCAGCAGGGAGTTGGCGATGGGGATAACAAATGCGCCGGGGAGGTCGAAAAATTTCCGGGCATGGCCTAAAAGAGCGCGGAGGGTCTCGGCGGCGGTGGTGCCAAACCCGGCGGCTGACTGCAGGCGGTCCATGATCACCGCCGAGTCTACGGAGTCTAAAATGCTCAAAAAGCAGGAGCCCAGGGTGATGGGCACCGCAAACCGCACCAGCTGAATGAGCAGTTCCTTACGGGCAGGCGTTTCGCTGGGGTCTTCTGCCAGGGCTTCCCGGTCGCGGCGCTTCTGGCGGAGCTTATATATAATAAGGTACACCATGCCCAAAAACGCGCTGATGGATACACCGATAATCGCGCCCACAGCTGCCCACATATGGTAGTCCTGCTGGCGGAGGATAAATTGCGCCAGGTTCGCGCCGACCAGCAGCTTGGCGGCAGGGCTGGCGGCCTGGGTGATGTCGCCCGCAGCCTCCAGCATACGGGCATCGTACTGCCGGAGGATAAACAGCGCCAAGCCCACGCCGATCATGACCTTGGTAATGGCCTCAATGCTTTGGGAGATGGCCGTGGGCACCATGTTCGACCGGCCTTGGAAATACCCGCGCAGGGCCGACATAATCGACAGGAAGAAAAGCGTCGGAGCCAGGGCCATGATGGCATAGGAGGCCCGGGGGTTGTTGTAGAAATTGGCGATCTGCTGGGGGAAGAAAATCATAGCCAGCGTGCCCAAAAGGCCTATGACCAGGAACAGCCACACCGCTACCGAGAATACCCGGTCCGCCTCCTTCTTGCGGCCCCGGGCGTAAGCCGTGCCCACCATCCGCGATACCGCCACGGGCAGGCCGGCTGTGGACAGCATCAGGAAAATCGCGAAGATGTCGTAGGCCGTATAAAAATACGACATGGCCGCCGGTTCGATGACGTTCGCCAGGGGGATCGAAAACAGCAGCCCCAATATTTTCACGAGCAGCGTGGACGCCGACAGGATCGCCGCCCCTTTCATGAAGCTTTGTTTCTTCTCTTGGGCCATACTCTCTCCTAAATCTTGTGGTCGTTTCTTCTGTATATCTTATCTATTGTACCCCAAAATGTGGGAAAGGTCAAGCCGGACGGGAAATCATTATATTATACAAATTTGCTGCGCAGCACCTGGGCAAATTCGTCCACATGGGGGTTAGGGTTCCCTTTGCGCCAGAACGCGCAGTAGTTGCGGGTCATGGGCGAATCGTCCCGGTACAGCGGCACCCGGCGGATAGACTGCGCGTACAAACCGGGTACTTGGCCGCCCTCCACCGGCAGGAACCCCCGCCCCCCTACCACCATCAGGCGGGCTTCCTCCAGATTCTCCGCGTAAAGGAATTCGCCGGCAAAGCCTACGATGTCCCGGTAATAATCGGTCTCGCTCTCCCTCTGCCCCTGGGACGCCGCCAGGATGCAGGGGGTATTTTTCAGCTCGCCGGCCTGGATGCGGTCTAAGCCGGAGATGGGGCTGCGGGTGGAGATCTCAATGAAGCACGGGCTGGCGGATAAGATCACGTTGTGGTATCCGTCTGAAAAGGCCCGGCGCTGGTCGCTGAGGAGCAGGTCGGCCCGGCCGGAAATGAGCAGCTGGAAAAGGTCCTCGTGGTTGCCGGGGGTGATGTCCAGGCCCACCTCCGGGTGTTGGGCGGAGAAGTCCGCTATGGCCAGGTGGAGCTCCTGCCCGCCGTAGCTTTTTAAGTACCCGATGGAAAGCCGGGCGGCATCCTGCTTGGCAATGGCTTCGGATTCCCGGCACAGGCGCTCCCAGTCTGCCAGAAGCAGAAGGGACTTGCGGTAAAAATGCTCCCCCGCCGGGGTGAGGGTGAATCTGCGGTTCTTCCTTTCCAGCAGGGGGAAGCCCAGCTCGCGCTCCAACGCCTGCACCTGCTGGGAGATGGCGGACTGGGAAATGTGGCATTCCTCGGCGGCTTCGGAGAAGCTGTTCAGGCGGACGACGGACTGGAAATAATGGATTTGCCGGAGCATTGGATCACCTTCCTGGAGACTTTTCTTGTGTTTATTATACAGGAAAAGCGCTGAAAACATAGTGTTTCCAACGCTTCCCAAGCTTTTGGCTCTCCCATACAAAAAAGATGCCGCTGGCAGTTTAGAAGCTTAAAAAGCCAGTATTTAAGCGGGTTTGCGCCACTTTGCAAATGGCAAATTGGAAGACGTACAAAAATGATGCCGTTTTTCAGCCCGCTGTTTTATGATAGGAAAGTTACACATCTTTCTCCAATTTTTTCACTTCAAGTAAGTCCAAGCCGCAGATATCTGCGATTTCTTCCGGAGACATATTCCGTGCCAACAGTTTTTGGGCCATTCTGATTTGGGCACCGTGAGCACCTTTCTCCATTCCTTCTTCCAGACCTTCTGCCCGGCCTTCTTCCCGGCCAGCCCAGCGCTCATCGTGCATCTTCATCGCCAGCGTCATGTACTCCATCTCCCTTCCGCTGTTTCTCTTTATTTCTTTGACAGCCGTGTCAATTTTCTTCAGATAGCTTGACTGCGAAACGTCAAAACTTTCGCCCTTGCTGCCTGCCCGGATATACCGCAGAAAATCCAGCACATCCTTATTTGCATTCTCCTTTTTGAAATCCGCATTGAGGATGAAAGCGTGGGAACCGTCCTCGTAAGGGATTTCCGGCGCGCCTTTTATGTGGCTTTCCCGTTCGTAAACAGCCAGACCAGCACCAAAATAATCATTGGCGCAGATGAAAATCACATAGCTGTCATTGAGTTCTTCATATTCGCTCTCCGTCTCCAGGCTGTGTCGGTCAATGCCGCTCTGATAGTAGCGTATGCGCTTTTCCAGCTTGGGATGCAGCCGTGCCTGCACCTCCACATCGTATTTCGTGCGATGCTCATCCTCCAAATACACATCTAAGCGGATACCGTGAGCGTCGTACTCATCTTTCAGGTCTTTCTGCTTGTCAATCACCACTACCTGGGCAATTTCCTTTTCCAGCAGGGCCTCCAGAAATGGCTTGATATTCTCGGGTTTGCGCATAATCTCGCCGAAGATAAAATCATCCACAAGGCTCAAATCTTTAAATGGCTTTATAGGCATGGGGGTCACTACCTTTCTGTCATTATTATACCAGACCGGGCGGGGTTTATCAAGCCATATCCATGCCGCCGGTCTGCTCGTGGGATTCGCTCCAGTGAGATTGCAACTCCGCAAAAGTCTCACTGTCTGTCATATTCTGACCATTCTGTTCTGCCCAAGACTGGAACCCTTCAAAATCCATGCCCTTATCCAGCAGCAGTTTACCAGTCTCCGCAAATTTATACTGAATGCAGGCCAGAAGCGCCGCGTAATTTTCGCTGCTGACTCTCATCCCGTCATACACCAAATTCCGCAGGATAGCCTCGCGGTTTCCTTGCGCACAAAACCGGGCTAAGCCCGCAAAGCAACCATCCCCATTTATGCCGCTTTCCGCTAAGAGATAAGGCATAGTGGCATCGTGCCGCATGACAGCGTTTTCTAACAGCCTGCTGGGGAATACTGATAACTGCTCCTGTGTGCAATGCCTTATAATCTGCAAGGCCATGCTGCCATGTTCCCAATAGGCGGCGTCTGCCAACTCACCATAAAAGGTTTGCGGCAGGTCTTTGACATAAGTCGGTGCCTGCT
>CANTDZ010000121.1 GCA_947652665.1 uncultured Clostridia bacterium
TACATCGACTTCTGCCGGGGCTTGATTCACGGCAACTGCCCTCGCCGCTGCCACAACTGCGGGAGGTATTTCCTGTTGACTGCTGGCTATAACACTCGTTATTGCAATAATATAGCTCCTGGCGAAACGGAGCGCACCTGCCGAAAGGTGGGCGCTCATAGAAAAGCAGAAAAAGAAAAAGCCTTCAAGACCCCTGCACAGCAGGAATATCGGAAGGCTTACAATCGTTTGAAGGTGAGGAAGAATCGGAAGAAAATCTCGAATGACGAGTGGAATGAGAAGGTCGCGCTGGCGCAGAAGTGGAAGGAGTTAGCCGAGCACGGGGAGATGACGGATTTGGAATTGCGGGAAAAACTGGAAGGGATTTGATAGAGGGAGGGACCATCATGAATGTTGGCGAAAACATTGCGCGCTATCGAAAGGAAAAAGGACTCAAACAATCTGAACTGGGAGAGCACATTGGCGTCTCGGCTCAAGCGGTGAGCAAATGGGAGAACGGCGGCGCACCCGACGTCACGCTGCTGCCTAAGATTGCTCAGGCGCTGGACATAAGCGTAGGGATGCTCTTCGGGGAATCCGGTGGGGACTGGAAAAAACAGGCCCTGGCCGAATTGATAGGGGATGACCCGGAGGCGGCAGTGGAAAAGGTGTGCGGGTTCCTCTGGGAACTGCAAAAGGGGATAAGCGAGCCACTGGGCTTCTCCGATGTAATCAAAGACGTTGGATTTGTAAACACCCCGCTGGGGCAGGCCAACGTCCGCATCTGCCAGGACAGCGGCATCTGGCTCGCCAACATCCATCAGGATTTCCACTACAGCCTGGTCATGCCCGAGCCCGCCGATGGGTTTGCCTCTGTGCTGGCGGCCCCGGAGGAGTATGAGAAGATTTTCTCCGTGCTGGGCCGAAAAAATCGTTGCCGCGTGCTCCTTTGGCTATATGGGCAGAAGCGCCCGGTGAGCCTGCACAAAATCGAGACGCAGCTTCACATCCCAGCCCGTGACGCCCTGGAGGATTTGGTTGACCTGGGCTTTGCGCAGAAACTGGAGGTAGAGTTGGAGGAGGGTGTCAGCGTGGTGTACGGCCCTTTGTCCAACTACAGCCAGTTGCCGTTCCTCTATTTCCTCCAGAGCTTTCTCCATGAACAGGACATGAATATCATCAGCTACGATATGCGGAAGAAGCCTTTGTTGGATTGATAATCAACCAAAAGTTGATTGTTCTATCTGCGTTTGTCTTGATAAAGACAACTCAAAAGCGGATATAGCCGTACAAAAACACGTCGATTGCCCTTGCTTTCTACAGATGGTAGAATGAAACTATCCTAAACGAAACGAGGGCTTTATTATGGAAACAATCCGTCAACGCTGCGCCTGGATTTCTGCCGATATGATGAAAATCATCCTGGGTCAAATCATCTCGGTTTTTGGCAACACGTTCCTGCGGTTCGCCATCCCGCTGTATTTGCTGAACTGTACGGGTTCTTCGGCTATTTTTGGCACGGTATCGGGCCTGAGCATGATACCTTATCTCATCTGTTCGCCCCTGGGCGGGGTGCTGGCTGACCGCACGCAGAAAAAGAAAATCATGTATGTGCTGGACTTTTCCACCTTCCTCCTGATTTTGGCATATGCCCTGCTGATTGGAAAAGCGTCCCCTGTACTGCTGAGCACGGCGGTGCTCATGATTCTCTACTCCATCCAGGGGTTGTACGCGCCTTCCGTCACCGCCAGCATCCCGTATCTGGTAGAAAAACAGGATATAGTGCAGGCCACCAGCGTTATCGATACGGTGAACTCCTTGTCAAGGCTTATCGGCCCCAGCGCCGCCGGGGTCTTGTACGGGCTGTTCGGCATCCTGCCCATGCTCTATGTCAGTGCGGTGTGCTTCCTGCTCAGCGCCTTGCTGGAGGTGCGCATCCGTTTGGCAGAAGCCTTGCCCGCCGCCGAAAGCCGTCCCCGGGCATTTCAGGAGATTGCCGGGACCCTGCGGTATATTCGAAAAGAGCAGAGGGGCTTGTGGGACATTTCCCGGGTAGAGCTGATAGCCAACATGGTGGTGGGGGCGCTCATCAATTTGTCATTCCCGGTGGTGGTCACAACCATGCTGGGCTTTGGCCAGGCAGAGGGCAGCATCCTGTACGGCTATTTGCAGAGCGTCATGTCGCTGGGGGCGCTGCTGGGCGCATTGGGGGCCGGGGTCTTTGCCAAGCGCTTCCGTCCCCGGGACATGATGTGGCTGCTGGTTTTAATGGAACTGCCGGTAGTGACCGGCGGCCTGGGGCTGCTGTTTTTACCCCATGGGCGGGGGCTGTACTTCCTGTTGCTGGCTGCAGCGGGGATTGGGATGTTCTTTACAGGCGTGTACAACGTGCAGGCCATGGCTTGCATCCAGCTGCTGTCGCCCCAGGGACAGACAGGGAAAATCATTGGCTGCCTGTCCGTGGTGTTTATGCTGGGCCAGCCTGTGGGGATGCTGCTTTACGGCTGGCTGATGGAACTGGTAGGGGATGGCATTGGGCTGGTGTTTTTGGGGAGCTGCCTGGCCTTTACGGGGTTCCTCCTTTTGAGCCGTGAGTCCTTTCGGAAGCTGGACGGGGCGGTTGCTGCGGCGAGGAAGTGACCGTATACGAAAATGCTTTTCTTTGGTTCATGCGGCGCAATTTCTGAGGTTTGCCGTTGGCTTGACAAATCTTAATTTCCATGTTACTATTACCGCGGTTGATGGGGTGTCTGTCTTGGACATCCCTACTGGTTTAGGCTAAAAATTTTCCGATTTCGGGCCTGGGAAATTCGGATAGCATCAAAAAAGCATCAAAATCTATTGGCGCGTGTGGCTTTGAAAAATAAATGGCTCAACCGCGCGGGAAAACTGGCTATTGTATGTCCGCCAATGTTTTTTCCACATCCACTCCAAAACCGCGTGCCGAGGGTTCGAATCCTTCTGCCCCTGCCATTTTTCCTCGGAAACTCAAGGGTTTCCGAGGATTTCTTTTTGCTTTCTATCAGTTCCCGGCGGGTTTTCTATCAATTTTCTATCACCCGACCTATCAGGTGGGCTGATAGATGGCCTTTTCCATCGCAGCCGCCATGTCCAGCTTGGAATTTTTGTCGATGTGCGCGTAAAAATTCAAGGTAGTAGACGCGCTGCCGTGGCCTAGCCACTGTTGTACTTGGACTATGGAGAAGCCCATGTTCAGTAGGTTGGAGGCTGCGCTGTGTCTAAGGTCATGGAGCCTCACACTAGGTAAACTGCTTTTTGAAACCACGTTATGGAATGTCCGAGATAGATAGTTGGGCGAGATTACCGTCCCATCGCCCCAGGTGCAAACATAATCGCTCTGGGCATAACCCTTGCCGAGGGCGGCTTGCAAACGCTCCTGGTCACGTTTCTGAGCCTTTAGGAGCGCATACACACTGTCTGTCATTGGCAAGGTGCGATAGCTGCTGTTGGTCTTAGGTGTGTCCACATAATTGCCGTTTACGCCCTGTTGGAGCGTTTCTGTGACCGTTATGGTGCGGTTCTCAAAGTCGATATGTTCCCACTTTAGGCCCAGTACCTCGCTACGCCGAAAGCCGTACACAGCGCATAGATTGACAGGCAGTTCCACCACGTTGCCAATAAAAAGCGCCAGTAGGGTATCTAACTCTGCCGGGTTGAGAAAACTGGCGTTGTACCGCTCCGCTTTCGGTTTCCGAGCCGTGGTCGCGGGATTGAACTGGATTAGTCCATCGTGTACCGCGTCATTTAGGGACTTAGAAATCACCTGATGGTGGTGCCGGATGGACATAGCCGACAGCGTACCTTTTCCGTTCTGTTTGCTCCCTGGCTGCTGTTTAGCCTGGTAGTAAGCATCCAGGTCGGTCGGCTTTAGCTCTTGCAGGAGCACCGGGTGCTGTTTGAAGTACGGCACGATGTGATTTGCCACCATCGCTTGGTATGTACGATAGGTGTTGGGCTTAATGTTCACCCCCGCCCGCTTAATCCACTGTTCCAAATAGTCGGCGTAGGTCAGTTGGCAATATGGTACGTCTTTGCGCTCCCACTCATCAATCAGATCGCGCAGGATTTTCTCGGCGTTCCGCTTATTGCCACGCAAAGGCAGGTCGGTAGAGAACCACTTAGGTCTCCGTTTTCCGTTCTCGTCATAGATGTTCAGCACGGCATAATATTTGCCACCTTTTGTTGTCACAAAGCCTGTGATAGCCATTTATTTGCTCCTTTCGCGGCTTGCACGGGCTTTACCTGATATGTTCATTATATCAGCTTTTTCGCCCGGTTTCAAGGCCAGAAAAGCAATAACACTAGCTTTCGGGATGATATACTTCTTCCCTACCCGCACCGTGGAGATTATCCCGCTTTGCAATAAACTGTAAGCGGCATTTCTGCCGATGTGGAGCATTGATTGCACATCCTCCACGGATACGACATCGGGGTAATCAGAGAAAATTTCATTTCTCATAGTACATACTTCTTTCATTCATTTTGATGTAGGTGCAGCACACAAGCCCACGTTGGCGCGTGGCGCGATACCAGCGGATGGTGGCGGCAGTTGACTAAGCTACCCAGGCCAATTTACGAGTATCCCCCTTTGTCCCTGCGGTACGGATTGATTGCGGTACATCCCGCGTTTACGGCGGTGCCAATGCCGGGTGCGTTTCAAGTTGTCGCTCGTGTAAATTCACAGTCTTGGCGGTTGAAATTCGTGGCAGGATGCATCACTTGTGTGCTACTATGCGGTTTTCAATGTGCAATATGTAGGTCAGGGAGCAAAGTCAGAGAGGATGCTATTGAAGACATCAAGTTTGTGACCTGTCAGCGGCGCGCCTAATTCCAGTATAAGTGCTAATTGTTCTGGATTGAACGTCTTTGCTTTGGGCTTTGGTAAAGGCCCCAAAGTGTACCCAGGACAGATTCTGACCCCGCCGCCGTAGCGTCCTCTTACTGTTTCAATGGGGTATGAACACATGAGTTTTATGGTGTCATTCCGCACCGTCTCCCGCGAAACGCCAAATTCCTGCATAAAATAGGAATATGTCACTTGTTTCTTTTGACGTATAATTTCTATTTCAGCCTCACGGCGCTCCGTGGGAGTCATGTGTTCACCCCCTCTCTGCTCTCTTGCTGCTATCTTAACAGGTAAAGGGCTGGGTTCACTTGTCCTTTAGAAAACTTTTTCCAAATATCTAATCTTGTTGCAAAAACATATGAGAAAAGCCTTCGCTACTCCCATTTCAAGGGAATACCAGAAGGCTCATAAATGGCTCGAATATGAAAGTCGGGTTAAAGCTGAAACCGCTTTACTGCATTAAATTTGTGTGCGTAAAATTCTGGCCTGCCCTCCATACTTTACTAAAATTTTACCCGCACCCAAAGCCATTCATTTTCTATCCCGGCACTTACCGCAATCTCCAGCTTTTCAGCCAAGGCTTTGACGATGGCCAGGCCCAGTCCGCTGCCGCTCTTTGTTCGGGCAGAATCGCTTTGATAAAATCGCTGGAACAGCCTGGGGACTTCATCGGGAGACATTTTTTCTACCTCATTAGCAATTACCAACTCCGCTCCATCTTCTTGTGGCTGCAATTTTACATATATGCGCCCGGAAGTATGTTTCCGGGCATTCGTGAGCAGGTTTTCCAGAATCCTCTGGCAAGCACCTTGGTCGGAGCAACAGTAGACTGACTCCTCCGGCAGTTCTAACTCTGGCTCAACTCCAGCCTGCCTGAACAAATGGGCCTGCTCCACCAAGCAAGTGGTTAGGAGTTCTGTCATGTCAAATTCTGCTCTGTGCAAGGGAAGATCAGGGTCTTCGGCCTGGTGCCATTGGGCAAATGCGTTAATGATTTCCGTCAGCTGAAAACATTTTTGCTGCATGGCTGAAAGATATTCCTGTTGCTGCTCAGGTTGGGTTTCCAGCAGTTCTCCATAGCCCTGGAGGACGGTCAAGGGAGTGCGTAAATCGTGGCTCAGATCACCAATCGATTTCCGAAGCAGCCGATCCTGCCGCACTGCGTCTTCCCGTAATTTTTCGCCGACTTTTAGTGCTTGGTTAATTTCTTCAGCCAGCTTTCCTGTGCTGCGGAAAACACTCCGATTAGCCAGTTTAGTGTGAATTTCGGTATGGT
>CANTDZ010000122.1 GCA_947652665.1 uncultured Clostridia bacterium
TCTTCCACTGGCTCACAAAGGCGTTGAGCCAGAAGGAGCGTACACCGTTTGCATAGGCGGCAGGATTGTCTGCCACCCATTTGGCGGGCTGGCGCTTCATGGTCAGTTCATCAGACGCGGCAGCACAATTAGGGCACATGTAATAAACCTTTTTCACCTTAAAAACCCGGTGGTGGTTTACTTCCTGTTCTTCATGCTCATAGCGCAGGTTCTCCCATACGATTTCATGATACTCTCCGCAATGTGGGCATTGGGTGCGCCAGCGCTCCATGGTACCCTCGTTGTAGCTGTCAGCGATGGGGCTTGCCCCTTTGATGGTGGGGGTGCTGACCTCCACAGCCTTTGCATTGTAGAAAGTTGTCTGCCGGGCCATAGCCAGTTTCCAGGGGTCACCCTCATCCCCCGCCGATTTGGCCCAGCGGTCGCGTTCGTCGCCAAAAACATAGCGGATGGGCTTAGAGGCCAGGGCGTGGGCTTCGGTGGAGCCGCATAGGGTGAGGATGCCGCCGGGATAAGTCTTTTGCAAAACAGTGTTGCCGCTGTCCCGGGATTTTGGTGCAGCCACCTTCGTGCGCAGGGTGGGGCAGTCCCGCACCATGGGAGCTATGCGCAGTTTGGAGTAGTCCCTGGCATCAATGGTAGTAGGGTGTACAAAGAGGATGCTGCCGGGGTCTTGGTCGATAATATAGCCGATAGCATTATTGATAAATTCTGACTTTCCCACCTGGCTTGCCGCCACCATTATGACGCGCCGCACCCGTGGATCGTTGAAAGCGTCCATAGGCTCCCGCAGATAGGGGGTACGGGCGGTGCGCCAGCGGCCTGGCTCTGCAGCGGTTTCCGAGGACAAACGGCGGTGCTTTCCAGCCCACTGGCTGACCGTTAAGTTTTCCGGAGGCTTGAAGCCCAAGAGAACCCGGCGCAGCAGGGTATTTAGCTGTACAATTTCATTCATCAGGTTCCACCACCTCCGTGTCCCATCTCATCCGCTCCCGTACACGTTCTGCATACTTCTGGGGGGCATATTGGTAATTTGCCAGTTCCCCCATTACCAGGTTTACCTCCCGGCGCACAACGTCAGCCGCCTCTGCCGCAGAGCCGCAGGCCGCGACATCCACCGCCAGCCTGCCAGGCAGGGCAATTAGTGCCCCGCGTATCTCAAAAATAAGATCTTCCGTCATGGCAGCCACGTCCTCACTGCGGTGCATTTTGCCTTCCAGCTCCTGGGCCTCCAATTTCGCGATTTTTGCTTTGGAAGCTTTTAACTGCGCCTCGGCAGTGCGCTTCACTTTATCCAGCTTGGCTTCATCCTCTGTTATGGCATCCCGGCCCAGATAGGCAATGTACCGCTGGACAGAATCAGCCAGAGGGTACCTGCCCCGCTGAGCGCTGGATATTATACCGTCCTCGGAGAGCTGATAAATTCGCTTAGAGGAAAGCCCCAGCACTGCCGCCAGCTCTGCTACAGAAACCAGGGTACTGGTGGAAATTTTTTCGGATTTCTTTTGGGGCGCGGCCATGGGGCCAGCCTCCTTTCACGGTGGAATTCTACTCAAATGACGAAAAATTTTTTCACTGACTACGCTTTTTCCGGGGCTCGTAGCCCCGCAAGCTGGGTGGCAGGGGTTTCACAGTACCTTTTTTGCCGGTGGGGAAATAAAAAATGTTTTTTCGCAGGAAATGCCCCTGCCAGCCCCGGCACGAAGCAGGAGAGATACGGTATAGAGCCACCTCACCCAAGCGCCTGCACACTCTTGGCGGGGCCGCCAGCAGCTAGGATGGGTGTGCCCACATCATATCTTGGTAAGTGCCTCCGCTTTGCTGTACCCTACAACGCCCTCGGTCATCATGCGCAGGAAGTCGTCCCGGGAGAAATCGGACAGCCGGAAAACCTCCTCCGGCCTCATGCCCAGCTGCCTGCCAATCTCCTGTACAGACTTGCCTTCGCCCAGCAGCCGCTTGACAATGGCTTTCATAGGCTCCAGCAGGTGTGTGCCACGGGCGCGGTTGTGGGTGATGGTGCCGTAAATATCCTCCGTCTCGTCGGCGTGGGCCACTTTCACCACGGGCACTTTGCCGTGCAGCTTCGACAATAGCGGCTCCTGCCCCGATACCGTCCAGCGGTGGAAGCCGTCTATTATGGTGTAGTCCGGCCGCACCACAATGGGCAGCGTCCAGCCGTTGGTGAGGATGGACTGGGTCAGCAGCTTCAGGTTTTCCCGGCTTACCTTGTTGGGGTTGTATGCATTGGCCCGCAGCTTTTCACGCTCCACCCACTCCAAGGTGGAAAGCGGGGCGAACAGGTTCATATCAGGCATTCGTCTCACCCCCTTTGCTGGCACGCTTTGCAGACATGTTATACTCGGTAAAGATGGTGAGATAAATAGCCCGCAGGGTGCGCAGCTTGGGGTCGCCGGACATGAGGCCGTCATAAGCCCTTTTGTAGTCCTTGGGCTTTGCCATGCCCTCCATGCTGATAAACAGGCGCCGGTAACCGGACGCCACCCGGCGCTTGTTAGGCGTGTCGAAATATTCATCAAACCTTTGCAGCAGGATTTCTTTCAGCAGTTCCCGGTAATCCCGGTTGTCCTCGCCCTCTAGTTCCCGGCGGGTACGGGAAGAACGGCGGAACATTTCACTGTCCCAGTAGAGCATAGCCAGATAAGCGTTGGGCTCCCGGCGCAGGACGCGTTCCATCAGGGAAGGGTCGTACTCCCCCAGGTTCACCAGTACGGGCACCGTGTCAATGGAGAAAAACTGCGATACCCGCAGGCGGTTCTTCCCAACGCCCACCTGGTACATTTGCAGGTAGACTTCGGGGATTTGCACCTGCTGGTCCCGCAGGTAGAGCCACACATCAGAGGTTTTCCAGTCGTAGATGGGATAGATGGTGTTGCTTTCCGTCATACCTTTCAGGCCCATGTTCAGTGCGGACATATATTGCAGACGCTGTACAGACTCCGACGCCCGCACCCCGGAGAGCATGATGCCGTCACGGGTGACGCGTGGAAGGAAGGTCTGGTAGCTGTCCGCCTTGGGACGCAGCTTGGGATGGCTGCGCAGGGCAAAGGCTGGGGGCTGGCGTACCCACTGGGCGGCCTTACGGCTGTCCCAGCAGACAAAGCTCTCGTCATTGGAGAGCTGGTTCAAGCAGTTGAAATGTTTGACTTCAATGCACCACCACTGGAATTTTGCCCCGGTCAGAAGAAACTTCTTTCGCCATATCTTTGTGGTAGCCTCGATGCAGTCGAAGATGGCCTCTTCATCAATGAACACCACAGTAAGCAAGGCGGGGTCGATTTCGCCGGCCTGGATGAGCGAATACACCAGGTGGGCCAGAGCCAAGCTGTCCTTGCCTCCGGAAAAGGACATATATACGGGTACGCCGTTGCCGAATACATTTTTAATGCGCTGTCGGGCGGCGGTAACCACATCAATGGTGGAGGTGATACGTCTTATAGCCATATGCGCTCCCCACATTTCGGACAGAGGACAAACCGGCCGGGGGCTTCGTCCTGCTGAGGCTGCTGGGCGGGTGTGACTCCCTCTGCCTGTTCAGCGGCGGCTTCTTCCTGGGCCTGGTATTTCTCGCGGGTCTGCTGGATGGCCTGGGCCTGTTCCGGCTCGATGGTGCCATATTCCAGCAGCGCCTGGGTAGCTTCTTCGGCCTCCATCACCATAGCTTGCAGCAGGTCTTCCTCAAAGCCGGGGATATCCAGGTCGTCTTTCAGCTCCTGCACAAAGGCGTCCAGGGCCTCCATGTCGTCCACACCCAAGTTGAACACCCGGTTGTCGGCCAGCATGAGCTTTTTCTTCTGTGCCTCCGTCAGTCCGGTCACCATATAGCAATCGGCATCCGTGCTCCCCATAGACTTCATGGCCTCAAAAAGGCCGTTGCCAGCAAGAATCATCCCGTCCTCGTCTATAACGATGGGCCGGATTTGCCCGAACATTTCCACAGAGCGTCGGAATTCCTTCAGCTGCTTGTCGGTGTGCAGGCGCACGTTGCGCTCGGGCGGGTGCAGGTGGTTGAGGGGCTTCTTCACCACTTTCATGCTCTCACCTCCCCTCTGCGGGCCAGCGCCGAGGAAACGATACCAGAGAGCAACACAGAGCACAGGCTCCCGATGGTTTTCAGCGCGGCGCTTCCCGTAATGGTGCCCACAATGAAAATAGGCATCCCAATAACGAGGGAGGCCAGCACGCCCAGGAAAACCCCACGGCCGGATAACCTTTTCCCCTTGAGCGTCAGCACAGTGGGCAGCATGGTGGTGGAGCGCAGCGCCCCGTATACCAAAAATAACCCGGTAACCGTCAGGCCCGGGATGTTGGCAATCAAGATAGCCAGGGCCAGCACCAGCAGCATAGAGCCTTTTGCCTCTTTCATGCTCCCGCCGAAATCGCTGGTGAGGGACGCGGCGGCGCACAGGTTGCTGTCTACGGTAGAGAGCAGGCCGGAAACCAGCATAAATAGGAAGGGCAACATCACCCAGGCCGGGAAAATGCTCTGCACCAGCTCGAAGCCCACCATGCCGGAATCGGCAGCCGCAAAGCCAGAGCCGGCGGCCACAAAGCCCAGCAGCCCCATGGATAGTGGCACCACCGCAAACAGCAGCGCTCCCAACCGAAATGCTGTCCTCATCTTATCCTTGCGGATAGAGAAAGCCCGCTGCCAGAAGCACTGGTCCCCGAACGGGGCAGCCAGTAACCCGATGGCAGAGGGCAGGCCGAAGCTCAGGAGCACCGCCAGGCCGTTTTTGTCCAGCAGGTGGGTAAACTCCCCGGTTACTCCTGCCAGCCCCTTGACGAGGCTGCCAGCCCCATTTCCACGCAAGGCCAAGGGCACCAGTAATGCACAGCACCCCAGCATGAGCAGCATTTGCAGCGCGTCCGTCAGCACAGAGGCCCGGATGCCGGAATACTGGGAGTAGGAGAAGGCAATCAGCGCCAGCACCACGGTCAGCAGCCAGTAGGGCCAGCCTGCCACAGCGGACAGGATTTTGGCTCCAGCCAGCAGCTGCACGGCCGTGGACAGAACTGTCAGCGCGGACAGTTCAAACAGGTACACCCCGTGTACCGCCTTGGAGCGGTAATGCTGGGCCATGTAGCCGGACACGGTGACGCCCTCTGGCATCTGTGCCCGGATGCGCTGGGCAAAGGGCACGAACACCAGCAGGCACAGCACATTGGGTACCAGGAACCAGAAAAGCCCCGGCCAGCCGGTGGTGTATGCTTTCTCCACAGAAGTGAACAGTGCTGGCGCCCATATCCAGGTGGCGGCAATACTCATGGCGCTTTGCCACAGTCCCAGTCGCCGGTCGGCCACATGGAAACTCTCGGCGGTGCTGGCCTTGCGCGACAGCAGGAAGGTTGCCCCCAGCATGAGGGCGGTATAGATGATCAGTACGAGTAAACCGTACATAGATGAATCCTCCTTTTGCAATATCACCGCAGCGGCCCGCTGGTGAGGCGGGCTGCCCGGCGTATTCCCAGCGCAAGGAGTAACGCTGGAAACAACCCCCTTTCCACAAAAATAGCGGCCCCTGGTTTTCACCGGGAAAGCCGCTTGGTTTGATGTAGGATTTTACAAGTATAGCATAGCACATAGGGGGGCGTAACAGCAAGCGTCACGGTGCGTCACGACGTTGCAAGTTTCCACGGCGTAAATATCGATAGCAATTGCACTTGACACTGTTCTCTGTATTCCCGCCGCCAATAATTGCCGCCACTTCTCTCCAGCTCAGCCCTCGCAGAAACCGCAGTCGGAAAATAAGCCTGGCCTGGTCGTCGGGGATGTTCTCTATGTACCGTGCGATTTCCCCATACTGCGCGGCGGCTTGCCGCTCCAAAAGCTCTACCCGCGCCCGCATATCCGCGATTTCCGCCGCCAGCCTGCCCACGCTGTCACTGATACCTGAAGAAGCACGGGGCATACCGTCCAGGTTAGGGGATTGTGGTGCAGCTGCAGCTTCCAGCGAAGCCAACAGGTTCCGGGCCTTGCCAAGCTGTTCCAGCCGATGGAAATATTGGTTGAGTTCTTGCAGGGTCATAACGCCTTCCTCCCATTTGCAGACAGGTTGCATTGCCGCTTAGTTTTTGGTACAATAA
>CANTDZ010000123.1 GCA_947652665.1 uncultured Clostridia bacterium
CCAGTGGGGCGTTTCGTGCCAGTCCTCGTGGAAGGTGCGGCCGGAGGGGATATCCGCCTTGGGCTGGCCGGAGCGGGCAAAGCGGTCGGGCAGGATTTGGTACATGATGCCGCCCTTGAGCCAGCCGGGCGTGCGGAAATGGCGATCGTAGACCGTCATCTGCCACTGGTTGGTGCCGGCAAAGGTGCCGGTGCCGGCCTCCCCCCGGGAGATGCGCAGGATGCCCCGGCAGGTGTGGATTTCGAAATGGTAAAAGTACAGGCCGGGCTTTTCGGGGGTGAACTCACATTCCCACCACTCCTGGGTCCCGCCGTTCATGCCGCACCAGAACATGCCCCAGATGTGGGGCTCCCCGCCCTCCTGCTGTATGACCAGGTGGGCCCCGGAACAGCTTAGCTCCCGGGGCAGGGTGATGCGGAAATGTACCGCCTGCCCGTCGGCTACAGCCCCTGTGGGGCTTCGGTATTTGCGGCTTCTGGAATTGAACATTTGATCTCTCCTTACGCTTAGACCGTGGGACTCTGGTCTCGTCTGCCGACTCGGTCGGTTCTGGACGGTCTCCACTGGAGACCAGCGCCCCACACCCTGCAAAACATTCCCTGCGGGAATGTTTGATCCTAAAACTCACGTGGTTAGGGGGCGGCTCCCGGCGGCTGGTGTGGCCGGGGGGAGGTTAGCGCCCTACTCCGAATTATATGGGGATATTATTGGTAATATTTTACGCCGGATTCAAAGAGCTGCTGGTCTTTGGGGCCGGGCACGTTTTTGTACAGGTGCTTGCCCTTGCGCTCGGAATGGCCCATTTTGCCGAAGACGCGGCCGTCTGGGCTTAGGATGCCCTCGATGGCGCAGACGGAGCCGTTGGGGTTCCACTGGATGTCCCCGCTGACGCAGCCGTTTATGTCTACATATTGGGTGGCGATCTGGCCGTTTTCCATGAGCTGCCGCAGGTGCTTTTCGTCGGCTACGAACCGACCCTCGCCATGGGACACGGGGATGGCGTGGATGTCGCCGGGGTTTACGCCCATGAGCCAGGGGGATTTGACGCTGGACACGCGGGTGTATACCATACGGGACACGTGGCGGCCCAGGGTGTTGAAGGTGAGGGTGGGGTCGTCCTCTTTGGGGTCGGTGATTTTGCCGTAGGGCGCAAGGCCCAGCTTCATAAGGGCCTGGAAGCCGTTGCAGATGCCCAGCATCAGGCCGTCGCGGGCTTCCAGCAGGTCGGTGACAGCCTGGGCAATGCGGGGGTTACGCAGGGTGGTGGCAATGAATTTGCCCGAGCCCTCGGGCTCGTCGCCGCCGGAGAAGCCCCCGGGCAGCATGACGATCTGGGCCTCACGGATGGCTTTTTCCATGCGGGCAATGGTTTCCTCGATATCCTGGGGGGAAAGGTTTTTGACCACCAGGATGTCTACATCGGCCCCGGCCTTTTGGAAGGCCCGGGCTGTGTCTACCTCGCAGTTGGTGCCCGGGAACACGGGGATGAACACCCGGGGCCTGGGGGTTTTGATGAGGGGGCTGTGGGACGGGCCCCGGGTTTCCCACAGGGGGACGTCGGCCTGCACGGGCACGGGGTCCGCCAGGTTGGGGAAGACTTTTTCCAGGGTGCCGTTCCAGATGCGGGCCAGCTCTTCTATGGGCATTTTCTCGTTCCCCAGCTGGACCTGGCCCTTGCCTGTGGTGCAGCCCAGCAGGATGCTGCCGGGGATTTCGGCTTCGCCGGAAAGGGCCGCCACCAGGGCCCCGGCCTGGGGGGCGTAGAGGGTCTGGGGGGTTAAGCCCTCGGCGAACTTAAAGCCCAGGCTGTTGCCAAAGCACATGCGCATGCAGGCCGCGGCCGCGCCGCCTTCACGCACGACGGAACAGGCGGTGATGTCGCCGCAGTCCATGTGCCGCAGGACGCGGGTGTAGTAGGCTTTCAGCCCTTCCCAATGGGGCATGCCGTCTTTGTCCTGGGGCAGGGGCAGGAGCACCAGTTTGGCGCCGGGGTCTTGGACACAGGCGGAACGGGTGGCCCGGGCGGTGGTCATGGAAAGGGCGAAGCTGACTAAGGTGGGGGGGACGTCCAGGCTTTCGAAGGAGCCGGACATGCTGTCTTTGCCGCCAATGGCCGGCAGGCCCAGGCCCAGCTGGGCCGTAAGGGCCCCCAGGAGGGCCCCGGCGGGCAAGCCCCAGCGCTTGGGGTCTTCATGCAGGCGGGGGAAATACTCCTGGAAGGTGAGGCGGGCTTTCAGGGGGTCGGCCCCGACGGCGCAGAGCTTGGAGAGACTTTCCACTACGGCGTAGGCCGCGCCCATGTAGGGCGACCACTTGGAAAGGCCCGGGATGTAGCCGTAGGCCATGGCGGTGCAGTCGTCGGTCTCCCCTTCCAGCAGCGGGACCTTGGCCACCATAGCCTCTTCGGGGGTCAGCTGGTTTTCGCCGGCAAAGGGCATGAGAACCGTGCCCGCGCCGATGGAGGCGTCGAAGCGCTCGCAAAGGCCCTTTTGGCCGCAGACTTCCAGGCGGGCCATGTTGGCTTTCAGGGCTTCCAGGCCGGTTTTGCCCTGCAGGGCTTCGGGGAGCGAATCCCGGTAACAGGGGCCCTGGGGGGCGGTGATTTCGGCTGTGGCCCGCTGGGTGACGCCGTTTGTGTCTAAAAAGGCACGGGAAAGGTCTACGATGGTATCGCCCTGCCAGGCCATTTTCAGCCGGGGGGCGGGGGTGACGGCGGCCACGGGGGCGGCCTCTAAATTCTCCTGGGCGGCCAGGGCCTGGAAGGCGGGCACGTCCTGGGGGGCCAGGACCACGGCCATGCGCTCTTGGGATTCGGAGATGGCAAGCTCGGTGCCGTCTAAGCCGTCGTACTTTTTGGTGACTTTGTCCAGGTCGATTTCCAGGCCCGGGGCCAGCTCGCCAATGGCCACGCACACGCCGCCGGCGCCGAAATCGTTGCAGCGCTTGATGAGGCGGGCGCAGTCTTTATTGCGGAAGAGGCGCTGGAGCTTGCGCTCGGTGGGGGGGTTGCCCTTTTGCACCTCGGCCCCGCAGACCTCTACGGATTTTTCGGTGTGGGCCTTGCTGGACCCGGTTGCGCCGCCGATGCCGTCGCGGCCGGTGGCACCGCCCAAAAGGACGATGACATCGCCGGGGGCGGGCTCTTCACGGCGGACGTTTTCTTTGGGGGAAGCGCCTACGACGGCGCCGATCTCTAAACGCTTGGCCACAAAGCCGGGGTCGTAGAGCTCGGTGACCTGGCCGGTGGCCAGGCCGATCTGGTTGCCGTAGGAGGAATAGCCGGCCGCCGCGCCGGTGGTGATCTTCCGGCTGGGGAGCTTGCCGGGGAGGGTCTCGGAGAAGGGGCGGGTGGGGTCGCCGGAACCGGTGACGCGCATGGCCTGGTAAACATAGGCCCGGCCGGAAAGGGGGTCGCGGATGGCGCCGCCCAGGCAGGTGGCCGCGCCGCCAAAGGGCTCGATCTCGGTGGGGTGGTTGTGGGTCTCGTTCTTAAATTGGATCAGCCAGGTCTCCACGCGCTCGCCGTGCTTGTCCTTGACCTTCACGGGGGCTTCGATGGAGCAGGCGTTGATTTCGTCGCTGACGTCCAAGTCAGGCACCAGGCCCTGTTTGCGCAGGTACTTGCCGCCGATGGTGCCCATGTCCATAAGGGAAACGGGGCGGTCGGTCTCGCCGTAGAGCTCCCCGCGCACGCGCAGGTATTGGGCCAGCGCGCCCTCAATAGCTTCCTTCAAGGGGCCGTCGTCCACGGTGATTTCCTCCAGGCGGGTCAGGAACGTGGTGTGGCGGCAGTGGTCGCTCCAGTAGGTGTCGATGACCCGCAGCTCGGTGACGGTGGGGTCCCGGTGCTCCTCGTCCCGGAAATAGTCCCGGCAGAAGGCCAGGTCGTCTAAGGTCATGGCAAAGCCCATGGATTCAAAATAGGCTTTCAGCTCCCCTTCGCCCCACTGGGTGAAGCCCTCTACCACCGCGACCTTCGGGGGCTTGTCCGCCTGCAGGTCCAGGGTCTCCGGCTTTTCAAAGGAAGCCTCCCGGGCTTCCACGGGGTTGATCAGGTATGACTTGATTTTGGCAAAGGCGCCGTCGTCCACGTCCCCCTTTACCCCAATGACCTTGGCCGAAAGCACCTGGGGGCGCTCCCCCTGGGTCAGCAGCTGGACGCACTGGGCGGCGCTGTCGGCCCGCTGGTCGTACTGGCCGGGGAGGTACTCCATGGCAAAGGCCCGGTACTCCTCCGGAAGCCGGAAGCTTTCGGGGTAGACATTGTCCATGTTGGGCTCGGAGAGGATGGTGCGGGACGCGGCGTCGAACTGCTCCGGCGTCAGGCCGGACACGTCGTACCGGTTGAGGATGCGCACATCCTCGATGCCGGCAAGCCCCAAATTGCGGCGCAGGTCGGACAGCAGGCCCTGGGCTTCTACGTCAAAGCCCTTCCTTTTCTCGACGAATACTCTTGTTACCATGGTGGCACTCCCTTATTTTTAATTAGTATAAAGCAGGCGGCCCTTGTGGCAGGGGGGCCGTTCCTCCCCATTCTAGCACAAGAGCCGCTTTTTATAAAGTATTTTTTAGTTTTTTTTCGGGAAATCCCCTATGGACACCGCCACAGTATGCTGGATGGGCTTCCATTGGACGTTGCCGAACACGGCGATTGCCATGGCCAGCCCAAAGCTGAACACGAACAGGGGGTAGGTGAAGGCGGCGCAGATTTTTTTGCGGGTGGGACAGTAGATGCGCTTCCACTCGGTGATGAGGGGCATCAGGCCCATGACGAACATGAGCAGGTACGAGTTGACCACCGCGCTTAGGACCGACTGGAAGAAAACGCCCATCTCACCCCGGGCCCCCAGCATCCCCAGCACGAACATCCCGGTGTTTACGGCGATGCTGCACAGGGTGAGCACGCAGGCGGGAATGGTGGTCATGAGGGTGTCATAGCAGGCAAAGCTGCCGGAGCTTACCATGGTGCGCACAAGGCTAGGGCCGTGCTTGGCTACCACCTGGAGGTAGCCTTTCACCCAGCGGGACCGCTGGATGATGGACTGCCGGAAGCTGCGGGGCTGCTCGTCGTAGAGGACGGCGCTGCCGCAGTAGGCGATCTTCTCGCCCCGGGCAATCAGGTCGGCGGTGAACTCCAGGTCTTCGGTCAAGAGGAAGTAATCCCAGCCGCCGGACTTCTCGATGAGCTCGGGGGAAAACAGGAACCCCGTGCCCGATACCGCGCAGCTGACCCCCAGCATATCCCGGGGGCGGTTCATGTATTCGGACTCCCTCAGGAACCACAGGCCGTACCCGGCGGTGATCCAGTTGTCGCCGAAATTCTTGGTGTTGCGGTAGCTGGTGACTGCCTTGGCCCCGCTTGAAAAGACCTTGTTCATCTCCTCGATGTAGTGGGGGTCCAGAAGGTTGTCCGCGTCGAAAACGAAGAAGCCATCGAAGGCCTGGGGGCCGTAGTCCTCGTAGACGCGGCCCAGCAGGAAGCGCAGGGCGTAACCCTTGCCCACCTGCAGCTTGTTCTGGCGCTCATAGACCGTAGCCCCGTGGGCCCGGGCAATCTGGGCGGTATCGTCGGTACAGTTGTCGGCTGCTACGAAGATGTCGAGGAGCTCTCCGGGATAGCTTTGGGCTTTAATGCTCTCAATCAGCTGGGCGATCACGGCGCTTTCGTTGCGCGCACAGATGAGCACCCCGTATTTGCACAGCCGTGCTGCCTGGGCTTCCCAGCGCCTGCCCAGCAGCCGCACGGCACAATAAACCGCCTGATAGCAGCAGCACGCTACAAAAATCGCGGCCACTATGAAATTGATAGCCGATAGGGTCTTCATAGACCATCGCTCCTTTCCAGGACGTTGTACGGTATCTCCTATGATATTGTGAACAAATTAAGTACAACGCGATATGTTTCTTACGAATTTATTAACAAATGCGCCCTGCTCCTTTTTCTTTGGATTTTTTTCAAAAAACACTTGCTTTTTCTTCCGGTTTCGTGTAGAATAATAGGGCAGTCGGTTAGGACTGCGCTTGGGCGCTTAGCTCAGCTGGCTAGAGCACCTGCTTGACGTGCAGGGGGTCAGCG
>CANTDZ010000124.1 GCA_947652665.1 uncultured Clostridia bacterium
ATCGAGCTGGGCACCATTGACGATAAGTTTGAGGGCAAGCCGGAAATCGGCACTACCGCCACAGTAGACGGCGAGAAGCTGGCTGACCCGCTGGGCGAGGTGACGCTGGTGGACACCGTGTCTTACTCCGGCCTTACCATTGGCAAGACTTACAAATTATCCGGCATCCTTATGGACAAATCGACAGGCGAACCGCTGGAAACCGGCGGGCAGCAGGTGACGGCAGAAAAAGAATTCACGCCGAAATCTGAAGCTGGCACTGTCGATTTGGAATACACCTTCGATGCCAGCACCTTGGCAGGCCGGGCTGTGGTCGTGTTCGAGACACTGTACCAGGACGGCAGCGAGGTTGCCAGCCATGCCGACATTGAGGACGAAGGCCAGACCGTCATTTTCCGCGACCCGAAAATCGGAACGACGGCTGCTGTCGATGGCGAGAAAACCGCCGACCCCCTGGGCAAAGTGACGATTATCGACAAGGTGACATACATTGGCCTTACCCCTGGCAAAGAGTACAATATCAAGGGCGTTTTGATGGACAAATCGACGGGGGAAAAGCTTCTGGTAGACGGCAAGGAAGTTACCGCAGAAGCTACCTTTATAGCGCCCAAGGCCGAAGGCAGCATCGACATCCCCTTTACCTTTGACGCTTCCGGACTGGCTGGGAAATCGGTTGTGGTGTTTGAAAGCTTGTATAGGGACAGCCTGGAGCTGGCTGCTCACACCGACATTGACGATGAAGGGCAGACCATTGATTTCGGCAAGCCCGACATCAAGACCACCGCCACCGTCAACGGCAATAAGATTACCGACCCGCTGGGCGAAGTGACCATTGTGGACACTGTAGAATACACCGGCCTTACTATCGGCAAAACCTACAATGTCAAGGGCGTTTTGATGGACAAATCCACAGGGGAAAAGCTGTTGGTGGACGGGAAAGAAATTACGTCCTCCGCTGAGTTTACGGCAGAAAAAGAAAATGGAACGGTTGAGGTTTCTTTCACCTTTGACTGCTCTGGGCTGGCAGGTAAGAGCATAGTCGTTTTTGAAACGCTCTATCAGGACGGGCTTGAGCTTGCCGTCCATGCAGACATTGAGGACGAGGCACAGACTGTCACCGTCAACGCAAAGGGCGGGCTTCTCATCAAGAAAACCGCCGAGGACAACATGGTGGAGGGCATTTCCTTCCTGGTGACGGGCAAAGATTATGCGGAAACCTTCAAAACGGACGCCCAGGGCGAAATCTACATTCAGGATTTGCCCCTCGGTGAGTACACCATCACAGAAGTGGAAAACGATACCACCTCCCGCTATGTGATAGAGAACGGCAAGACTGTCACCGTAGAAAACGGCAGCGAACCCGCCGTGGTTGAGTTTCACAACAAGCTCAAGCGCGGCTCCCTGCGCATTGTCAAGGTGGAAACCGGGACGGACACCCGCCTGGAAGGGGCCTCCTTCTGCCTGAAGGACGCAGACGGTCAGGTGGTAGCAGACGGCAAAACCGACAAGAACGGCGAACTGGTTTTTGACAATCTGCCCTGGGGCAAGTACTTTTTGGAGGAAATCTATGCCCCGGAGGGGTATATCCTGGATAATAAAGAAACAGAAATCGAAATCGGGGAGGATAGCATCGAGGCAAAAATCACCGTGGAGAACAAGAAGAAAACTCCGGATATCCCCACCACCAGCATCCCCAAGACCGGCGATACCCGCGCAAACCCGTGGTTTGTGGGGGCAGCTATGGTTGCCATGCTGGCAGGCGCGGGCGGTTTGACTGCCTACCTTGTCAAAAAACGCAGGAAGTAAACAGGAGGTTAAAGCCAATATGAATAAAAGGAAACTGGCCTCTGCCCTTTTGGCAGGGGCCTTGCTTTTTACCAGTGCCATTCCGACCAGCGCCGCGAAAGCTACAGGCACGCCCACACCCCATCAGGTTTTCTACAGGGAAGAAGCGGGTCAGACCTTCTCCGGCAAAATCCACATGGAAAAAGGTGTTACAGAAGTGGAGGCGGGGCAACCCGCCTTTTCCCTTTCCGTCCAGGACGGGGCGGTTTTGTTTGATTCCCTCTATACCAGCACCCGCCAGTCAATCCGGGCCACCTGTGACGGGGAAAGCGTCAGCCAGGAGGTAAACCTGGCAGTCTATGACACGCTGGACGTTGCCCCAGCCAAGGGTAGCGCCGTCCTGGCCGTAAAGGATGCCCGCACCTTGAAGCCTGTCCCTGGCGCAAGGTATACGCTGTACTGCGGCGGGCGTATTGTAAAACCCAGCGTGGAAAGCAACGCAAAGGGTATGGTTTCCCTTGATTCGCTTACCCCCGGTTCCTACGAATTGCGCCAAACGGCTGTTCCCAAAGGCTTCCAGCCTGCCAGTGCCAGTGTGAAATTCACGGTTACGGGCCTTACTGTTTCCGGCGGCGATAAGGAGATACGCACCAGCGGGGGCAGGGAAATCGCGGCAAGGGAAAACGGGGCTTTGATTGCTGGCCCTTTTTCCCCCGGCATTGTGCTGGCCGCTGAAAATGAAAAGCAGATTGCGGGCGTTACCGTAACCTATGAGAATTTTGGGGCTTCCCTGGGCAAACCGGGCACGGAAAAATTCTTCGATTATGTGACCCTGCGGGCCGCGCAGGAGGAAATCAACCACCTAAAAGACGAAGGGGAAATCTGCGGCGCGGTACATATCGCCTACACCTTGAAAGAGCCTGCCTGTAACCTCACGCAGTATTTGGCAGAGAAGCCCGCGCCGAAACCCACGCCCACTCCCCCGGCCCCCAGCCAGGGCGGGGTATCTGGCAGCGCGGGCACAACAGCGGCCCCCGCCGCCACGCCTGCCCCTACGCCAGCGGCTACACAAGCCCCTCCCAGTGTAAACCCCATTGCAACCCCAGCCCCCACGGTTGAGCCCAGCGAGGAACCCGAAGAAGCCAGGGCAGACAAGCGTACTCTAACCTTGACCGTCCTGGACACAGACGGCAAGCCTGTACCCGGTGTGACTGTGGGCCTTTTCGAGCTTACAGGGGATACGCCTGCCCCAGAAAGCCCGGTTGACCCCGCCGACATCAGCCAGTCACTCTCGAACCTCCAAAACCAGCGGGAGACAGAGAAAAACGGCAAAGACCCTTACAAAAGGAGCGCCGCTTTGCAGACAGCCCGGACAGACGAACATGGGCAGGCGATTTTCCAGAAAGCGCCTGTCACGGGCCTTGTGGCTGTACCCGTTAAAGTACCCGATGGGTACTCTACAGAAAAAATACCCACAGAAATCCCGGCAGGCTTGGAAGGGGCTTTCACCGTTGCTTGCCCCTATGTTGCGGTCGAATTGGCCGTACACAGCAACGCCACAAACAGCCCGGTTGTGGGCGCGGACGCGGCCCTGTGTAATGAGGACGGCGACGAGCTGGCAAGCTGGGTTACAGAGGAAAGCCCCCGCCGCTTTATCCGGGTGCCCAAAGGGGAATATACCCTGCGGATAAAATCAAAGGACGGAGAGGACAAACTATCTTTCTCTGTGGGTAGGGACAAGGCTTTGCAGGAGGTACAAGCAGAAACGTATCTGCCAGGCATCCGTGAAGAAAGCGCCCAGGTTTTTAACTTTGCTGGGATGCTCCCCTTGCTGCCCTATGTGGGCGGGGCCACACTGGTACTGGCTGGCGCGGCTGCGGGCATCTTCGTTTTCCTCCGTAAGCGCAAGCGCGGCAGGGGGGTGAAATGAGGAAGGCCCTGGCGGCAATTTTGGCAGCGGTTTTATTGGCTGGTTCTGTTTGTGCTGGGCTGTGGCTGGCAGGCTTCTACTTCCAGGGGCAGGAACAGGGGATGAAAATGGAAGCCCTGCGCAGGCTGGCGGCAAGCCCCATTGTTACGGATATAGGGCAAGGGCCGCAGGAAACCCCTTTGCCGGAAAACCATATAGAAGCGCAGGAGCCGCCAGCCGTATTACGCGATTTCACAGCGTTGCAGGAAGAAAACCCGGACTGCATCGGCTGGGTGTCTATCCCCGGTACGCCTATAGATTTCCCCGTTATGCAGAGCCAGGATAAACCTGAATTTTACCTCAGCCATGACTTTGACCGGGAGTATGACATTTACGGCCTGCCTTTCCTGGACGCAAGGTGCAGCCTGGACAGCGGCAATCTGCTGGTATACGGCCACCACATGAACGACGGCAGTATGTTTTCCTGCCTGCATGAGTATCAGGATAAGGAATATTGGCAGGCCCACCAGGAAGTGGTTTTTGAAACCCCGGCAGGAGCAGAAAGTTACCGCATAGTGGCTGTGTTGCGCGTGAAGGGCAGCTACAAGGCTAGCAAGTGGAGTATCTTCCGGTGCCTTGATGTTGACAACCAGGCAGCGCAGGAAATAGCGGCGCGGCAGCTCTACGACACAGCCGTGGGAATCGGGCCGGGGGATAAGCTGCTTACGCTGGTGACATGCGAATATTCACAGAAAAACGGAAGGTTGGCGGTGATAGCAGTTAAAGAATAGCTTTAGGGCTGTGGGAAACCGCAGCCCTTCCCTGTGCCCCCAGGCTTGGGGGTAGAGGGAAGGGCTTGGCTCTCCAAATTCTTACAGGAAAGAGGAAGATTTTATAGAGGACTTTTTTGATATGTGCAGGAAGATCTGGGAATGGGAAAACCGGCACAATATCCCTTATGCAAAACGCTTGACCGAATGGTACGGCGACCTGGGTATGCATGTACCGCTGCCGGGTATTACAGATGAGCAGATACGGCGGCGGTACAAAAATATATCCATGGAGGCAACGGCACGGACCAGCCCTGTGCGGGGAGTGGAACCCTCTCTGTAGCTACGGAACCGCCTAACCGGGGTTGTGCAGGCCTGCTTCAATCAACTCATTCCACTCTGGCAGGATAGCGTTTATCAGGGGCTTCTTGTAGTCGATGCGGTATTTCTTTTTGGTGAGCCAGCCTCTGTCTATCATTTCAGCCAGAGCTATTTCCACCTGCTCCCTGGGGATTCTATTGCTGGCCGATACGCGGGAAACCAGGCTTTGATAGGTGGCAAATGCGTTTCCATGGTTTTGCGCGATCCTGTCAAAGTCTGCCACAATGTACCGGAAACAGGTCGTAAGCTGGCCATCTTCGCTGGGGATTTCAAAGGAAGCGGACGCGGCATCCCGCAGGGCGCGGCTCATGGTTGTGCGTATTCCGTAGACCTCGACATTCTTCCGCAAGTCCTGCACCAGATAACGCACAACAGGCTGGAAATGCCCATCCCCTGTGAACAGCACAAAGCTGGGCGGGGACTTCTTTTTTGCCGCCAGCCTGTATATGGCGTCCAGCATGATTACATCGGACATATCTTTGACAGCCTGCCCACGGTTTTCCCATCTTGTTTCAATAATTTCATTACTAACCGCGTGGATACGGGCTACCTCGCCGGAGAAGCTGGGATGTTGGAAATCGCCAAAAAAGGAAAGGCGCTCCACCTGGTATTTTCCCCGTATCTGCCGGCACCAGCTATCCAGGTCTGGCCTTACCCCATAGCGGTCTTTCATGGATACATACCAATATTCGTAATCAATAAACACAGCCGCCCGGTTATCGGCACGAAAAAACATCTGCATTCCCCCTATAAGGGGATTATACAACAAAATTCACGGGCCGTAAAGCCCGCGAGATTGGAGTGATAGCAGACGAAACTTGAGATTATCCCCATGACGTTAAAAGAGGCCAATGCTTTTGTGGGCCAGCACCATCGCCATCACGGCCCAGTAACAGGCCACAAGTTTTCCATCGGCCTGTCCGATGGCGAAAAGGTGGCAGGCGTAGTCATTGCAGGCCGTCCAGTCTCCCGCTATCTGGACGATGGCTGGACACTGGAGGTCAACCGCCTTTGCACCGATGGCACCCGCAATGCCTGCTCTATGCTATATGCAGCGGCTTGGAGGGCGGCGCGGGCTATGGGCTACAAGCGGCTTATCACCTATATTTTGGAGAGCGAAAGCGGCGCAAGCCTGCGGGCGGCTGGCTGGACGTGCGTGGGGCAGGCAGGTGGTCTGCGCTGGACGGGCCGACGCAGGCCGCAGGTGGATTTGT
>CANTDZ010000125.1 GCA_947652665.1 uncultured Clostridia bacterium
TACCGGCAAATCATTGTCAATTCTTATCGGCATGTTATATTGACCTCCCTTGAAACGATGGATAAGATTATGGGGGCTGTCACCCAGACAGACGCATGGCTTGGCATTCAGAGTAGCGACCCCGAAATTCAGCTTTCGGAAAAGAAATATAATCAAGTGATGAAAAAAATTGGTGCTTACGTCTCCCCAGATTTGGCTGAAGAGCTAAGCGAGGCTGTGTCTGGCTGCATCAATGCGCTTGAACGCCCCGCTATTCTATACGGCATTTCTTTGGTGGATACCGTCCGGGCGGTCGCATCGAACCCTACAGCACTGTCTAAATTTATGATGAAACGCACAGGGAGGGATGCAGAATGAAACCGACAGAAAAGCAGATGAATTTTATGAACCGGTTTATGGGTTTGCTGGAAACTTCAGAAGATTGGGAGAGCGTACAGCTGAGAGACCCTTGCGTGAAGCAGTCCTTTGATTTGCTGGAGGAGCTTATGGCAAAGGCCGTGGCAGATGATAAGGCCGACTCCCTATGGGATGCTGTGTATGGCTATGCAAATACCCTTGCCACTGCCGCCATGCTGTACGGTATACGGTCGATTGACACAATCCGTACAGTAGCGGCAGACCCGGTGAGCTTTTCACAATACATGCTAGGAGGGAAGCGGAAATGAGACAGAATACATTGGCACCTGTGGCACAGTCTGATGTTTTGGGCGCGTCTACTTGGTTGATAATCCTCAAGCCAGAACGGGGAAGGGATGAAATAAACGTATACCTCATGGAAGCAGAAGGGCGTCGTGCGTGTCCGAGCTTTGGTGTTATGATTCATGCATCTTCCACGTTCAACATACCGGCTCTTACGGCAAAGGCGCTTGTAGAGCTCAACGAGAAGGAATCCGAATACCGGCAGAAGGCGATGAAGGTGATATCATGAAAATCAAATTTGAACATAACGGTACGGCCTTCGAGTACCAGACCCGCCCCATGCGCAAAAGCTATTTCCGGGCCCTGTGTGGCCTTGCGGCTGGAGGGTTATATGCTGGCCTTACACTGGGCATAGCGGCCTTGTGTGGGCTGCCGGGGCTGATTGTGGTGGGTGTTGTGTCATTCTTCGTTAGTATGCTGGTGATTCTGACGGACTAGGAGGTTTTATAATCAAAGTTGATAGGAGGCCAGTTTTGATACTGCTGTCCCCGCTGCAGATAGAAATAAATGCTTGCAAATATGAGCATAATGTGATATAATTAAACAAATAAAGAGCCCACCCATAAGCGTTTGGGTGGAGGGGCCGAGCGGGGCCAGCTACCGAGGATTCCTTGATAGTTGGTCACGCTTTTTTTGTTTTTGGAAAGGAGTGCTGGAAATGGCAATCATGCGAACCATCCCTCAAGCGGTGGAGGAATTGAAACGGAAAGACCCCAATACCCCGATCTCGGTGGGAGCGCTGCGGCGGTGGACAAAGGCGGGGAAAATTCAAACGGTACGGTTGGGCAAATTCCCGCTGATAAACATGGAATCGCTGGAAGCTTTGCTGGAAGGCCGACCGTATGCAGGCCGCTAACAACGAGTTAGCCAAGCTGGCCCAGCAGGGCGACCAAGCGGCGCTTTTTGCACTGTGGACGTGTGTGAACCGCCTGCTATATCTCAAGGCCCGGGAGTTCTATTGGCACTACGGCACCGGCTTCTGTGCTGCCCACGGCGTCACGCTGGAGGATTTGGAGCAAACCAGTTATTTTGCGTTTTTGGACGCTGTGAGGGCCTACAATCCCGCCAAAGGGTATAACTTTGTAACCTATCTCACCTTCGCATCCAAGAACCGCTTCAAGGCCGCTGTGGGCCTGAACAAAGCTCATCCGTTCCCGCTTGACATTGCGGACAGCTTGAACCGCCCTGCCCTTGACGAAGATGACGGGGAGGTGGGGGAGCTGCTACCAGATGCGCAGGCAGAAGAAGCGATTGCTTCTGTTGACGAGAGGGATTTGCAGAACTGTGTTCATGCTTTGCTGGAATCAGCCATGCTTGATCTGACACCGACCCAGGCCCAGGTGATGCAGTGCCGGTTTATGCACCAGCTCACCCGGCGGCAGACGGCTGAAAAGCTCCAAATCACCCAAGACAAGGTGCGCACAGAAGAAGAACGGGCCATGCGCACGCTGCGGGGGAGCAGACCTGTACATCGAATCATGGCTTTATGGAGGTGAGAGTTTGAGCGGCAAATCATCCCAGCGAAAGGGCCGACAGGGCGAGCTGGAGTTATCGAAAATATTACAAGCCTACGGCTTCCCTGTGGAGCCGGGAAAACCTGTTAGTTATGGCAGTACCCCCGATATTACGGGGCTACCTGGAATCCATGCAGAAGTAAAACGAGTTGAACGGCTGAACATCGTCAACGCTTTCGCCCAGGCCGTGCGGGATTCGGAGAGATTCGGGGACGGCATCCCGGTCTTGTTCCACCGGCGCAACCGTGGGCCGTGGCTGGTGACGATGGAATTATCGAATTGGATAAATTACTATAAACGGGCAGAAATGGCGATTTTTGAACCGTTGGAAGGGAAGGTAGAGAATTGACAGCAAAGCAAGTGAAAGCTCTTCAAGCGCTTTTAACGTACCCCACGCAGGCGGCAGCGGCCCAAGCTGCGGGGATTGGAGTCTCTACGCTAAAACGGTATTTGGATGATGATGAATTTCAGAAGGAATACAAAGCGGCATTTTCCGCCCTGGTTTCGGATGCTGTGCGACAGGCGCAAAAATCCCTGTCCCCGGCCCTAACTACGCTGGAGGAAATCATGCGGGATGATGCGCAAACCGGGCAAATCCGGGTCAGCGCCGCCCGATCGCTGCTGGAGTTCAGCTTGAAAGCGACTGAACAGCTTGAAATTATCGAACGGCTAAAAGAGTTGGAAACAAAGGTGGGTGACTTGCATGAGTAGTAATGCGGTTTTGCAGCGTATAACGGCCCTCGAAAAGCAGGCAGAAATGCTTGCAGCGGAAAGGCGCAGATTTGCCCCCTTTACAGAAATTCGGGTTGATTCCCTGTGCTTGGACAAGGTCAGGATGGTTTACCGCCCGAAGGGAATCTACGGGCCAGCCGAAAAAGCGAAAACCCTTACTTTGGGCGATGCCCTGGCCTGCACTGCCGAAAATAAAGTCGTGCGCATGATTTTCTCGCCGGAATGGTGCTATTGCCTGCACATGACTTCGCCCGATTACACGGAAGCCCAAAAGGAAAGGTTCACAGTGGATTTTCGCGCAGCAAGGCCCGATGAAATTACATGGATATGCGACAGCCCGGAAGTTATCAAAATGATTGCACAGCTTCCGCAAAGCTTTGGGTATCTGTGATCAAGATTGCAAACTATTAAAACAGAAAGGATTATATTATGAAGCACACTGAATGGTATTACCACACTGTCCAAAAGTATCGCGACGGATTGAATAGAATCAATCAGAGGTTTGATGAGGAAGTGCAGCAGAAAGCCGGGTATCGGGGCTCGGCACAGTATGATGCTGAAATTTCCAAGCTCGGAAAAGCGCGGGCAGCGGAAATCAAAGCACTGCGAGAGGAATGCGGGGACGCTTTCGAGCGCTGCGTTTCTTCAATGGAAAAGAATCTGGAGAGCCGTCCTGCGGTTGCACCTTCCCCGGAACAGCTTTCGATACTTCAGCTTTTGAAGATGAAGGAACGGATCACTCGGGACGAACTGACCCATGCCTGCAACAGCTTGAGGGGCTGCAGTATGGCCCTGGCTGTACTGGAGGAAATCGCTCATACCCATCAGATATTGGGCTTTTCTACAGGCAGCGCCGGGGTTTCTGATGAGTTTGCAAGAAAGGCTATTCGAAGTTTAGCTAAAAACGCCAAGCATATTTTGGCTTTGGAACGAACAAACCAGCGGCGTGTATACCTGAACCCTGCAGGCACTGGGGATGGGCCAAATGGTACGATTCCCCGGATGGATGCTATTACGAAATTCCGTATCGATGTTGACCCGAAAAGCCCGGAAGATGCAGCCAGCCGCTTCGGCGATGTACCTACAGATTGCTATCCGGCTTTTTGTGAAGCAGTGGACACCAGGGAGGGATAATTATGCAACTGATAATCGGGGCTTTGATTTTTGCAGTTGGCGCATTTTTCGGCGCGGTGCTATATGCCGCCGGACAGAAAATGCAGGGAGACCGAAAGCAGCAGCTTATAAAGAATAAATTTCAAGATGCAATCTTGAAATCTCTGGAAAAAAACCATGAATGAAAAGCTGGTGAAGGCTATTGAGGCCGCTTTGAAAAACGGCGATCGGGTAGAGCTGATACCAACACAAGATGGAATACGGCTTGTCCGGATACGCCGGGAAAATATTTTGAAAATTCAAAAAAGAGCCCGCCCATAAGCGTTTGGGCGGAAGGGCCGAGCGGGGTCATTCATTCCAGAAATGGAGTGAGTGGCCCCGCTTTTTTGTTTTCAGAAAGGAGTGAACAAATGAAAAATCCGTTTGACCACAAGACCGTTGAAAAGCTGCTGTTTGCGCACTATGCTCCCCGTGGCAAAGACCGCCGCACAAGGACATTTCTGCGGAAAATGGCGCGGCATATTTCCCACGCTTACGAAATCGGTTACCGCGAGGGGCTGGCTGGAAAGGAACCGGCTGGCGAAAAGGCTGTGATGGATTCCGTGCAGGGCTCGCAGTTAGTCCGCGAAATGTCACGCAGGGCTTATATGACATATCGGACCGGTTTTAATGTTGGGGCCCATGCCCAGAAGGAGGGATAGGGATTGGAACTTCTATCTCTCTTTGCAAAAATCGCCCTTGACCCCAGCGATTATGAGAAAGGTCTGGACGACGCCAGCAAAAAGACTCATTCCTTCGCATCCAAAATGAAGGGTGGCTTTGAAAATCTCTCCAAAGGCTTCTCCACTTTGAGCAAGGGTTTCCAGGCTGTGGAGGGTGTCGGCGAAAAGGCAGGAAGCGTTATTTTGGACAGCATCCAAAAGATTGGCTTGGCTTCTGCTGCAGCCGCTACGGGGGTTGTGACTATCGGCACATCAGCCTTTAACGCTTACGCGGATTATGAGCAGCTTACAGGCGGTATCGAAACGCTGTTCAAGAGCAGCGCCGATACAGTCATGAATTACGCTGACAACGCCTACAAGACCGCCGGTATGTCCGCAAACCAGTACATGGATTTGACCACTAGTTTTTCCGCTAGTCTTTTGCAGGGGCTCGGCGGAGATACCACTGCCGCTGCGGAAATGTCCAACCTTGCCATAACAGACATGGCGGACAACTGGAACAAAATGGGCTCCACGATGGAAAGCGTCCAAGATGCCTATAGGGGTTTTGCAAAGCAAAATTACACGATGCTCGACAACTTGAAGTTGGGCTATGGCGGCACGGCGGCAGAAATGGCACGTCTTATCAATGACAGCGGTGTGCTGGGCGATACGATGGAGGTCACCGCTAAAACCGTCAACGATGTTTCCTTTGACAAAATCATTGAGGCAATCCATGTAATACAATCCCAGATGGGCATCACCGGCACGACGGCGCTGGAAGCCAGCACGACTATACAAGGTAGTGTTGCATCCATGAAAGGCGCTTGGAGCAATTTCATGGTGGGTATCGCCGACAGCAATCAAGATATGTCCAGGCTGATGGACAACCTCATTGAAAGCGTGGTGACCGCTGGGCACAACATCGTGCCGCGCATCCAGGAAATTGTCGAGCAGGTTTTGCGTGTGGGCCCGGAAATCATAAAGGGCTTTGCAAAGGTCATGCCCGAGTTTGCAGAAATGGCAGGGCAAATCATTACCACGCTGGTAAACGGTTTAAAGCAGCAGGGGCCTACCCTGCTGGCAGTTGGCAAGGATATCATTGGCAAGCTGGCAGACGGTATCACAAAGCACTTTCCCGATATGGCGAAAGGCGTTACCGCTATCATAACCGGGATTGTAGAGATGTTGGGCGCTAATAGCGACAAACTGGCAGCTGTGGGCAAAAGCATCATTCTTTGGATT
>CANTDZ010000126.1 GCA_947652665.1 uncultured Clostridia bacterium
TATTTGCGAAAAAGATAAGCCCGAATCCGAAAAAACTTCACTTCGTAAACCCGTAAATTTACGGTTTGCGAGGGGAGTGACAGCCCGTGTCTGTACTCAATTTCGATGCCATCGGCGGCATAGGAAGCCGCCCGCTTTCGCAGCAGGAGATAGAGGAAAAGCTCCGGCTGCACCTTCATGACCTGGCGGAAGAAATCGTCTTGGATTTAAACGAGCAGGCCCCTGCCAACAGCCAGGAATTGCTCAGCGCTTTCGTTTCCGAGCTTTTCCTTTCCGCTACCAAACAGGCCATCCGCGAGGAACGCCGCAAAAAGCAGGCCGAGGGCATCGCCAAGGCAAAGGCCAAGGGCGTGAGCTTTGGGAGGAAATCCAAGCCGCTGCCCGACAATTTCGAGGAGGCCCGGCAGCTGTGGCTCAGCCGGGAGTTGAATCTGAAAGACGCCGCTAAGCATTGCGGCTTGCCGGAAAGCACTTTTTACGACGCCGTGCGCAGGCTGGGGGAGCCGGTCAGCGTAAACCATCGTAAGCCGCTGCCGGAGAATTTCGAGGAATCCCGCAGGTTGTGGCGCAGCCACAAATTGAAGATGAAAGAAGCGGCAGAGCGCTGCGGCATGGCCGCCACCACGTTTTATGACGCGGTGCGGCGGGTGGAGAACGCGGAGGTTCGCGACTAAACAAATTGGGAAGGAGCCCAACATGTTATCTTTACGATTAAAATCTGGTGAATATTTAACCATCGGCGAGGACATCACCGTGCAGGTCTTCCAAGACCGGGGCAACTCCATCGAGGTCGCCATAGACGCGCCGAGGGATTTGCCCATCCTGCGCGGCAAGCTGTTCGAGCAAACAGAAAAGCGCCCGGAGGGGCTTCACGACAGTGATTATAAACGCGCGTCGGAACTGCGGCGCAACACAAAACGATAAATTTGGTTTCTGCTGATTCCGGAATCAGTTGAAATATACAGCGCATCCGACAGAACCGATCACTCTGGCAAAATGCGCAAAAGCCCACGATGAACGTGGGCCAGTCCAAAACGCAAAAAATAATTTTAAGGAGACAAAATTATGCGTATTCAACACAACATTATGGCGATGAACGCTTATCGCAACTACAACACCAACACTTCCGCTCTGTCCAAGAACCTGGAAAAGCTTTCCTCTGGCTACAAGATCAACCGCGCTGGCGACGACGCAGCTGGCCTGGCTATTTCCGAGAAGATGCGTGCCCAGATCACCGGCCTGAACGCTGCTTCCAAGAACGTGAAGGACGGCATCAGCCTGGTGAAGACCGCTGAAGGCGCCATGCAGGAGATTCAGGACATGCTCAACCGCATGGACTACCTGGCCACCCAGTCTGCCAACGGCACCTACGACAACGAGGTTGACCGCGCCAACCTGCAGAAGGAAGTGGATCAGCTGAAGTCTGAAATCAACCGTATCGCGGACAGCGCCAACTTCAACGGTATCAAGCTGCTGGACGGCTCTTTGGACGAAGGCACAAAGGAAACCACCGGCCCCTCCGGCACTTTTGAAACGCTGGAAATGCTGGGTGTGTCCCCCACAGCCTCTATCGATGGCGAAAAGCCCAGCGAGGGTGCAAAAGCCACCATTACCCTTACATTGAAGTCGGGCAAAGCATACAATGCCTTGGGTGCAGTGACAGGCTTAGCTGGAAACACGTTGACGCTTGCAAATTTGTTTGATGCTGTTGACGCTGACGGCAATGAGATAGATTTGACCAGCACCAGCACGGTTTCTGCTGACACAACCATCACATTGACCGCTAAGACTGTGGGCGCGTTTGGTGCCACTGCTTTTGATACCCTTGCCAATACCACCTTGGGCGGAACTGCCAACAGCGCTAACTTTGCCGATATCGACGCCACAAACGGCGTTGACGTAGGCGACCCCGCTGCTTCTAACACGGCTGCCAAGTACACCATCAACTTCAAGGATCTGTCCAAGATCCAGGCCGGTGATAAGTTCAAGATCGGTAATATAGAGTTCACTTTTACTATGGACAAAGCCACCAACGCAACTAACAACTTTATCCAGATTGATGACCTGGATCTGGCAACAGGCGGGACAGCCGGTGCTGACTGGGCCACCTTGAAAGACAGGATTAAAGATGCAATTGAAGACGCTACCGATGGCCTTGGCAGCATGAAGGCTTCTGATGGCTCATCTAACGCATTTAAGTATGCTTACAAAAACCTTGCTTCCACAAACTCGGACGATTTCACCATCACGCTGACCACCACAGACAAGGGCATGGCCGCCAACGGATATCAGGCTCCTGAAAACTGGCAGCATAACGGCGCCTTTACGCTGGACTTCGACCCCGCTAAGTACTCCGCTTCTGATGGCAAGGGTAAGCATGCCACGGCTGTATATGACCTGGGTGCGAAGCCGGAGGCCGGCGACAAGATCAAGATTGGCGACAAGACCATCGAGTTCATTGAGAACTATGACGACTATAAGAAGGCCGATGGCACTATTGATACGGATAAGGCATGGAGCGAAGGCAAAATGATTGCCAAGGACTTCACCACAGATAATGTGAACAAGATCCTGCAGTCCATGCATTATGAAGCTGGCCGCGTTACCATCAACGGCAACAAGATTTCCGTTGAGAAGGGCACTGCTGACGACACCACTGCTGCTAAGTGGGCGCAGGGCCTGGGCAAAGTGGAGTTTGCCAAGAAGGTTGAGGAAACCGAAGGGGACGATACCACTGAGACTGCCGGCCCCGGCAAGGCTTTGACCCTGCAGATTGGCGATACTTCTGACGATTACAACCAGCTGAAGGTTGCCGTAGGCGATATGCACACAGCTGCGCTGGGCATTGCCGACCTGGATATCAGCAACATCGAGGGTGCGCAGGGCGCTATTGGGACCATCAAGGCCGCTATCAACGCCGTCTCTTCTGTCCGCGGCGACCTGGGCGCAACCCAGAACCGTCTGGAGCACACTGCCAACAACCTGAGCGTCATGGCTGAGAACATCCAGGACGCTGAGTCCACTATCCGCGACACAGACGTTGCCGAAGAGATGATGGCTTACACCAAGAACAACATCCTCATCCAGTCCGCACAGGCTATGCTGGCCCAGGCCAACGCTGTGCCCCAGGGTGTTCTGCAGCTTCTTGGCTAATTTTAAAACGTTCTTTACAATTTCAAAAGCAAATGGTTTTGGGGCGGGCGTGTGCCCGTCCCATTTCCTGCTTTTGGCGGGGCCGCTCATGGAAAGCGGGACGGCCCCGCCAAGAGCAGGAGAAGGAGGAATTTTATGGGAAACCCTGTTTTATCTATTGGCATTATCTTCAAAAACGAGATACGTTGTATGGAGCGCTGCCTCAAATCCCTGCAGCCCCTGCGCGATGCTATCCCCTGCGAGTTGGTGATGGCTGACACGGGATCAGACGATGGCAGCCGTGAGGTTGCGGAACAATATGCGGATATTTTGTTTGACTTCCCCTGGGTCAATGATTTTGCCGCCGCCCGTAATGCTGTCCAGGACCGTTGTACGGGGAGATGGTACTTTTCTGTAGACTGTGATGAATTTTTAGACCCGGATGTAACCCAGCTGGTGCATTTCCTGCAGGGCCAGGCCCGCCCGCAGGACACAGCGGGCGTTGTCCTTGTACGCAACTATATGACTGAGGGCATGAACGAGGACTACACAGATTTCCAAGCCGGGCGGCTCCTGCGGCTGTCCACAGGTGCACGCTGGACTGGCGCCATACATGAGCGATGGGAGCCAAAAGGGAAAAAGCCATTGCGCTGGATAAGGCTTTTCAAAACTATCCTATACCACGATGGCTATATAGGCTTTAACGGTGCACGCGGCGAAACAAAGCGGCAGAGGAATGTTGTTCTGCTGCGGGAAGAATTAGAAAAAGCCCCTGACAATCTGCAGCGGCTGAACCAATTTATCGAAAGCGGCGACCAGCAGCCTGACCTGGAGGAAAAAATCCGTCACGCTGTGGATATGGTAAAGCAAAAGGGGCCAGGCTGGGAGAAGCTGGGCGCGTCTATCCTTCGGCATGGTGTTGTTTTTGCTGGACGGAATGGGCTTGTTTCCTCGCGTCAAGAATGGACGCGGTTTGCGCAGGATTGGTTCCCTGACTCCTACTTTACCCGGATAGACATTACAGCTCTTTCTTTTCTCCATGCTATGCAAGATGGAGAAGATTACGCGGCAGCCGTTCAGTTAGGGGAAAAATACCTGCAAGCGTTTGATGATCTGCAAACAGACGCCATAAAAAGCGACCTCACGGTTGGCTCCCTTTTTTATTCGCTGCCCAGCGCCCATCGGCAGTTGAAGACTCTGCTGGTAACTGCTTATCAAAAAGAGAAGCAGTGGGAAAAAGGGCTGCAACTAATATCAGAACTAGTAGTTTCCCCTCTGAATACGGACGAAATATCCCGCACTCTTCAGGGCCTGCTGGAGATACAGGAGAAAACCCAACTGGATACGTCTGCCACTATCATTTCATTTTGGGAACAGCTTGACAAGTCAACAGCAGAACAGGCCGGGCTGCGTAAACACGCTTTCCGCGTAACCGCTGGCAACGTGTTTGTCCCTGAATACCGTACCAAGGCGCAGGAGGAGCAAGATTTTTGCCGGGAGGCGTATACGCTCTTCCTTCCTCTGGAAGATATCTGTGAAACCGGTCGAGCAGCTGCGGTATTAGCCGAACATGACCCTGCGTCTTTATCGGAAAAGCTTTCCTGCGTTGAACATTGGGAGGAATTCCCCATCCACGCACTCACTCATGCGTTGCGTATGCATGTTGCTTTCCCCCTTCCAAGGAAGGCTATGTATATGGAAGAAATGGATGGCCTTGCGGGACGTTTAGCACGGGATAAAGACAGCATATTTGAATTGGCCTGCCAAGCAGCTGATAAGGGTTTGCATGGTGACTGGCAAGATTTGCTTTGGATTCGCAGCCTTGTTATTGCAGCTATACGGGCTTTTGCCTGGGCAGAACAAGATAAAAAAGAAGAAGGGATGACGCTTACTCGGATTTTTGTAAAAACGGAAAAAATATTTTTGCCATTTTGTTACTCTGTGAGCGTGTTACAGGAGGAAACGCTGTGCGCGCTTCCCCCTGTACACCGCTTCGGCTGGTACTGCGCCCAAGCGTTTGATGCGTTGGACGCTGGGGACACGACCGGATATGTCCGCCTGCTGCGCAAGGGATTGGACACCTGCAAAGCCATGAAGCCCATGGTAGAATTTTTAACCGAACACACCCCGGAATTGAATACGCCGGAGTCGGACCCCGAGTTGTTGGATCTTGCAGGAAAAGTTCACGACCTGCTGGCCCTCTACCCCCAGGATGACCCGGCAGTGATAGCTATCAAGGCCAGCGATGTGTATAAGCGGGTGGCGCATTTGATTGAAGGGATGGGGTGAAATGGGACGTTTTGATTTGTGTTTTCGGCTTTGGGATACCTGCAAAACCATTTGTGAAGGTATAGAGTATTGTGAGAAGCATACCAATACCACGCGGGTTTCAAGGGACGTTGTGGAGGGACTTCGGGCGGTAGAGCCATATTTCAAAAGCCGATTGGGTAATCTTTCAAAAAAGTTTTCTGCCAATAAGCTTTATGCAAAGTCTTTTCTGGCAGCGGCAGCAGCGGAAATCATTGCTAAGTTGAACGAACAGATGCGGGAATGCGCTTACATAGAAGCGGAAGACGCGGAGCAAATGTTCCTCATGTGGGAAGAATTCCCACATGAGGATAGGATATCCTATCAATGGATTTTCGATGTATGTATAAAATCCGCAGCATCGTTGCCTGCGTGTTCCTTTCAGTACATGATGATGCTGATGGAGGAACAGCCAGCGATTTTGTCAGGAAAGGAAGCGCCCCATCCTGGCTATGTATATCGACCGTCTGAGTATCATGGTGAATATTTATTATACCGGGACGGACGGCAATGCACGGAAGTT
>CANTDZ010000127.1 GCA_947652665.1 uncultured Clostridia bacterium
TCTTTTTGTATTCTTAAATGGCCAACTGAAAAAAGAAAAATCCATTTGTAAACCTACACTTTTACAAATGGATTATTTATGTGTCTGTTTTAAGCCTTACACACAATATATCGTCCCTCATTTTGAAAAAATAAGCCTGTTTTTCAAAATTTTCGTGTTTTTAAAAACTGTAAGATTTATAAAATGACTCCAGGGAAGGGGTGGCTGAATGCTTTCTTTACAGCTTAAATCAGGAGATTACGTGACGATCGGCGAGGATATCGTTGTGCAGGTGTATCAGAACGGGCCAGGGTTCCGGGTGGCTATCAAGGCCCCGCGAGATGTGCCCATCCTGCGCGGCGAAGTGCTGGAACGCGACGGCGCGGCTCGCCCACAGGGCCTGCATGATAAGCGGCCCAACCCCCCGTCCCGGCTGGCACGGGACGCCCGGCGGCTGGAAAAGCTGGCCGAAAAATAGGTTTCAACAGCCCAGCGCAGGCTGTTTGAAATAACATTGTGCGAAGCCCGGCAGCCCGGCCGGATGCCAACGGCAAAGCACAAACTCTCGGTGTGAAGGATCACGCCAGGAAAAAATATTTTTTGAAGGAGCAAAAAATTATGCGTATTCAACACAACATCATGGCGATGAACGCCTACCGCAATTACAACACCAACACTTCCGCTCTGAGCAAAAACTTGGAGAAATTGAGCTCTGGCTACAAGATCAACCGCGCCGGTGACGACGCTGCCGGTCTGGCTATTTCGGAGAAGATGCGTGCGCAGATTACTGGTTTGAACGCCGCTCAGAAGAACGTTAAGGACGGTATCTCCCTGGTGAAGACCGCTGAGGGTGCTATGCAGGAGATTCAGGATATGCTGAATCGTATGGACTATCTGGCTACCCAGTCTGCTAACGGCACGTATGACAACGAGGTTGACCGCTATAACCTCCAGAAGGAAGTCAACCAGCTCCGTTCTGAAATTGACCGTATCGCTGATTCCGCCAACTTCAACGGCATTAAGCTGTTGGATGGATCTTTGGACACTAAGGCTGTTGTGGGCGGGAAAGCAGCCACGGAAGCCTCCGAGTCTTCTCTGGAGATTGCAGCCTTAGGCGCGACCCTGGGTACCAGCACCATCACCCATGCCGATGGCGAGGGCAATAACAAGCAGACTGAGTTCTCTGTAGATTTAGCTGACTACAAGTTCTCCGGCAAGAATGGGGAGAGCATTTCCATTAAAATTGGCGATGATGTAACGATTACTCTCTCCTCTACAGATGATGCCTTTGGCGAAAAAAATGGCAGCGAGATTGCGACAGCCATTGCAGGGGCTCTTAAGGCAACTCCGGACGCCCTTACAAACGGCTCTGTTACCCTCAATGGTGCGGCTTATAACGCCACCAACAACAAACTGGTCTTCAAAGATGCCGACGGCAACGACCAGGAATTTGAAGTGAAAGCTGAGGGCAACCAGCTGAAGTTTACGCAGAAAACCGCGCCCACTAAGCCCGGCGAAAACGTAGATGGCCGTATGGCTGTGACAGTTACAAATTCTGCCACCGCTGCGGTTCCGGCTAACAAGGGGTCGTACACGAGTGCCGCTTTTACACCTGGCGGTGCACCAATACCTAATGGTAGCATCACACTGTCGTTTAAGGATGCAGATGGAAATGCCAAAACAATTGCTGCCACGGGGCAAGCAGCTAACTCAACTGGCACAGCGCTTGCCGAAGCTCTGACAAACCAGGTAGATGGTGACGGCAAAAAAATGGCTGACTACGGCCTGAGTATTTCCTTTGACACCGCAAGCAACACCTTTAAGGTTGAATCCACCAAAACTGGTGTTAGTGGCTTAGCAGATGTTTCTATTGCAGTTGCAGGCGGTACACTTGCGGGTACTGGTGCAGTTGATTGGGCTGACGGCGCAGAGGCTACTGAGGCTAAAAAGGACACGCAAAGCTACAACGTGCAGACCATTAACGTGATTAACGGCACGGCTCAGACGGATCCTGTGCTGGCCAGCACCAAGGTGAAGCTGGATGCCTCTAAGCTGGTTGATAAAGCTCAGCTGAAAATCGGTAACCAGACCATCACTCTCTCCGCTGACGAAGCAGACAAGGCTACTCCTGTGGTTGCAGGCACAGAGGGAAAGGTTTACATCGGCGACCTTACCGATGCTGAAGGAAACTTTGACATGGATAAGTTCACGGAGCGGTTGTCCCAGGCTACTGCTCACAACACCGTATGGACTGTCAGTGCCAAGGCTGACAAGGACGGCATTACCTTGGTGGAGCGTACTGACGAAACTGGCGCTCCCACTGGCAACACGGCCGCCAAGGCTCTGGACGCCCTGAAGGACAAAAATCTGGATTTGACTAGTGAGGCAGGCATCAAAGCAACCTTGGGCTTGGTTACTCCTGGCACCGAGGCCGTTGAGGGCAAGGAAGGCAAGGCCCTGACCCTGCAGATCGGCGACACTTCCGATCCTTTCAACCAGCTGAATGTTGTCGTTGGCGATATGCACGTTAACGCTATGGGCAAGATGAACACGGATGAAAAGACTGGTGCTCCTGATGGCGTGGCTGTAGACAAGAATGGCAAGGCTCTGTCCATTGAGAACATCGACATTAGCACCCGTGAAGGCGCTTCTGATGCTATTGATGTCATCAAGGCCGCTATCAACTACGTTTCCGGTATCCGCGGCGACCTGGGCGCCACCCAGAACCGCTTGGAGCACACCGCGAACAACCTGTCCGTGATGGCCGAGAACATCCAGGATGCCGAGTCCACCATCCGCGACACCGACGTTGCCGAAGAGATGATGGCCTACACCAAGAACAACATCCTCATCCAGTCTGCACAGGCTATGTTGGCCCAGGCCAATGCAGTGCCTCAGGGCGTTCTGCAGCTGCTCGGCTAATTGGGTACGTTGTTCTAACAAAATTGCACGAAGCTACAAAGGGAGGACGGGTTTTGGCCCGTCCTCTTTTCGGCTTTTCCCCCAAAGCCGGCATGGATGCGGCTTGATAATGCGCGGCGGGTCTGGTATAATAAAATCATACAAAATGTAAGGGAGATGTGTGTATGCTATACCCCATTCAAACAAATTCCCGGGTGCTGATGGACTTGAGCGGCGTTTGGGATTTCCAGCTGGACAACGGCCGCGCCTTTGAGGAGGAGTGGTTCCAGAGCCCCTTGCCCCACCCCACTACCATGGCGGTGCCTGCGTCCTACAACGACCTGAAGGAGGGTGAAGCCCACAAGGAACATTACGGCTGGGCCTTTTACCAGCGCAAGTTTTCGGTGCCTGCCTTTCTGCGGGAGCAGCGGCTGGTGCTGCGCATGGCGGCGGTGACCCATACAGGCCGGGTCTATCTTAACGGCAGGCTGGTCTGTGAGCATAAGGGCGGCTTTTTGCCCTTTGAGGCGGAAGTGGGCGAGTTTTTGCAAGAAGGGGAAAACCTTCTGACCATTGCGGTGGACAACCGCATCGACCACTCCACACTGCCAGTGGGAGGCGAAAACGGCGTAAGTATGATGGGTGGCGCCCCTACAGCCGGAAAGCCCCGGAACCTGCCCAACTTCGACTTCTTCAATTACTGCGGCCTTACCCGCCCGGTAAAGCTTTACACCACGCCCAAATCTTATATCGAGGACATTTCCCTGAACACCCGTCTGGAGGGGGACGATGCCCTTTGGGAGTATACTGTGGACACGGTGGGTCAGGGGGACATTCAGGTAGAAGTGTGGGATGAAAGCGGCGCAAAAGTCGCCGGGGCCCAGGGTAGGGAAGGCGTTCTGCGGGTGGAAAAGGCTCATTTGTGGCAGCCGCTCCAGGCCTATTTGTACGAGGTGCGGGTCACCTTTGGAGAGGATAGCTACACCTTGCCTTACGGCATCCGCACGGTAGAAGTGCAGGACGGCAAGTTCCTTATCAACGGCAAGCCCTTCTACTTCAAGGGCTACGGCAAGCACGAGGATACCATTCCCGCAGGCCGGGGGCTCAACGTGCCCATGAACGTCAAGGATATCAGCCTGATGAAGTGGCAGGGGGCCAACTCCTTCCGCACCAGCCACTACCCCTACAGCGAGGAAATGATGCGTCTGTGCGACCGGGAAGGCATTGTGGTCATTGACGAGACGCCTGCCGTGGGGGTGCACCTGAATTTCGGTGGCGGGGCAAACTTTAAGGATGGCAAACGGGTAGGCACCTTCGACCCGCCGGAGGAAGGGGGCATCCGGACGCTTGCACACCATAAGGACGTGGTAAGGGAGATGATTGCCCGGGACAAGAACCACGCCTGCGTGGTCATGTGGAGCCTGTCAAATGAATCGGATTCCTGCGCGCCTGGTGCCTATGAATACTTTAAGCCCCTGTTTGACATCGCCCGGGCTGAGGACCCCCAGCACCGGCCCTGCACCATCGTCACCATGCAGATGGAGAATTATAAGGAAGACTGCACCCTGGCGCTCAGCGATGTGATCTGCCTGAACCGCTATTATGGCTGGTACATCTCCGGTGGGGATCTGGACGGGGCCAAGAAGCTGATGGAGCAGGAAATGGCCTTCTGGAACAGCGTGGGCAAGCCTTTCATGTTCACCGAGTATGGCGCCGATACCGTGTGTGGTCTGCATGACACCACGCCGGTGATGTTCACCGAGGAGTACCAGGTGGAGTATTACAAGATGAACCACGAGGTGGTCGACAAGCTGCAAAATTTTGTAGGCGAGCAGGTGTGGAATTTCGCGGACTTTGCCACCAGCCAGGGCATCATGCGGGTGCAGGGCAACAAAAAGGGGGTCTTTACCCGGGACCGCAAGCCCAAGCTTGCCGCCCATTATTTGCGCAGCCGGTGGATGAATATCCCGGATTTCGGATATAAAGGCTGAGCCTGAACAAAACGAAAGCCCCTACAGAGCATCTCTGCAGGGGCTTTAAAAATAAACCATACAGGTACATTAAAGGAAGAGTTCGTTCCCTTTCCTCTCCGAGCAGGCTTTTTTGAGAGCAAGGGCTGCCGCCGCAACCATGGCGCTGTTCACCTTTCGGGCAGACTTTGGGCATTGGACCACGCATCGCATACAGGAAATGCATTTTTTACCATCTGTGTTTTTCGGGTCGTCCTTGCAGATAGCCTGAGCGGGGCATTTGGCCGCACAGGCTCCGCAGCCGATGCACTCCCGGCCTGCCTTGGGCACAAGGCCGCTACCGCCGCTTTTTTTATAAGGACGGTTCCCTGGCAGGCTGGGCAGCGCGTCCTCGCCGCTAACCGCTTTCTCCAGGATTTTCTTTCCAAATTGGGCCAATTCTTCCGCGTCTGCCGAGTCCGGCCGGCCAGCTGCGTATTCATGTATAATCGAGTGTTCCGCCACCGCCGACACGGCTGCCGCCACCCGGAACCCGTTCTGCTGTAATATGTCCTGCAATTCCACCAGAGTGTCCTCATAGGCGCGGTTGCCGTATACGCAGACAATCACACCCCACGCTCCGTTACCCTGAAGATGCTCCAATCTTTCAGCCGCAAGGCCAGGGACGCGCCCTCCAAAGGAAGGCACTGCAATCAACACAATGTCCTCCCTCTCTAGCGATATGGCAGAAGGGTCAACGCCAGGGTCGGTCAAATCCACTTTTGTGATTGGCATCTCCCAATCTTTTAGGATATGGTCCGCAACTTTTTGTGTACCGCCTGTTGGGCTGAAAATAATTTGCACTGCTTTCATAACGGCCTCCTGTAATTTTTAATTTTACACCTATGAGTATATCATATCCCTGCTGTCATGTCACCATTTACCCCTTGCGTT
>CANTDZ010000128.1 GCA_947652665.1 uncultured Clostridia bacterium
GCTGTTTGCGGTGGTGCTCAAGGAGTCTGGCCAGCTTATCGGCGACTGTGGCATTACCATGCAGAATATCGGCGGCAAGATCAAGCCTGAAATCGGCTATCACATCCACAAAAAGCATCAGCGCAAGGGGTACGCATCGGAAGCCGCCCGGGCTTGTAGGGACTGGGTTTTTGAAAACACACCGTTCAATATGATTTTTTCATACACTAAGTATACCAATGTTGGGTCTTATTCTACTGCTATGGCAAATGGAATGAGTTTGCAATACAAATTTGAAGACCAGCTAGTTTATGGAATCACTCGAAAGGAGTGGGAAACGCTATGTCCATAAAAGCATGGGGGATGCCCACGCTGCTGGAGGCTCCTGGGCCCATGGAGGCCGCCGCGCTGTGCAGGCGGTTAGGTCTGGATTTTGTCGAACTGAACATGAACCTGCCCCAGTACCAGCGCTGGGAGCTCTCAGAGCTTCAAGAAGCGGGGGAAAGGTACGGGGCAGGGTTTACTATCCATTTAGATGAAAATCTCGATCTGTGCGATTTTAACCCCCGTATTGCCGATGCCTATTTAGACACGCTGTTGGAAGCAATCGGCGCAGCGAGAAAATTGCACATGCCAGTCTTGAATATGCACCTGACACAAGGCGTTTATTTTACTTTGCCTGGGAAAAGGGTCTATCTCTATGAACTGTATCGGGAGCATTTCCTTGGGCGGGTAAAAGATGCCATTTCCCGCTGCGAGGAGGCCGCAGAAGGCCAGGTTTCCATCTGCATCGAGAATACCAACGTTTTTGCGCTGCCCTTCTTACAGGAGGCCCTGGAGCTCTTTTTGCAAAGCTCCCTGTTCGGGCTGACTTTTGACATTGGCCACAACCACAGTGCAGGAAATGTGGACAGGCCTTTTATTCTGGAACACAAAAACCGGCTGCAACATTTCCACATACATGACGCGGTTGGTGGAAAAAACCACTTGCCGTTGGGTACGGGGGAAATCGATTTGCCTTGGCACCTTGCACTTGCCGCAGAACACGACTGCCGCGCCGTGATAGAAGTAAAGACGGTGCAGGCGCTGGAGCAGTCCGTGGCGTGGCTGCGGGAACAAAAGATAGAAGGGATGTAGATACTGTGTTTACAAAACAAGATTTGCTGGCTGATGTTGCAAAAATGGGAATCGACCCCAAAGGTACGCTGCTGATTCATTCCTCGATGAAGTCTATCGGTCCCGTGGAAGGCGGCGCTGACACCGTGCTGGACGCATGGTGTGAATATATGCGGGACGGGCTGCTGATTTTTCCCACCCATACCTGGAAGTACATTGGCGACGGAAAGGACGTTTCCACCTATGATTCCCGCACCATGCCGGCGTGTGTGGGTATTTTGCCCGAGCTTTTCCGCCATAGGCCGGGGGTTATCCGTTCCCTGCATCCTACCCATTCTGTAGCGGCTTTGGGGGATATGGCGGCGGCTTACACGGCAGGGGAAGAATCCCGTCACAGCCCCTGCCCTCAGGAGGGCTGCTGGGGCAAGCTGGTGGATTTGGATGCCTCGATACTCTTTTTGGGATGCACCCTGCGTTCCAATACGTTTATTCATGGCGTGGAAGAGTGGGCAGGCATCCCCAACCGGCTGTCACCAGAAGCGTACCCGCTCACTATTATCGGGCCGCAGGGGGAGAAGCATCATACCGATATGCACTTCCATCGCTGCACAGCAGGCGATGTTTCGGAAAATTACGACAAACTGGAAAAGCCTTTTGTAAAGCAAGGGGCTATTCGCTACGGCCGGTTTGGGGACGCGCCATGCATCCTTGGCAGCGCCCGTAAAATGAAAGAAACCGCTTCCTCGCTGCTGCAAAAAGAGCCAGACCTTTTTGTAGACGGGAAAGCGGTTCCAGAAGAATGGTATTGATTTTAAGAAAGGCTTTCTGCCAGCTGTGATGCGTACCGTACTGAAGCCATGGCATCCGGCCCGTAGAAGTCTGCGCCGATCCTATCGGCATACTCCTGCGTGAGCACCGCGCCGCCCACCATGATCTTGCATTGAGGCACTTCGGCCCGCAGCAAGGAAATGGTATCCTTCATGCTGGCGACGGTGGTAGTCATTAAAGCGCTGAGGCCCACAAGCCCAGCGTTTTCTTTTTTTACGGCCTCCAGCACAGCCTCGGGAGGCACATCTTTACCCAGGTCGATCACATGGAAGCCGTAGTTCTCTAGCAGCACTTTGACGATGTTCTTGCCGATATCGTGGACGTCCCCCTTGACTGTGGCAATAACAATGGTCAGTTTGCTTTGTTCGGATTCCTGACTGCCCAAGTGGTTTTTAATAACCTCAAAGGCGGCTTTGGCGGCTTCGGCGCTCATCAGAAGCTGAGGGAGGAACAAGGCCTTTTTTTCGAACTTCTGGCCGACAACGTCCAAGGCCGGCACGATTTCCCCATCAATCAGTTCTAAACCGGTTTTGGTTTGAATCAGCTGTTCGGCTGCCTGGGACGCGGCTTCTTTCAACCCCTTTTCTATAGCTTCCTGTAAAGTATAGCTATGGCTTTGCGCGGGAGCAACGGCGGGGGCCGCTTGCGTGTAGGCTTCGATGTATGCCATGCAGTTTTCGTCGTAAGCAGAAAGGGCACAGAAGGCCCGGTAAGCCTGCATCATAGCAGCGGACTTGGGGTTCATAATGGCCGCATTGAGGCCGTTCTCCAGCGCCATGAGGAAAAAAGCGGAAGTGATATTGTCCCGCTGGGGCAGGCCAAAAGAAACGTTTGAAATGCCCAGGGACGTGCACACGCCCAGCTCTTGGCGAATGCGGCGCAAGGCTTCCAAGGTGACGAGGGCTGCATCCTGGCCGGCACTGACCGCCATGGTAAGGGGATCAATGATGATATTATGCCGAGCAATGCCATATTCCACCGCTGTGTCAAGAATGCGTTTTGCGGCCTGTACACGACCCTCAGCAGACTCGGGGATGCCCTCTTCGGTGATGGTTAAGCCGATGACCACGCCGCCATATTTCTGCACCAGAGGGAAAATGGCACGCATGGACGCCTCTTTAGCCGTGACGGAGTTAACAAGCGCCTTGCCATTATACATACGCATAGCCCGCGCCATAGTTTCAGGGTCTGCGGTGTCGATTTGAAGGGGCAGAGGGGAGACCGCCTGCAATTCACCTACCACGCGGCACATCATTTCCGGCTCGTCGATCTCCGGCAGGCCCACGTTCACGTCCAATAGATGCGCCCCAGCGTCCTGCTGGGCGATTCCCTCGCTCATGATGTAAGGAAGGTCGTTTTCGCGCAAAGCTTGTTTGAAACGGGATTTGCCAGTAGGATTGATCCGTTCGCCGATAATAACAGGCGCACCGCCAAATTCCACCGCCTGCATACCAGAGGCCACCACAGTACGCTTTTCCGCTGGCACAGCCGGGCAGGGCAGGGAGGCGCACAAAGCTGTGGTCTGCCGGATGTGCTCGGGGGTGGTGCCACAGCAGCCGCCAATCACGCAAGCACCGGATTTTACGATTTCTTCCATGGTCTGCGAGAATTCTTCCGGGCCTACGTCAAAGTAGGTGAGGCCGTCTTTTTCTTTTGGCAAGCCTGCGTTGGGGTTTACTATCAGCGGCAGCGTGGTATATTGCCGCAGCTCTTTTATGAGCCCTGCCATCTGCCGGGGTCCCAGGCCGCAGTTCATGCCCATGGCTGTGACCCCTAGGCCTTCTAATACCGCAGCGGCGGCTTGCAGACTCCCGCCCGTGAGCAGCTTGCCGTCTTCATCAAAGGTCATGGTGACGAAGATGGGCAGGCTGCTGTTCTCTTTTGCAGCCAGTACGGCAGCTTTCGCTTCGTACAGGTCGTTCATGGTCTCAATGAGGATACAGTCGGCCAGATGCGCCCCGGCCTTTACCATCTCTGCAAAGGCGCTTATGGCGTCCTCAAAGGGCAGGTCGCCCAGGGGTTCCAACAGTTTGCCAGAGGGCCCGATGTCCAGGGCTACAGCGCCCCGGCCGACCTGTTCCACGGCCTTGCGGGCAAGGCGCATTCCGGCTGTCACCACTTCTTGCAGGGAAACACCATTTTCTTTACATTTGAAGGGGTTTGCGCCAAAGGTATTGGCTTTTATGATCTGTGCTCCCGCCTCCAGATAAGAGGCGTGTATCCCGCAGATTTCCTCCGGGCGACGGAGGTTCCAAAGCTCCGGGGCCTCGCCGGGCTGCAGGCCTTTGCTTTGCAGGATGGTGCCCATAGCACCGTCAAAAAACAGGATCTCTTTTCCAAGCTTGCTGAGTATCTCGTTCATATCGAATCCTCCTTTCGGAAAGGGCAGTTTTGGGCCTGACAGACCATACACCTATGAATGTGGCACAAGGAGGGGTCAGGCGAAAGCCCCACCACTGCCGTAATGGACTTGAATGGCACCATGAGGTAATTCTCCGTGAGGGCCACCCCGAGCTTTCTGGGTATCTCCAGTGCCGAAAAAAAGAATTCCTGTGAAGCCAAAGGGAAGTCCCCATAGCCAGGGCTGTAGCGTGGGCGCAGATACAGGCCGTTTTCTTTTGCATAGTCTTCCAGCTCTAACTGGGCTTTGTCGGCGTAAGCCTCAATGTAAGCGGCTGAGCAGGCCTGTAATACGGGCACCAAAGGCATATCCATGATGGTAAAACGCTTTATCAAGATGTCCACTCCTGGGCCCAGCGTGCACGCGAACAGAAACGCTTTTTCGCATCCCGCCAGGTGCTGGGAAAGGCTTTTGCTTTCAAAACTCGTGCTTCCTAAAATGACAGCAGGTTCTTTGACTTGAATGTTTACCAAGCGGTATGTATGCTTGGGCCGGGCCGCAGACGCGACCTCTTTTTGCGCTCGATCGATTAAGCCGTCCAGTGTTTCGTTGCTGTGTGGCGCGCTTAAATAGCGCAGGATTTCTTGTTTATCCAGTTCCATAGCAACGCCCTCAACGCAGGATATAACTGAGGTTTTCTACGATTCTCCCAGCAATCTGGGGACGGTTCATGGTATAAAAGTGGATATACTTGATACCGTTTGCAATCAAGTCGATAATCTGCTCGGTGGCGTAGGCGATCCCGGCTTGCTCCATGGCCTTGGGATCGTCGCCGAATTTGTCGGTGATAGCCCGGAAGGGAGCAGGCATACTGGCCCCGGAGAGTTCACAGGAGCGCTTGATCTGTTTGCCGTTCATGATGGGCATGATGCCTGGGATCACTGGCACTTGAATCCCAGCAGCAAGCACGCGGTATAGGAAATTATAGAAAACATTGTTGTCAAAAAACATCTGAGTGGTGAGGAAATCGCAGCCGGCATCGACCTTCTCTTTCAGGTGGTCGATGTCCTCTTTTTTGTGTTCACATTCCACGTGGCCCTCGGGGTAGCAGGCACCACCGATGCAGAAATCCCCTTGCTTGCGGATGTCCCGGATCAGGTCAACGGCATAAGTGTAAGGGCCGCCTTCCACGAAGCCCTCAGGCTTGTCCCCTCGCAAAGCCAATATGTTTTCAATGCCGTTTTCCCGAAGCTGGCCCAGGCGTTCGCGGACCTGTTCCCGGGTGGAATCGCAGCAGGTCAGATGGGCCAGGGCGGAAGCCTTGCAATTTTTCTGGATATACGAGGCCACCTCCACCGTTTTTTTCGAGGTGCTGCCTCCGGCACCATAGGTCACGCTGATAAAATCCGCTCCCAATCGGTCGATACTATCCACAATGTCAAATATCCCCTTAAAGCTGTCTGCCTTTTTCGGAGGAAATATCTCGCAGGAGAAGACGGTCCTCCCCTGCCCAAAGA
>CANTDZ010000129.1 GCA_947652665.1 uncultured Clostridia bacterium
GCAAGTGGTTTGAGAAGTTGCAGAGCGCCGCTGATAATTTTGTGCCTGCCGCACGAGAAATGCTTGTGAGTAAAAACAAAAAAGCCGCTCCCAGCGTGCAGGAGAAGCTCAATAAAGTATTCGATTTATTGTTGGAGGTGCCGCCTTACCGGGACATGGATTTAGATATCCGCACGTCTTATCGTGTGTTTCCGATGCTTGTCGAGGACAAAAACAAGTGGGAGGAAGCGACCACTCCTGGCACGGAAGGCTTTAAAGGGATGGAGAATTTCATCTCCACAATAGAAAATCTTTCGCGGGAATTGATTCGAGTATTAAATCAAATCAGCGCCATACTCACCCTGCATTTCGAGGATTTGACCCGTCGAACCAAGGATGCTTATGGCTTTGCGTTCACTCGATACTATATGGACGCACTGAAAAACGCTCCTGACATGGATTGGGAATTGAAAACAGATGTGGCAATAGAGTTCGTACCGGTGAACAGCTTGGACGATTCACACCGACCAATCATTGCAGAGAGAATCCAATTCAACAGCCTGACCAGCTTGCTTTACATTGACTTCTGCCGGGGTTTGATTCACGGAAACTGCCCTCGCCGCTGCCACAACTGCGGCAAGTATTTCCTGCTGACCGCTGGCTATAACACCCGCTATTGCAACAGCATTGCTCCGGGAGAGACGGAACGAACCTGCCGCAAGGTGGGCGCTCATAGAAAAGCAGAAAAAGAAAAAGCCTTCGATACGCCTGCCCAACAGGAGTATCGAAAGGCTTACAATCGTTTGAAGGTGAGGAAGAATCGCAGAAAGATATCAACTGACGAATGGAATGAGAAGGTCACGCTGGCGCAGGAATGGAAGGAACAGGCCGAGAGGGGAGAACTTTCAGATATGGAGTTGCGTGAGAGGCTGAACTCGCTTTGACGGCTTTCTTTGGTTCAGGCGGCGCAGATATCGAAAGTCAATATCAAAATCACGCCAAAACATATTGACATTTTTCAATTCATCGCATATAATAACATCGAAGGAAATAGATATGAGGTGAAATCATGTACCACCTGGATAAACAAATCACACGGACGTTCAAAGCGTTTTGTGACGAAAACCGCCTGCAAATCCTGGCGATGCTCCGCAGCGGGGAGAAGTGTGCCTGCAAGCTGCTGGAGGAATTGCACATCGGGCAGTCTACGCTGTCCCACCACATGAAGATACTCTGCGATTCCGGCATTGTAGTAGGCCGGAAAGAGGGGAAGTGGGTCCACTACCGCATTGACCCGGAGGGGAGCGCCCAGGCCATTGCCCTGCTGACCCAGTTGACGACCTGCGGCGCGGAGGAGGACTTGGACGCCTCCTCCTGTGAACAAGTAGCCGGGTAACATCTTTTGGCAAAACAAGTACGCCGCCATGTGGCCAGTGGCGGTTTACTTTAAGAATAATAAATCGACAAATCTCAATTTATAGATTTTAGAATGGAGGTTCAACATGGAACTGCTGCAAACCATCGGCCTGTTCATCCAAGACCAGGTTCTTGGCATGAAATGGCTGAACGTGCTGATTGGAAACGCGCTGTCCGCCATGGGGCTGGACACAACGTCCCGTTGGGGCGGGAGCGTCCAATTTTTCCTGTACGACGTCATCAAAATTACGGTCCTGCTCTGTACCCTGATTTTCGTGATTTCGTACATCCAAAGCTACTTCCCGCCCGAGCGGAGCAAGCGGATTTTAGGCCGCTTCCACGGCATCGGAGCCAACATCATCGCCGCCCTGCTGGGCACGGTGACGCCCTTCTGTTCCTGCTCGTCCATCCCGCTGTTCATCGGCTTTACCAGCGCGGGCTTGCCGCTGGGCGTCACCTTCTCCTTCCTGATTTCCTCCCCGATGGTCGACCTGGGCAGCTTGGTGCTGCTGATGAGCATCTTTGGGGCGAAAATCGCCATTTGGTATGTAGTGCTGGGGCTGGTCATCGCCGTTGCTGGGGGCACACTCATTGAGAAGCTGCGCATGGAGCCCTATGTGGAGGAGTTTATCCGAAACGGCAGCAGCGTAGATTTGGAGTCCCCCACGCTGACTAAGCGGGACCGGGTGGTTTTTGCAAAGGACCAGGTAGTCAGCACCTTTAAAAAGGTGTTCCCCTACATCCTGGTAGGCGTGGGCATCGGCGCGCTTATCCACAACTGGATTCCCGAAAGCTGGATTCAAACCGTTTTGGGCAGCAACAACCCCTTTGGCGTGTTCCTGGCGGTGCTGGTGGGCGTGCCCATGTACGCCGACATTTTCGGTACAATTCCCGTGGCAGAGGCTCTGCTGGCGAAAGGCGCACAGCTTGGCACCATCCTGTCCTTTATGATGGCTGTTACCACCCTGAGCCTGCCGTCCATCATCATGCTGCGCAAGGCGGTTAAGCCGAAGCTGCTGGCGCTGTTCATCGGCATTTGTTCGGCGGGCATCATTATCGTGGGCTACCTGTTCAATGCGTTCCAGTATTTGTTGGTTTGACCGGGAGGCTCTATGGAAAAGAAAAGTATTGTTAAAATTCTGGTCCCATGCCTGATTTTGCTCGTAATCGGCGGCATCTACTTAATCAAAAACCCGCCTGCACCCAAGGGGAAACCGCAGGACGCTGCCTTTGCGCTGGTCGCCACCGAAGCTATCGACTTTGAAGCTCTGTCCGAATACGGCCTGCCTATCATCGTAGACTACGGCTCGGATTCCTGCATCCCCTGCCAGCAAATGGCTCCGGTGCTGGAATCGGTAAACGAGGAAATGGCTGGGAAAGCTTTCATCAAATTTGTGGATGTGTGGGAGAACGCAGCGGCGGCAAGTAATGTCCCTGTTCAGGTGATTCCCACCCAAGTACTGGTAAACGCGGACGGCACGCCTTTTGTCCCCAGCGGCGAGCTGGCTCAAACGATGGAATTTATCCAATATAATTCGCGGGAAACCGGGGAGCACATATACACCGTTCACCAGGGCGGCCTGACGGAAGAACAAATGCGGCTGATTCTGGCGGAAATGGGGGCCGGGACATGATGGATTCCTGGCTGAACACGCTAAGCAATTTGATTTCCGAAAGCGCCTGGCTGGCTCCATTGCTGGCTTTGCTGGCGGGCGTGCTGACCTCCTTCACCCCCTGCTCCCTCTCCAGCATCCCGCTGGTAATCGGCTATGTGGGCGGGACCGGCACGGAGCCGAAAAAGGCGTTCCGATTGTCGCTGGCCTTTGCAGCCGGGTCGGCTGTCACCTTTACGGTTTTAGGTACGCTGGCTTCTTTGGCTGGCAGGCTGGTCGGAACATCGGCCCCCTGGTGGTATTTCATTTTGGGTATCCTCATGGTGCTGATGGCCTTGCAGACCTGGGAAATCTTCAACTTCATCCCTTCCACATACCTGCTGTCGAAGAACACCCGCAGAGGCTATGCCGGGGCATGGATTGCCGGGATTTTGGGCGGCATCTTTTCCTCCCCCTGCGCTACGCCGGTGCTGGTTGCCCTGCTGGCAATCGTGGCGGGGAAGGGGAGTGTGGCCTGGGGGATGCTCCTGCTGTTGCTTTACTCCATCGGTCATGGCGCGCTGACGGTTTTTGCGGGTACGTCTGTGGGGTTTGTCCGCTCCCTTACGCAAAATGAGAAATACGGCAAGGCCAGCCAATGGCTGAAAGGAGTCATGGGTACGGCTATCCTGTTTATTGGATTTTATATGTTTTATCTGGCTTTTTAGGAGGGATTGCCCGTGTGTCAATGTGGCAGCCGGCTGCACTGCCGGTCGCGATAAAGCTCTGCTTTCTGCAAAGACTCCCAATCCAATAGAAAGTAGGTATATGTATGTTCACAAGCGAAACCCTGCTGCGCGCAGGCAAGACGTTCCTTATGCTGTTCGGCGAATTGTTCGGGCTGTTTATCGGCATCAGCTTTGTGGTGGCCCTGCTGCAAATCTACATCTCCCAGGCCCGCATCAAGCGTATCCTGACCACGCCCAAAAAGGGGCTCAACAGCGTCCTGGGTGCGCTGCTGGGCGCGGTGACGCCGTTCTGTTCCTGCTCTACCATCCCCGTGCTGGTGGGTCTGTTCAAAAGCGGGGCGCCCTTCTGCGGGGCCATCTCCTTCCTGCTGACCTCGCCTATTTTGAACCCGGCAATCGTCACACTGATGCTGGCTTTCTTTGGCGTAAAAGCCACAATCATCTACATGGCCTTTACCTTCGTGTTTGCCGTGGTAATGGGGCTGGTTCTGGATAAGCTGGGCTTTGAGAAGGAAATCAAAAATGTCTCGGTCAAAGGCGGGCATCAGGACGGTGTATCCTGGGAAACCATGCAGGGAAGCTTCTGGCAGAAGCAGCTTCAGGCGGTCAAAATCTCCCTCAAGGACGCTTTCGGGCTGTTCAAGGGCGTGGTGCTGTATCTGCTACTGGGCGCAGGCATCGGCGCGTTCATATACGAGTTTGTCCCCACCGACCTGCTGGCGAACTTCGCCGGGGCAGGCAACCTGTGGGCCGTGCCGCTGGCGGCAGTCGTAGGAATCCCTATGTATATCCGCACAGAGACGATGATACCCATTGCCAGTATTTTGATTTCTAAGGGCGTGGCCCCCGGGGTCATGATTGCGCTGATTCTAGGTGGCGCGGGCGCCAGCATTCCAGAGGTATCGCTGCTGAGCTCGATTTTTAAGAAAAAGATGGTCATAGCCTTTGTGCTGTGCATCTTTGCGGTGGCAACCGTCACCGGCTATATATTTAACTTTGTTATGTGACCGTTATTATTTTTAGAAAGGATGATTTTATCATGAGTGAGAAAAAAAGCTTATTCGGTGGTTTGTTTGGCGGAAAGAAGGGCGGAAGCGGCTGCTGCAATATGGAAATTGTGGAGGAACAGCCGGGGTGCTCCTGCGGCTGTTGCCAGAGTGCGGGCGCTGTGGACAGCATTAAGGTCCTGGGACCTGGCTGCAAGAATTGCCATGCCCTGCTGGAGAGCGTGCAGGCCGCTTTGAAGGAGGTCGGCTCTGCGGTAGAGGTGAAGTATGTGACGGATATGGCGGTCGTGGCCAGCTATGGCATCATGTCTACCCCGGGGTTGGTTATCAATGAGAAGGTCGTTTCTACGGGCAAGGTGCTGAAGGCCGGGGATGTGGTGAAGCTGTTACAAAACATGAATCGGTGACGGTACGCCCCTTCTCTTTGTTTTGCGGCGCAAAATCTGAGGAGGTCAAATGCTTGACTTTGGGACATAGTCATGGTAACATCGAAGTGTGGGGAGCGGCTGATTTCTTCTTTTAGGGCTGCGAATTTCGGATAGCATCAATAAAGCATCAAAAATCGAACCCGTCTGTGATTCCTTGCAGACGGGTTGTGTCTTTTTCGACGTAGTAGAATTCGGTGATTTGGGAGGTGCTGTGGCCTAGAAGGTCGGCTACTTGGCGAGTGGATAGGACCTTGATGGTATTGTCTGGCTGTTTTACACCGTTCACCAAGGACGACTCGAATGTGTGACGGGTAGAATGGAGCCCTTTCTGTCCAATCCCAGCAGCCTTGAGGATTCTGTAAAAACGTTTCCTAAAATTTACTGGGCGGGTGTAGTTGCCGTTCTCGTCGCTCACAAGGGGCGTTTCTGGGCCGAAATAGTGCTCGGTGCGTAGTTGCTCTATCGCCTCCATGCAGCCCCGTTCAGGGGGCACACTATGTTTACTAGTAGCAATCCTGGTTTTTCTTCCGCTTTGGTCGAAATTTGTGTCATCACGCTTTTGTACCCATCCACTCCCTGTCAAACCAGTTCTCAAGGAGTGGATG
>CANTDZ010000130.1 GCA_947652665.1 uncultured Clostridia bacterium
CTAACAACTTTCCGATGAGGCCGCTGAACTGGCTTTCTCCCAATGAGTTCTTTGTACAATATGTTTGACAATCCTACACAATTAAAAAGCGGCCCGTTTCCAGGCCGCAAAAATTTTTATAAGGTCACCCCGGTTTTATGGAAAGCAATCTCCCGGAAAGCCTCGCACTTGCAGCGGTAAAGGCCGCTGGCGGTTTCCAGCAGAAGGTTATAGAGGCCGTCCACATCATAGGAATAGGCATCGAAATCGATCCACGCCCCCTTGCGCTGGGCCAGCCCGGTGTTAGTGGCGATTTTCATCGTGGGCACAAAGGTAGAAAACGGCGTCCCCCGCCCGGTGGTAAAAAGCACCATCTGGCACCCGGCCGCCCCCAGGGCCGTAGCGGAAATCAAGTCGTTCCCCGGGCCTTCCAGCACTGTAAGGCCGGATTTTTCCACCCGGCCCCCATACCGGAGAACGTCCACCACTGGCGAAGTGCCGCCCTTCTTGATGCACCCCAGGGACTTCTCCTCCAAGGTTGTGATGCCGCCCTGCTTATTGCCGGGGCTGGGGTTTTCATAAACGGGGAAGCCCTGGTCCGTGTAATACTGGCGGAACCGCAAAATCATGTCCCGATAAGCCCCGAAGACCTCCGGCCCAGCGCAGCGGTCCATCAAAAGCTGCTCGGCCCCGAACATCTCCGGCACCTCGGTCAGCACGGCAGAGCCCCCGGCGGCAATTACCCGGTCGGTGACTTCGCCCACCAGCGGGTTGGCGGTCAAGCCCGAGTAGCCGTCCGACCCGCCGCATTTCAAGCCAATGCACAGTTCGGAAAGGGAGCATTCCACCCGGCGCAGCCCCCGGGCGCGTTCGGCGAATTCTTCCAGCAGCGCCATGCCCTGGGCCAGCTCGTCGCCCACCTCCTGGCAGTTGAGATAGGCGATGCCCTCCGGGCGCAGGGAAGCCATTTCCTCCCGGATGCCGGAAAGGCCGTTGTTCTCACAGCCCAGCCCCACGAAAAGCACATACGAAGCATTGGGATTGCAAGCCGCCGCACACAGCAGCTTCCGGATGTTCGCGTGATCCTCCCCCAGCTGCGAACATCCAAACTGGTGGGGCAAATGGAAAATGCCGTCAATGCTGCCGGACACCAGGCTCTGGGCCCTCTGCTCCAGCTGCTTGCACACAGAGTTCACGCACCCCACGGTAGGGAGGATGTAAATCTCGTTGCGTATCCCCGCCCGGCCCCAGGAGCGGGGATAGCCCATAAAGCAGCCCTCCCGCGCCGGAAGGGCGCAGTCCCGGAAGCGGTACGTGTAAGACGGCTCCTCGTCCAGGTGCGAGCGCAGGTTGTGGCTGTGCACCCATTCGCCCTCGCGGATGTCCTCCGAAGCCCGGCCAATGATTTCCCCGTATTTTATCACGAAATCGCCTTTTTTAATATCGCACACCGCCACTTTGTGCCCGGCCGGGACGTTCCCGCCGTCCCCGATCTGCACGGCTACATTGTCTTTCCCGTCGATTTTCCGCAGGCTCACAGCAGGCTCCCCCCTTCCTCCAGCGTGCGCAGATGGGCCTCCACCTGGGGCAGGAAGCCCTCATAGCAGGTCAGGTCTTCGCCCCACGCGGATTCGTTGGCCATGAACCCGGCCACGGTGCCGCCGTTCTGGAACCAGTCCCGGTATACGGGCTCGTCCGTGACGGCATCCGTCCGCCATTTGTAGATGCCCAGCAGGTAGGCGAACCCCTTGGTCAAATGGGGCGGGATGCGGCCGTTCTGGGCGTAATAGTCCCGGAAAGAGGGCAGGTTCCGGGCACGCCATTTGGACACGCTGTTGAGCAGGATGGACGTGAGCTGGTGGTTCAGATAGGGGTTCTCAAAGCGGTCCAAGACACTGGCCGCGAAGGCTTCCGTAGCCGCCCGGTCTGGGGAAACAAAGGGGGTGATCTCCTCTTCCAGCGTCTCCAGCAGGAACGCCCGAAGCTTCCCGTTTTTCATGCAGTCGTAAACGGTGGACGCGCCCTCCCAAAGCCCGGCGGGGGTCAGGTTGGTATGGCTGCCGTTGAGCACCCGCACCTTGCGCTTTTTGTAGGCGGCAATGTCCTCGGTGAGCACCACGTCGATGTCGTGGCTCCCCTGAGGCAGCCAGCAGGCTATGTCCCCTTTCTTCTCCACGGCCCACAGGCCAAAGGGCTCGCCCACCGTCATCAGGCTGTCCTCTTCGCCGATGAGCTCCGTCAGGTGCTCCCGCACCGCCTCGTCCCGGGGCCAGCCGGACACAATGCGGTCGACCAGGGTGTTGCAGTAGAAATTCTCCTGGTCGTTCCAGCGGCGGAAACCTTCCGGCAGCGACCACAGCTCTATGTAGCGGTCAACGCACTTTTTCAGCTCGTCGGCGTTGTTGTCAATGAGCTCCACCGGCAGCAGGTACACCCCCGGCTGGCCGGACTGGTACCGGGCATAGAGGAATTTCGTCAGCTTCGCCGGGAACGTCACCGATGCAAAGCCGTCCATGGGGTCGGAGGGGTCAAAGCAGATGCCGGCCTCCGTGGTGTTGGAGACGATGAGCTTGAGCTCCGGGTCGGCGGCCAGGGCCATGTACGCGGCAGGGTCTAGGAAGGGGTCGGCTACCCGGTCCAGCGCCGTGACCTTCCGAACCGTTTCCACCGGCCTGCCGTCCTGTGCGCCGCGCAGGATAACATGGTACTGGTTCTGCTGGCGGCAAAACGCCTCCAGGTTTTCGCCGGGGATTGCTGTGACGACCGTTACGTCCAGGGCCGCCCCTTCCTTTTTCAGGGAATCAAAATAGGCGTCGGCAAAGGCGCGCAGGAAATTGCCGTGGCCGTATTGCAGGATTTTTATCATGGGTGCCTCCTTGTGGGGTTTTCTTGTATATATTGTATACGGATTGGGAGGCATTGTAAAGAATTTTCATTTTGGACAGAGACCCTGCCGGGCCAACGCTACACCTTCAAAACGATATCCGCGAAAAACTCCTCACTGCTGTTGGAGAACCGCACCGACCCGCCGTATTTTTCCGCCACCGCCGCAACGGAAGCCAGGCCCAGCCCATGCCCATCGTGTCGGGTAGAGCGGTAGCCGGACTTCCCCTTTATCACATAGCCGTCGAAGCGGTTCGTGGAGACGATGTACAAGCTGCCCTGCTGCACCTCTGCCGTAAGGCTGAAATGGCGCTGGGACTCCGGCAGGGTCTCGCAGCCCTTGATGCCGTTTTCGATGAGGTTGCCGAACAGGCTGCAAAGATCCAGCTCAGACAAGGTCAGCGGCTCGGGAAGGGCAATCTTCCAGTCGATGTCTACATGGGCCGCAGCGGCCATTTCGCTGTAATAGGCGAACAGGGCGTTAAGCGTGGCGTTTGCGCAGAAAGCGGCGGGGGCGTCCTCGGCAAAGCCCCGCTCATATTCTGCCAAATGCGCCTGAATCCCCGCCAGGTCCCCCTGCTCGGCCAGCGCAGCCAGCAGGCGGATGGAATGGCGGAAATCATGGTGCAGCCGGGCGGTCTGGCGCATATGCTCCTGCAAAACCTGCTGCTGGTGGGACTGCATCTCAAAAAGCTGGGAGCGCCTTTCCAGCTGGGCATGCTGCAGCAGCCGGCACGCCCCTTGGTAGAACAGCACGTAAATGCAGACCAGCAGCGCCAGGCCGCAGATGTTCAGGAGTGTCGAGCCCGGCTCGGCAGCCACGTTGAACACCAGGAACACCAAAGACAGCGGCACCGTGGAGTACCAGACCTTCGGGATGTCGACCTGATCCAGAACCCAGACGATCTGGCGGCGGATGGAACAGGCAGCCACAAACAAAACCATCGCCAGAAGCATTTGCAGAAGGGCCTCTTCCAGGGGGCTGCCCTTGGTGCTGGCCAGCTGGGAGGGGAAGGTTTCGATGGCGCAGACGCCCACATATACCGCCAGCGTCTGGGACAGGTGGGCGGTCACGGTGCGGCGGTATAAAAAGAACAGCACGAATAAAGCAGGCAGGAGCAGCTGGTTTGCGTCCAGGCGGAAGGCCAGCTGCGCCCACGACGCGGCCAGGGAAAAGGGCATCAGCACCAAGGCGCACAGCCAGGCCGTCTTTTTTGCCGGGAAGCGCATTTTGTTTTTCATGGGCAGGTAGCAGGACGCCGCTGCCGGGAGCAAGACCCAGTACTGGGCCAGCGCACACAGCCATTCCGAAATATGCAAGCGCTTCCCCCCTATCGCCCGTGCCGCTGGCGGCTGCGGATTTTTGTGAAATGGTAGTCCCGCACAGACTGCTCCACCTGGGCCCGGTCCCGCACGCGCACGGGAAAGGCCTCCCCGTTTTCCAGGATGCAGCTGCCGCTTTCGAACCGCTGCACGTAGTCGGCGTTGAGGACGATGCCCTTGTTTACCGTGATGAAGCGCGGGTCCGGGCCGACCTTGCCCAGAAACTCCTGGATGGTCATGCGGCTGCGCACCGAAGCGCCGCTGCTCAGATGGATGTCCAGATAGTGGGCGTCGGTGACGGCGGAAAGGATGTCGGCCAGGAACAGGGGCACCAGCCGGCGGCCGCTGGCTACTTCGATGTATTTTCCGATAGGCGGCAGTACCGCCAGCGCGTCCTCCAGGACCGCCGCCATGCGCTCGGGCGAAATGGGCTTGACCAGGTACTCAAAAGCGTGCACCGACAGGGCCTCCGGCCGGAAGTCCCCGCTGGAGGTCAGGAAGACCAGCAGGCATTTCTTGTCCTGCTCCCACAGCCGCGCTGCTGCCGCCAGGCCGTCCATCCCCTCCATAAAGATGTCCAGGAAGGCCATGGCGTACCGCCCCGCCTCCAGCGACGCCACGAAGGCTTCCCCGCTGTCAAAGGCTTCCGTTTCCAGCTGGATGCCGTGCTCGGCCCCATAGCGCTCCAGCAGCCCGGCCAGCTCCTGGAGGCAGCTTTCTTCGTCGTCTACGATTGCAACCCTCATACGCGCCCTCCTTCCCTTATACCAGCATTGTACCACGGTTTGCGGCGTTTTTCCACCGCTTTGCCCGACGTTCCTGCCAGAAAAATGACGTTCCTGCCAGATGGCTTGTTTTGTGGTGCAAGGGTTGGTAGAATACAAGATATATTAATATTTCGGCTGATAGGAGTCTGGATGAAAGGGGGTACCCCCTTTCCCATTCCCCCGCAGGGGGGATGGCCCCGGCCGGTCGAGGGAGGAGTTTTCTTTTTATGAAAAAAATTTTAGCTTTTGGGCTGGCGCTGGTATTATGCCTGGTTGGGCTGCCTGTGATAATAGCAGAAGCAGAAGAAGCAGCGGAAGTGTCTTACCAAATAGATAACAGCGGCGAATGGACGCAAAGTAGCTTAATGGACGCCGTGTTTGCCGTAACCGCCGCTACTACGAATGCGGAAATCAGGCTAAACCGGGACATTAATCTGACAGATGACAGTTGGACTTATGCCCCTGCATTTGGCAAAAGCAATGTATCTTTCCTTATAGACGGCAATGGACACAAAATACAAGATTGCCGTAGCAGTACGAAAAAAAGCCAGGTGCTTTGTTTCGCCTACGGGGAGTTTACACTTAAAAATATAGTGATTGACGGCGGCGCAGTGTGGAGCAGTGAAGATGCCGATACCCGTACAAACAGCGGTCTCTCTTCAAATATGAATGCGCACTTGATTGTAGTC
>CANTDZ010000131.1 GCA_947652665.1 uncultured Clostridia bacterium
TCTACAATCTCCAAAGTTACATATTCATATTCTCTTTCCAGCCATTCCCGAAAAGCTTTTGGCAGATTACTCATTTCGGAAAAATCTTCCATCAGCAGCCTTTTCCGGGTGATTTCCGTGTAAGGTTCCCGGCCTTTATAGCGTTTTAAGGCTTCTAAAAGCAGGTTCGGGTTCACACTCCCAGAGACACTGCATGGCAATCGAACCGTCAAGACAAGGCTGCCCGATGCCGTACTATCCATAGTGAGGCTGGAAAAATACGGTGTAATGTCCAATTCCTTGTCACCTTTTTTGCCGTGCTTCATTACCGTGACAGGCCCCTGTGCAAAGAGCCCTTCTATCTCTGCCTGAAGCTGGGCGCTATCCGTAGTTTCCAGCCGCATTGTATAGTCGGCAAAAGCAATAGCATCCAGCTTGTTTTTGGGTTCAGTGACGCCCCACACCGAGATATCTTTCGGCAGGCAGGCGTTAATCTTCCCAGCCACCTCCCCTAAAGGCGCATCGTCCTCCGTCAGGCGGATGTCCATGCATTCCCGTTCGCCGCTGGCTCCCAGGGACAGGGGCATGGCGAACGTCATATAAATCCGAGGATTAAACCCCTGGGTATACCACACCGGCAGGCCGGAAAGCTTCAGGGCTCGGGCCATGCAGTGGGTCAAGTCCAGATGGGAGATATACTTGGCCGCTCCTGTTTTCTCAAACCAGATCCTAACGTTTTTCAACGCACAGCCCTCCCTTATAGCACAAAGCCCCGCAATTCGAGCACTTTTCCCGGCAGTTCGGGGTGGTCACCTCTTGATAGGCCCGCTCACACTCCGTTTTCAAGAAATCCTTGGTTACACCGTAGTCTAAATGATCCCACGGGAAAACTTCATCCAAGCTGCGGGTGCGGTTGGCGTAAAAGGCCGGGTCGAGGCCGCAGGCGTCAAAAGCCTCCATCCATTTGCCGAAGTCGAACTGGTCGTCCCAGCCGTCAAAGTGAAGACCTAGTTCCATAGCTTTTTCCATTACGGCGCAGAGCCTGCGGTCGCCGCGGGCAAAAACGGCCTCCAGGAAGCTGGTTTTGGCCCCATGGTAGCTGACGCTCACCCGCTTGGAACGCACGTTACCGGTAAGCTCGCGCTGCTTCTTTTGCAGGGTCTCCATGGTGTCCTGCCCAAACCACTGGAAGGGCGTGAAGGGTTTGGGAACGAACGCGGCGGCGCTCAAGGCGACTTCTACCGCTTTGCCCCGGGGCTTCTGCTTGTTTTGGTAGAAGGTGTCCACCACTTTTTTACCCAGCTCCAAAATGGCCAGCACATCCTCCATGGTCTCCGTGGGAAGGCCAATCATAAAGTAGAGCTTTATGCGCGTCCAGCCCTCTGTAAAAGCCACGTCAACAGTGCGCAGCAGCTCTTCCTCCGTGACATTTTTGTTAATTACGTTGCGCATCCGCTGCGAGCCCGCTTCCGGCGCGAAGGTAAGCCCGCTTTTGCGCACCGAGTTGATGCGCTCCATCAATTCGGGCGAGAAGCCGTCCACGCGCAGCGAGGGCAGTGAAAGGCTCACCTTGTCTTTTTCCGTCCACTGGTGCAGGCGGTCGATCAGCTCGTTAAGCTGGCTGTAGTCGCTGGTGCTCAGGGAAGAAAGCGATATCTCATCATATCCCGTTGAAGCACACAAGGCACGGCATTGAGCATCTATAACATCTATACTCTTTTCCCGGAAAGGCCGGTACAAAAACCCTGCCTGGCAGAACCGACATCCCCGTATGCACCCGCGCAGAACTTCCTCCGCTATACGGCTGTGCACCACTTCAATCATGGGCACCGGGAAGGAATCGGGATAATAAGCGCTGTCCATATCCAGCACGACGCGCTTTTTTACTGTTGCAGGCGCACCGTCTTTTGGCGTGTAGCTCTTGACCGTACCGTCTTCGTTATACTCCACATCATACAAAGCCGGCACATAAACGCCCTCAATCTGCGCAGCCAGCCGCAAAAATTCCGGCTTCCCTTTCCCCTCTTTCTTACACTGGCGGTATAGCTCCATGACTTCCATGTCCACTTCCTCGCCATCGCCTAAGAAGAAGATGTCGAAGAAATCCGCCAAAGGCTCCGGATTGCAGGCACAGGGGCCGCCCCCCACTACGATATTGTGCAGTTCTGTGCGTTCGGCACTGCGCAAGGGGATGCCGGAAAGCTCCAGCATCCGCAGCACGTTGGTGTAGCTGAGCTCATACTGCAGGGTGAAGCCTATAAAATCGAAGTCGCTTACCGGGTCGCCGCTCTCCAGGGCATACAGCGGGATATTGTTCTCAACCATCCGCTGCTCCATATCCACCCAGGGCGCAAATACCCGCTCGCACCAAAAATACGGCACCTGGTTGAATGCCCCATAGAGGATCTTGATGCCCAAATGGGACATCCCGATCTCATACAGGTCGGGGAAACAGAAGGCAAAGCGCACCTCTACCTCCGACTTATCTTTGACGACGGAATTCACTTCGCCGCCCACATAGCGGCCCGGTTTCTGGACTTTTAACAAAAACTTCTCGATTTCTTTTGGATACATTCTTTACCCCTCAGATTTTCCCGGCTTCCCGCTCCAGCATATCCCAGCAGCCCCACAGGTACATGATGCCCAGGGCGCGGTCAAAGAGGCCATAGCCGGGGCGGCACTTCTCGCCCCAGATGTGCCGGCCGTGGTCGGGGCGCATATAGCCGTCGTAGCCGCAGTCGTGGTAGGCGCGCATGATCTCCAGGATGCCTGTATCCCCATCGCAGTCCCGGTGGGAGGCTTCTATAAAATCACCGTTTTCAAAGTGCTTCACGTTACGCACGTGGGCAAAGGCGATACGGTCGCAGTAAGTGCGGATAATGTCCGCTACATTGTTGTTGGGGTTCGCCCCCAGCGAGCCCGAGCACAGGCACAGGCAATTATAAGGGTCGTCGACCATAGAGAGAAAATGCCCAATAGATTCCTTGTCTACCAAAAGTCTGGGCAGGCCAAAGATGTCCCAGGGCGGGTCATCTTGATGGATAGCCATTTTGATGCCCGTCTCGTGGCAAGTGGGCATAAGCGCCTCTAAGAAATAGCGCAGGTTGTCCCACAGCTTTTCCTTTGTGACGGGGCGGTAAGCTTCAAAAAGCTCGTCCAGCTTAGCCATACGCTCAGGCTCCCAGCCGGGGAAGGTCAGGCCGTGAAGATTCTCTAGGATGTAGGCGGCCATCTCCTTATAGTCCTCCTGAATTTTTGCCTTCTCATAGAACAGCGCTGTAGAACCGTCGCCCATAGGATGGAAAAGGTCGGTGCGGGTCCAGTCGAAGATGGGCATGAAGTTGTAGGTGACAACCTTCACGCCAAATTTCGCTAAGTTCCGCAAGGTTTGCTTGTAATTCTCAATATACTTGTCCCGGCTGGGCAGGCCGATCTTGATGTCGTCGTGGACATTCACGCTCTCCACCACATCCATGTTAAAGCCGTGGCCCTCAATCTGCTGCCGGGCCACCTCAATCTCCTCGACCTCCCACACCTCGCCGGGAGCCTTGTCGTGCAGCGCCCACACCAGGCCGGTCACGCCGGGAATCTGCTTGATCTGCTCCTGGGTGATGCTGTCATTTCCTTCGCCGTACCAGCGAAACGTCATTTGCATAATAAATCCTCCCTATATCCAAGATTACACGGCAATTATACCAAAAAAACGGAGCCGCGTAAAGGGGTGTACCAGGTTCTAATAAAAATTTGCCTGCTGGGCCAATTCGTGGTATACTTAGGTTGACACTGAAATCAAGGAGTTGTTTTCTATGGAAAGCCTGCGCATTGCGCTGGAAATCGTGCTGCCTATATTCCTGCTGCTGGTTGTGGGGTACGTGGTCAAGCTGACGCACATGATGAACGATACCTCGGTGCGGCAGACAAACGCGGTCATTTTTAAGATATTCCTCCCTCTGCTGGTCTTTTTGAACATATATAACACCGACCTTGCCTCCAGCTTCGACTCCAAGCTCTTGCTGTTCACCGTAGCCGGGGTGGCGCTACAATTTATCATCTCCCTTTGCCTGGTCATTTTACTGGAGCACGATAACCCCCGGCGCGGCGTTATGCTGCAAGGGATGTTCCGCAGCAATTTTGTGCTGTTTGGCATCCCCATCAGTACCGCCCTTTTCGGCGACACCGCCGCAGGACTAGCCTCTATCCTTATTGCTGTAATCATCCCCATGTATAATGTTTTGGCGGTTGTGTCGCTGGAATCCTTCAACGGGAAAAAGCCCAGCATCGTAAAAATATTGGTAGGCATCCTTACAAACCCGCTGATCATTGCCTCCGCCATCGGCATCTTATTTGTGGTCTTCCGTATCACCCTGCCTAAGGTAGTCTACAAAACCGTCTCCGACCTGGCCTCTATTGCCACGCCCCTGGCCTTTGTCATGCTGGGCGCGTCCTTCAGTTTTGGCGATATTGGCCAGCGTGCCCGGCCCTTGAGCCTCACCTTGACCATGAAACTGGTCATCTACCCTATCCTATTCCTGGGGCTGGCCATCCTGCTGGGATTTAGGGGCGCGCCCCTGGCTGTTTTGCTGACGGTATTCGGTTCGCCTATCGCGGTATCGTCTTTCACCATGGCCCAGCAAATGGGCGGCGACGATAAGCTGGCCGGGCAATTAGTCGTGTTTAGTTCCCTGCTGTCTGTACTTACCATGTTCCTGTTGATTTTTGGGTTGAGGGAGATGAGGTTCTTTTGATAACAAAACCCATCATGATTCTATTTGATTACGGCGATACTTTAATCCAGGAATCCCAGCCCGATTTCCTTCGGGGATGGCAAGCCGTGTTCCAATATGTGGACAAGAATCCATACGGGGCAACCCCAGAGCAGGCCGAGCGCGTTGCGGCCCAGCTATGGGAGCGCTACTTCATCAGCCGCCGGTCGAACTCCAGCCGTTCCGGTGTGGAAGTGCATGAGTGGCAGATGCTCCGGACAATCTTGAATTTCCTGGGAGTAGGGGTTTCTCAGCCGCTGACAGAAATTGAAAAAGCGCTCTGGGACAATACCGTTTCGACTTCCCCCACCCCGCATCTGCATGGCCTGCTGGAGTATGTGCGCGGCCACGATATACGCACAGGTGTCATAAGCAACATCGGCTGGTCCGGGCGCGCCCTGCAAAAGCAGCTGCAGCGGCTGTTCCCAGACCACACATTTGAATTCATCCTGGCATCCAGTGAATACGGCATACGCAAGCCCGACCCCATGTTGTTTCAAATCGCACTGAAAAAGGCCGGGCTGCCCGCTTCTGCGGTATGGTTTTGCGGGGATAACATAGAAAAAGACATCTGCGGCTCTCATTCTGTAGGGATGTTTCCTGTCCATTACCAGGGCGCAAAATCGAGTAAGGCTTGCCAAGAAACGCCTTCTTTCCCCTATCTCAGCATCGCGGACTGGGATGACTTGCTCGCTTTTTTGAAAAACGATTTTGCAACTTCCCAGCGCTAAACTTGCAAAACTGTCGGTTCTACCATTGACAGAATCCCCTTTTTCATAGATAATAATAGAAGTCAAAAAAGAAAGGAATGAAATTATGGCAAAGTCTAAATTGGTTAAGGCAAATGAA
>CANTDZ010000132.1 GCA_947652665.1 uncultured Clostridia bacterium
TCCCTTACAGCGACTCGCCGCATTTCCGGCAAATGCGCTCTTTGGTGCCGTCCTGCAGGACCTTATGGCCTACACGGGTGGGCTTGCCGCAGCGGGGGCACACCACCTGCACCTTGCAGGCGTAAATAGCGCTCTCGGCCTTGATGATGCCGCCGGGTTCGCCCATCCTGCGGGGCTTCACGTGCTTCTGCACGAAGTTGGCGTTCTCTACGATCACCTTGCCCTCCTTGGGGCTTACCTGCATGACCTTGCCCTTCTTGCCGCGGTCTTTGCCGCTGAGGATCATAACGGTGTCACCGGTTTTCACATGAACTTTATTCATTGTCAGCGCACCTCCATCAAAGCACTTCCGGGGCCAGGGACAGGATCTTCAGATATTCCCTGTCGCGCAGCTCGCGGGCCACCGGCCCAAAGATGCGGGTGCCCCGGGGGTTCTTGTCGTCACGGATGATGACGGCGGCGTTCTCGTCAAAGCGGATATACGTGCCGTCCTCGCGGCGGACGCCGGAAGCGGATCTTACGATAACCGCCTTTACCACGTCGCCTTTTTTCACTACGCCGCCGGGGGCCGCTTTCTTCACAGAAGCCACCACCACGTCGCCGATATTGGCATACCTCCGGCCGGTGCCGCCCAATACGCGAATGCACATAAGCTCCTTCGCGCCGGTATTGTCGGCCACCTTGAGGTAAGACTGTTGTTGGATCACAGTACGTTCCTCCTTTTCGTTACAAAAGCCAAATTATTTAGCCTTCTCGATGATCTCGACCAGCCGCCAGCGCTTATCCTTGGAAAGGGGGCGGGTCTCCATAATGCGCACGCGGTCTCCCACTGTGCACTGGTTTTCCTCATCGTGGGCCTTGCGCTTTACCGTGCGCTTGATGACCTTGTTGTAGATGGGGTGCTTCACGCTGTCCTGGATGGCGACGACCACGGTCTTGTCCATCTTGTTGCTGACGACGCGGCCGACAGCGGTTTTTCTCATATTTCTAGCTTCGCTCACTTAGATATCCTCCCTTCCCTTATGCGTTCCCGGCGCTGAGCTCGTTCTCGCGGATGACGGTTTTCACCCGGGCAATGTCCCGCTTGACAGCGGAGATACGCATGGGGTTGTCGAGCTGATTGATAGCGAGCTGGAAGCGCAGGTTGAAAAGCTCGGCCTTCAGGTCCTGAAGCTTGCTGTTCAGCTCGTCCGCTGTCAATTCTCTGATTTCTGAAGCTTTCATCTCTTACGCCTCCGTTTCTTTAGCTACGAATTTGCACTTGACCGGCAGCTTGTTGGCCGCAAGGCGGAGGGCCTCCCTGGCGGTGGCTTCGGGTACGCCGCCCAGCTCAAACATAACGCGGCCGGGCTTTACCACGGCTACCCAGTATTCCGGCGAGCCTTTACCGGAGCCCATGCGGGTTTCGGCAGGCTTCTGGGTCACGGGCTTGTCGGGGAAGATCTTGATCCAGACCTTACCGAAACGTTTGCAGTAACGGGTCATGGCAACACGGGCGGCCTCAATCTGGTTGGAAGTGATCCAAGCGGGCTCCAAAGCCTGCAGGCCAAAATCACCATAGGTGACGGTGTTGCCCCGAAGGGCCTTGCCCTTCATGCGGCCGCGCTGCACGCGGCGGTATTTTACGCGCTTAGGCAGTAGCATTTATCTGCGCCCTCCTTCCCTTTTATCCGGCCGGCGGCGGTCGTCCCGGCGGTCATGGCGGCGGTCGTCACGGCGGGGACGCTCGGGGCGGTCGCCGCGGTTGTCGTTTAATACCTCGCCCTTATACAGCCACACCTTTACGCCTACGCGGCCATAGGTGGTGGCAGCCTCTGCAAAGCCGTAGTCGATGTCGGCGCGCAGGGTCTGCAGGGGGATGGTGCCGTCGTGGTACTCTTCGCTGCGGGCGATGTCCGCGCCGTTGAGGCGGCCGGAAACCTTGGTCTTAATGCCCTTGGCGCCCAGGCGCATGCTGCGGCCGATGCAGCCCTTCATGGCCCGGCGGAAGGAGATGCGGCGCTCCAGCTGGGAAGCGATGTTCTCGGCTACCAGCTGTGCGTCCAGATCCGGCTGGCGCACTTCCACGATATTGATCACGACGGGCTTGCCCAGCATCTTCTCACACTGCTGGCGCAGCTTCTCGATCTCCGCGCCGCCCTTGCCGATGACCATGCCCGGCTTTGCGCAATGGATGTGGATGCGCACCTTGGACGCGTCGCGCTCGATCTCGATTTTGGGGATGCCCGCCGAATACAGCTGCTTTTTCAGGGTCTTGCGAAGGTTGTAGTCCTGCACCAGGGTGTCGCCGAACTCATTGTCCTTTGCAAACCAGCGGGAGTCCCAGTCTTTAATAACACCCACACGTAAGCCGTGGGGATTTACTTTTTGTCCCATACATTTGCCTCCTTACCGCTTACTCTTTTTCCTTCACCACGATGGTGATGTGAGAGGTCCTCTTCAGTACCCGGAAAGCCCGGCCGTGGGCGCTGGGCCGAATCCGCTTGAGGATGGGGCCGGGCGTCACATAGCACTGGGACACATACAGGCTGCTCTTGTCCATGTTGAAGTTGTTCTCCGCATTGGCTACAGCGGACTTCAAGAGCTTACCCAGGTCCTCACAGGCTGCCTTGGGGGTGTGCTTCAAAATAGCGGCGGCAAGGTCCACCGGCTTGTTCCGAATGAGATCCAGCACGATAGAGACCTTGCGGGGAGAGATACGGGTGTAGTTGAGTGTTGCTTTCGCTTCCATTTTATCCCTTCTCCTTTCTTACTTGGTCGTCTTCGAGCCGGCGTGCCCTTTGAAGGTGCGGGTGGGGGCAAACTCTCCCAGCTTGTGCCCCACCATGTCCTCGGTGATATACACAGGCACGTGCTTGCGGCCGTCGTGCACCGCGATGGTATGGCCTACGAAATCAGGGAAGATCATAGAGGCGCGGCTCCAGGTCTTGACGATCTTCTTTTCGCCGGCCTCGTTCATGGCCTGTACTCTTTTCAGCAGCACGGGCTGTACAAAAGGTCCTTTTTTCAGACTTCTGCTCATATTACTGTTGCTCCTTTCCCGTGCTTACTTGCCGTTTCTGCGCCGCACGATGAACTTATCGCTGCGGTTGTGGTGCTTGCGGGTCTTGTAACCCAGAGCAGGCTTGCCCCAGGGGGTAACAGGCCCGGGACGGCCCACAGGGCTCTTGCCCTCGCCGCCGCCGTGCGGGTGGTCGTTGGGGTTCATAACAGAACCGCGGACCGTGGGACGCCAGCCCATGTGGCGCTTGCGGCCGGCCTTGCCGAGCTTGACGTTCTCATGGTCGATGTTGGAAACCTGGCCGATGGAAGCCATGCAGCTCTCGGGCACGTTGCGCAGCTCGCCGGAGGGCAGGCGGAGAAGGGCCATGCCGTTCTCTTTTGCCATCAGCTGGGCCATGATGCCAGCGGCACGTGCCAGCTGGGCGCCCTTGCCGGGATAAAGCTCTACGTTGTGGATAAAGGTACCCACGGGGATGTTCTTCAGGGGCAGGGCGTTGCCGGGCTTGATGTCGGCATCGGCCCCGGAGACCACCTTATCCCCGGCCTTCAGGCCATGGGGGGCCAGGATATACCGCTTCTCGCCGTCCTCATACTCCAAAAGGGCGATGAAGGCCGAGCGGTTGGGGTCATACTCAATGCCCAGTACGGTAGCGGGCACGTCGTGCTTCTGGCGCTTAAAATCGATAATGCGGTACTTCTTGCGGTTGCCGCCGCCCCGGTGGCGGACGGTGATGCGGCCGTAGCTGTTGCGGCCGGCCTTCTTGTCCAGAGGGGCCAGCAGGCTTTTCTCCGGCCCGTTCTTGGAAAGGCCCGTGTAGTCCGTAACGGACATATTGCGCCGGGCCGCCGTGGTCGGCTTGTAATTCTTAATTGCCATGTGGTTTTTCACACTCCTACAGTATTGGCTTTGCGGGGTAGGCAAAACCCCATTCGTGCCTGTATATCAAAATTAAAGGCTTAGACCATGCTCTCGAAGAACTCGATGGTCTTGCTGTCCTCGGTCAGGGTGACGACGGCTTTCTTCCAGCTGCGGGTGTAGCCCTCATAGCGGCCCTGGCGGCGCATCTGCCCGCGCACGTGCAGGGTGTTGACCTTCTGCACCTTCACGCCGAACAGCTCTTCCACCGCGCGCTTGACGTCGATCTTGGTGGATTTCTTATCGACCTCGAAGGTGTACTTCTTCTGGGTGGTGCCATCCATCGTCTTTTCGGTGATGATGGGGCGGATAATGATGTCCTGTGCGGCCATTACGCATACACCTCCTCGATCTTCTGCACCGCGTCCTTGACCACGATGAACTTGTCTGCCCCCAGGATGTCATAGACATTCAAGGTGTTTACCTGGGCGGTCTTCACGCCGGGGATGTTCCGGGCGGAAGCGATGACCTTCTCATCGACGGTGTCGAGGACGATCAGCGCCTTCTTCTCGCTGCCGACAGCCTTGAGCATGGCGGCGATGGTCTTGGTCTTGAACTCGCTGGTGCTGATCTGGTCCAGCACCACCATCTCGCCGTCCTGCACCTTAGAGGACAGGGCGGACTGCATGGCCAGGCGCTTGACCTTCTTATTCAAAGTATAGCGGTAGCTCCGGGGCTTGGGCGCGAACACGATGCCGCCGTGGGTCCACTGGGGGGCGCGGGTGCTGCCCTGGCGGGCGTGGCCGGTGCCCTTCTGGCGCCACGGCTTGCGGCCGCCGCCGGAAACCTCGGAACGGGTCAGGGCGGACTGAGTGCCCTGCCGCTGGTTGGCAAGATAGCATTTTACCATGTCGTTCATCACAGATACGTTAGGCTCAATGCCGAACACGGCCTCAGACAGTTCCTGCTGGCCGACTTCCTGCCCCTGCATATTGAGTATTGCGATCGTAGGCATTCTTGTTTCCTCCTTCCCTTACGCTTTCACGCTGTTGCGGACCACCACGATGCCGCCGTTGGGGCCGGGGATGGCGCCCTTGATGGCGATGAGGTTGTTTTCCGCGTCAACTTTTGCTACAGTGAGATTCTGCACGGTAACGGTCTCCGCGCCCAGATGGCCGGCCATCTTCAGGCCCTTCCACACACGGGAGGGGCTGGAGCACGCACCGCTGGAACCGCCGTGGCGTACCACGGGGCCGGAACCATGGGATTCCTTCAAGCGGTGGAAGTTCCAGCGCTTGATAACGCCTGCATAGCCCTTGCCCTTGCTGGTGCCGGTTACGTCTACACGTTCACCGGCCTCGAACACGTCGGCCTTAATCAGGTCGCCTACGTTCAGGGCGCTGGTGTCTTCCAGGCGGAGCTCCCGCAGGGTCTTCTTGGGGGCGACGTCGCCCTTCTTGAAGTGGCCCATAAGGGGCTTCGTGACCCGCTGGGGCTTCTGGTCGCCGAAGCCCACCTGCACGGCTTCGTAGCCATCGTTCTCCACGGTCTTTTTCTGCGTTACCACGCAGGGGCCGGCCTCTACCACGGTTACGGGGATGACCTTGCCCTTTTCGTCGAAGATCTGCGTCATGCCGA
>CANTDZ010000133.1 GCA_947652665.1 uncultured Clostridia bacterium
CGGACAAGCTGCCACTGTATCTAAACAAAGAAGGACTCTATGCTTACAAGTTCCAGCCCATCTCGACTACCTACGAGCCAATCAGTAAAGGTCAGCTAACCGAAGTTTTGCACCCAACCTCCATTTACGACCTCATAGAATTTTCGATGCGTGAGTGCATCAAGCGTGAACAGCGTATGCGCCGCTGTGCCAACTGCGGGAAATATTTTGCTATTCCTCGGCGCAATACGGCAGAATTCTGCACCGTTACCTTGGATGAACAAGGTCGCACCTGCAAGGAAATCGGCGCATTCAAGCGCTATCGGCAAAAGAAAAGCTCAGATGAGGTTTTCAAGGAGTACCGTCGCGAATACAAAAAACGCTTTGCTTGGATTCGGGCGGGGAGGATAACCGCTGAAGATTTCTATGCGTGGAGCGCGTCTGCCCAAGCCAAAAGGGACGAGTGCGCGGAGGGAAAAATCACCCTTGTGGAGTTGAAAAAGTGGCTGGCTGAATCATAGAACAAAAAGGGCTGGAATTTCTCCAGCCTTTCTCTTTGTTTTGCAGCGCAAATTTTGAACTCAACCCCCAGTTGAGTCCCACAAAATTCCCTCGCCTATTCGGTTATTGTAAAGAAAGAGCCGGCGGGTTACAATAGAACCATCGGAAGGAGGAAAGAATATGCTGGACAATAAACGCATTGCGGCTTTTATCACCATGAAGCGCAAGGAGCGGGGCATGACCCAGTCGGAGGTAGCCGAACGTCTGGGGGTCAGCTACCAGGCTGTCTCAAAATGGGAGAACGGCACCATACCCAATGTGGAAATCTTAGTAGAGCTGGCCCGGCTTTTGCAGGTGTCGGTGGACACGCTGCTGTCTGGCGGGGAATCCTGGTTTTCCTATGAAAAAGCGGGAATCAACCTGCCGTCGCTGCAAGCTTTCAAAGGGGAGGCGGCAGCATTTTGCACGGCAGACGCTCCACGGGTGGTGAATGTCCCCGGGTACGCCCCGCCGCTTTTGGACATTCATTTCCCGGACATGCAAGAGCCGGTGCTCATGATGAACACGGACACCATCGGTTCCAAATGCAAATTGGCTGCAAAATACGGCTATCTCGAAGTAGTCGGGCGGGATATCGTCAACGACCTCGTAGCCAACGCCTGTACGGCCGGGGCCCATCCTCTGGTGTTTTTGAACAGCATTGTGGGCGGGGGAATGGATAGGGAACTGTTTTCCTCTCTGCTCAAAGGAATCGCAGAAGGCTGCGAAGAAAACGGATGCGCTTTCGTAGGCGGCTCCACAAACATTCAGCCCCAAACGATGCAGGCAAGAGATTACGTCCTGTCCGGAAGCATCGCAGGGGTGGTGGAGAAAAGTAAAATTTTGGACGGCACTGCCATCTGTAAAGGCGATATTGTGCTGGCTATAGCTTCCAACGGGCTGCATGTTGCCCACTATACGCAGATGCGGGTTTTGCTGGACAAAATGCCGTGGTTGGAAACGGAAAAAATAGAGAACGAGACATTTATCCAGCACATCATGAAACCCTATCCAGTCTATTACAAGGCCCTGAAGTCGCTGTTAGGCAGGGAGGAGCTCCACGGTATTGCGAATTTCACCGTGCGGGGATTCACAAACGGGCATTTATGCACGCTCATGCCGGAGGGCCTGACCGCCGAACTGGATTTGCGCAAGCTGCGCCTCCTGCCGTTCTTCCGCTTTTTGAAAAAGGTGACAGGATATGATGAATCCGAGATGCTGTTCCACGACAACTGCGGCGTGGGCCTGTGCCTGATCGTAGCCCCGGACAGCGCCGCTGAAATCGCCAGCCACGTCAGCCAACACTTTGACTGCTACGAGTTGGGCCGCGTCAAGGCGGGAAGCGAGAAGGTTGTAACAAAAAATCATGTGAAATGGTGAGAGGAACACGATGATAACGGTAAAAAATCTGCGAAAAACGTATAAAATTGCAAAGCCCCAGGAGGGGCGTTTTGCCACGCTCAAGTCGCTGGTGCGGCCCCGGTACGAGGAGCGCCGGGCGGTAGACGGCATTGATTTCACCATAAACGACGGGGAGATGGTCGGCTACATAGGCCAAAACGGCGCGGGGAAATCCACCACCATCAAGATGCTTTCGGGCATTTTGGTGCCCACCGCCGGAGAAGTAAGCGTCAACGGCCTGACACCCCACAAGGATCGCAGGGAGCATCTGCGGGGCATAGGCGTGGTATTTGGGCAAAAGACCTCGCTGTGGTGGGATGTGCCTGTGATAGACAGCCTGAACATCCTGAAAGAAATGTACCGGGTAGACGATGCACGCTTCCGAAAAAACCTGGAAATGTTCACAGATTTGCTGGATCTAGGCCCATTTCTGGAGCAGCCCGTGCGGCAGCTGAGCCTGGGCCAGCGGGTGCGCGCAGACTTAGCCGCCGCCCTGATGCACGACCCGAAAACGCTCTTTCTGGATGAGCCCACCATCGGTGTGGATGTGATCGCCAAGGAGCGTCTGCGGGAATTCATCACCGAGATAAACCGCGAACGCGGCGTGACCGTGCTGCTCACCACCCACGACGTGGTCGACATGGAGAAGATGGTAAAGCGGGTCATTGTGATAAACGCCGGGCAAATCCTGTATGACGGCAGTATGCTGGGTCTGCGGGAGCGTTATGGCGGCGAGGATGCGGATATTGAGGACATTGTGCGGGAGATTTACCGGGAAGGAGGCAAAACAGCGTGAAAATTTTTGCAAAATGCCTGCATACCGAACGGCGGTCGGCAGGGCTGTACCGCACGGATTTTCTGCTCAAAGTCCTCTACAGCATGATCGCCATGTACGGCGTGCGCAGTCTGTGGACGGCGCTTTATGCACAGGACCCGGCCATCGTGGGCCGGCCTCTGCCCTCCATGATTACCTACGCCATGCTGGCTGTGGCGCTGGACATTATCTTTTATCCGTCGGCGCTGTCCACGGCACCGCAGAATTACATCTCCCAGCAAGTGCGCACCGGGCGCATTGACACGGACCTTTTGCGTCCGGTAGACTTACAGCAGCAGCTTTTGGCACGCAACGGGGGAGCGGCGGCTTTTGGGGCCCTATGGCTGGTGATGCCCGCGTGGCTTCTCAGCGTGCTCTTTTTGGGCATGGAATTGCCGCCCAGTCTGTTTCACGGGGCGGCGTTTCTTTTTAGCGGCGTGCTTAGCTTTTTGATTTTGTTTTCCCTGAACTTCCTGCTGGGCATGGTGTGCTTTGTCACCACGGAGATTCGCCAAATCACCATGGCCTACAGCGGCATCCTCACGATTTTGTCCGGCAAACTCATTCCCAACTGGCTGTACCCGGAATGGATGCAGGCGCTGATAAACGTGCTGCCGTTCCGGTGCATCTTTGAGACGCCACTGAGCATCTACATCGGCGCAGTGGGGAATTATGAGATTTTATGTTCGTTAGTGTTGCAAGCGGCATGGGCAGGCATCCTGCTTTTGCTGGGGAAAATCATGTGGCTGGGCGTGCACAGGCGTCTGGCGGTGCAGGGAGGTTGAGCATATGCGGGAAGTGAAAGCGGGCCTGAAAATGTACGGTTCGCTGCTGAAAATGACCATGCGGGGCATCCTGCAATACCGGGCGGACTTCTGGATGAGCCTGGTAAGCGTCAGCCTTTTGAATGGCGCAAATATCGTGCAGCTGTCGGTGATTTCGTGGCGGTTCCACGCTCTGGGCAGCTGGCAGGTGGGCGACCTGCTGGTGCTCTACGGCCTGTTTATGATTAGCTGGAGCATTTTCTCGGTGTTTTTCTACAGGCTTTCAAAAATAGAGGATGAAATCGTCAGCGGCAGCTTTGATGTGTACCTGCTGCGCCCGGTCAGCCCCTTTTTGCAGCTGGTGGGCGGGGATATCAAATACACCGGCCTGTGCGACACGTTATTGGGCGTGGTGCTCATCCCCACGGGTCTGTCTATGACGGGTACGCACTGGGGCCTGTGGCAGATTTTCTGGTTCGTGATTTTCGTGCTGTCAGGCGGGGCTATCGCCGTGTGCATCAAGTTCCTCATCTCCTGTGTGACCTTCTGGACCACAAAGGCGAGCGCTCTCAGCCAGGTATTTATTCAAATCTATTTGCTGACCCAGAAGTACCCCGTGACGATTTTTGGCCCGGCATTCCGGGTGCTGGTGACGGGTCTGGTGCCTGTGGCTTACTTGAATTTCTACCCGGCTGTTTACCTTCTTGGCAAGCCGGATGCGCCGCCTTGGGTGTGTATGCTGGCTCCGGTGATAGCGATGGTTTTGGCGGGGATTGCAGCCCTGGTGTGGCGTAGGGGGTTGCGGAGGTATAATAGTAGCGGGGCATGAGCAGGCGGATGGAGAGACGGCTCTCTTTGTTATGCGGCGCAAATTTTGAGCAGCTTAGTTGGGCTTGGCGCGGGGTTCCCTCGCGCCGCCTTTTTGTTTGACCCACAATCTGACCCACACGCGGAAAAACTGTGTGGAAACAATGGGGTGGATGGGGTCGGATATCGCGCTGTGTTGGAGTAAAAACGTCTAAAAGTGGCTCCATGCAGCCGATTAAGCGCCCTCCGCACTGTTTGTAATCAGCAGGTCAGGGGTTCGAGTCCGTTCACCAGCTCCAAAGTGTAGGTGGCGGCTCGATTGACTGGGTCGCCCAGCACCGATGATTCACTGAGAGGTAATAAAGTGATTGTTGAATTTGCAACAGCTGCGTTGCCATGGATTTTATTGGCATTATTCGTTGCGATTACCAGTGCTTTTTATGGCAATAAGCAACAATAAATCCATATAACAATTTCATACATTATGGGGGAGTTCCCGAGTGGCCAAAGGGGGCAGACTGTAAATCTGTTGTCGACGACTTCAGTGGTTCGAATCCACTCTCCCCCACCAAAAACGGCTTGAAACTGCGGTTTCTGGCCGTTTTTATTTTTGACATTTGGAGGGTGGGGTGTTGTGGCTTGGAAATTTGGTTTGCATATTGGGCGGATGTTTTTTCATCCCGCTCTGACTCGAAATTTGTCTTTCCGCTGATTTGACCCACACGCTGACCCACTATAGGAAAAAATTAAAACGGCTGGTTGCGTCCCGAAAGGATGCCAGCCGTTTTTTACATGACCTGGTTCATAAAATTTCCCATTTTTTCTGCGGCCTGCTCCTGCTTTTGGCGGGTGGCGTGGGTGTAGGTACGGAGGGTGAAGCCCGCATCGTAGTGGCCCAACATGGAGGAAACCGTTTTCACGTCTATACCATTTTGTAATGCGGCGGTCGCGAAAGTGTGTCTCAAGCCGTGAAAATTTATGTAATCTAATCCGGCGGATTTTAGAATTCGTTTGTGAAGAGTAATTATGGAGTCTGGGTAGTACATCTCTCCTGTCCGCGTGCAGGGGAGGAGGATTTGATTTTTCTCTGTGGTCATTACGAAGGGATTGACGA
>CANTDZ010000134.1 GCA_947652665.1 uncultured Clostridia bacterium
AAGCTGGTAAACATTAGGAGGTAAAGCTATGCAAGTTACAGATACAATCGCCGATTTGCTGACCCGTATCCGCAATGCCCAGTCTGCGAAGCACGACACCGTCGAGGTGCCTGCCTCCAACATGAAGAAGGCCATCTGCCAGATTTTGCTGGACGAGGGCTATATCAAGAACTTCACCGTAGCAGAGGACGGCAAGCAGGGGATTATCACCATCACCCTGAAGTATGCGGCGGGGCGCACGCCGGTCATCAAGGGCCTCAAGCGCGTATCGAAGCCCGGCCTGCGCATCTACAGCGGCGTAGAGGACCTGCCCAAGGTCATGAAGGGCCTGGGCGTGGCGATCGTTTCCACCAGCCAGGGCGTTATGACCGACCGGGCGGCCCGCAAGGCCAACGTCGGCGGCGAAGTGCTGGCGTTCATTTGGTAAAAGAAGGGGGTGCACGAGTATGTCGAGAATTGGAAGAAAACCCATAAATATTCCCGCTGGGGTTGACGTAACGGTCAACGGCAGCGTTGTCACGGTGAAGGGCCCCAAGGGCACGCTTACCCAGGCCTTCAACCCGGTGATTTCGATCGCCAAGGAAGGCGAGGAGATCATCGTGACCCGTCCCAATGACGAGAAGGAGTCCCGCTCCCTGCACGGCCTGACCCGTACACTGGTCCACAACATGGTACTGGGCGTAACGGAAGGTTTTTCCAAGACGCTGGAGGTACAGGGCGTTGGCTATCGTGTGCAGAAGCAGGGCAAGGACCTGGTCATGAACCTGGGTTATTCCCATCAGGTCATTGTCTCCGAGAATGAGGATATTAAGATCGAGGCTCCCAATGCCAACACCATCATCATTTCCGGCATCGACAAGCAGAAGGTCGGCCAGTTCGCGGCGGAAGTCCGCGAGAAGCGGCCGCCGGAGCCTTATAAGGGCAAGGGCATCCGCTATCAGGGCGAGTATGTCCGCCATAAGGAAGGCAAGGCCGGCAAGGGCGCTAAAGGCTAATGGAAGGAGTTGAGTAGAAATGGTCAATAAGGCAGATACAAACAAGGCACGTCTGCGCCGCCATAAGAGGGTGCGCGGGAAAATCTCCGGCACCGCCGAGCGGCCCAGGCTCAACGTGTTCCGTTCCTCTACGAACATCTATGCCCAGATCATCGACGATACCGCAGGGCACACCCTGTGCGCGGCCTCCACTCTGGACAAGAGCTTTGAGGGCAAGGGCGGCAACAAGGAAGCAGCCCGCAAGGTCGGCAAGATGATCGCAGAGAAGGCAGCAGAAAAAGGGATTACCAACGTGGTTTTTGACCGCGGTGGCTATATCTTCCACGGCCGCGTCAAAGAGCTGGCCGAAGGCGCCCGCGAGGGCGGCCTCAACTTCTAAAGTAAGGAGGAAAACCATTTTGGCTAGTAATATCGACGCAACGACACTGGATATGCAAGAGCGCGTGGTTTCCATCAACCGCGTCGCGAAGACCGTAAAGGGCGGCCGCGTTATGAAATTCTCCGCCCTGGTCGTAGTAGGCGACGGCCAAGGCACCGTGGGCTTTGGCATCGGGAAGGCCGCCGAAGTGCCCGACGCCATCCGCAAGGGCATTGAGGACGCCAAGAAGAACCTGACCAAGATTGCCCTGCGGGGCAGCACCATTCCCCACGAAATCGTGGGCGAGTTTGGCGCCGGCAAGGTCATCCTGAAGCCCGCCGCCCCCGGTACCGGCGTTATCGCCGGCGGCCCCGTGCGTGCCGTGGTGGAAAGCGCTGGCATTAAGGACATCCGTACCAAGGCCCTGCGCTCCAACAACCCCTGCAACGTGGTACGGGCTACCATGGCCGGCCTCACCCAGCTGCGCACCGCAGAAGAGGTGGCCGCCATCCGCGGGAAGACCGTGAAGGAAATTCTGTAAAAAGGAGGGCAACACCGTGAAGATAACTTTGAAAAAGAGCCTTATTGGCTGCAAAAAGGATCAGATCGCCACAGCCCTCTCTCTGGGCCTTAAAAAGGTCGGGGACTGCACCGAGCAGCCTGACAACGCCCAGACCCAGGGGAAGGTCCGCAAGATCAGCCATCTGGTGACGGTCAGTAAGTAAGCTTTAAGGAGGTGCGAGACAATGAAGCTCAACCAGCTAACAGCTACGCCCGGCGCCACCAAGGCGCGCAAGCGCATCGGCCGGGGTTACGGCTCTGGCACCGGCAAGACTGCCGGCAAGGGCCACAAGGGCCAGAAGGCCCGTGCGGGCCACGGTATGCGTCCCGGCTTTGAAGGCGGCCAGATGCCTCTGCAGCGCCGGATTCCCAAGCGTGGCTTCAACAATATTTTTGGGAAGGACATCGTGTCCGTAAATGTTGGGACCCTTAACAAGTTCGAGGACGGCGCGGCCGTGGATGCGGCAGCCCTGATCGAGGCAGGCATCATCAAAAAATGCGGCGACGGCGTGAAGATCCTTGCTAACGGCGAGCTTACGAAGAAGCTCACCGTCAAGGCCAGTGCTTTCTCTGAGGCGGCGAAAGCCAAGATCGAAGCCGCTGGCGGGAAGGCCGAGGTGATCTGATTTGCTGAACACGGTTAAAAACGCGTGGCGGATCCCGGACCTGCGGAAGAAGATGCTGTTCACCCTGTTCATCATCATTGCCTTCCGTTTCGGCTCGGTTATCCCGATCCCGTTTTTGGATGTAAACGCCCTGCAGAGCCTGATGTCCCAGGCCAGCGAAAACACCGCCCTGGGCTATATCAATATGCTGACCGGCGGCGCGTTCTCCTACGCTTCGCTGTTCGCCATGGGCATTTCCCCTTATATCAACAGCTCCATTATCATGCAGCTGCTGACAATCGCCATCCCGGCCCTGGAGCGCCTTTCTAAGGAAGGCGAGGAGGGCCGCAAGAAGATCGCCACCATTACCCGGTTCGTGACCGTTGGGCTGGGTCTCATTCAAGGCATTGCCTATTATTTCTATCTGCGCAACAATGGCATTGTGAAGTATCCCAGCGGTGCCAGCGGCGTGTTTGTAGGCTTCGTCAGCGTGCTGACCTTTACCGCCGGCACGGCGCTCATCATGTGGATGGGCGAGCAGATCAACGAAAAGGGCATCGGCAACGGCATCTCCATGATCCTCTTAGCCGGCATCGTGGCCCGCCTGCCCGTGACCTTCGGCTCCGTTTGGCAGTACTTCAAGCTGGGCCTTGACAGCCCCTCCACCGCCGGGCAGTTCCTGGTGCTGGCGCCGCTGTTCATCGTATTGTTCCTGTGCGTCATCTGGGTCATCGTTTTCATGAACGAGGCCGAGCGCCGCATCCCGGTGCAGTACGCCAAGAAGGTCGTCGGCCGCAAGATGTATGGCGGCCAGAGCACCTTCCTGCCCATCAAGGTGGCCATGAGCGGCGTTATGCCCGTGATCTTTGCAAGCGCCATCCTGTCCATCCCCCAGTTCATCCAGGCTCTTTGGACGCCTGCAGCAGGCTCCTTCGGGGAATCGGTCCTCCGGGCCTTCTCCCAGGGCTGGCTCTATGTGGTCCTGTATTTCCTGCTGATCGTGATGTTCGCTTATTTCTATATGTCCGTCCAGTATAACCCACTGGAAATGGCCAATAATCTCCGCCAGAGCAACGGCACCATCCCGGGCATCCGCCCTGGCAAGCCTACGGCGGATTTCATCGCCAAGATCCTCTCCAAGGTAACGCTGATCGGCGCCCTGTTCCTTGCGTTCGTGGCCCTGATCCCCATCATCTACACCAATATCACCGGCATGAGCGGCCTGTCTTTGGGCGGCACCTCCGTGATCATTATCGTAGGCGTGGCCCTGGAGACCGTGAAGCAGCTGGAGTCTCAGATGATGATGCGCCACTACAAGGGCTTCTTGGATTAAGGCAAGTACCCCGCAAGTTTGAAGAAAACGCAGGAGGGCCCCCAGGCTGTTGGGCCGGGGGCGGCTCCGGCGGGAACCAGGAGAAAGGGAGTTTTGCTATGAAGCTGATTCTATTAGGTGCCCCGGGCGCCGGCAAAGGCACCCAAGCGGAAATTATTTGCCAAAAGAAAAATATACCCACCATCTCCACGGGGAACATCCTCCGTGAAGCGCTGAAGAACGGCACGGAGATGGGGCTGAAAGCCAAAAGCTATATGGAAAGCGGCGCCTTGGTGCCCGACGAGATTTTGATCGGCATCATTAAGGACCGCCTAGCGGAGGACGACTGCCAGAACGGCTTCATCCTCGACGGCTTCCCCCGCACCATCCCCCAGGCCGAGGCTCTGGATGCCATGGGGGTCGCGATTGACGCCGTGCTGGATATTGAAGTGCCGGACGACGAGATCGTCACCCGGATGTCCGGACGCCGTGTCTGCGAAGCCTGCGGCTCCTCCTACCATGTGGTGCACAAGCAGCCCAAGGTAGAAGGCAAGTGCGACAGCTGCGGCGGCACCCTCGTTCAGCGCAAGGACGACCACCCGGATACAGTCAAGGAGCGCCTGGAGGTCTACCACACCCAGACCGAGCCTTTGAAGGAGTACTACTCCAACCAGGGCAAGCTGCTGGTAGTGCACGGCCAGGACGCGGTGGAGACCACCACAAAGCTGGTATTGGAGGCTTTGGAGGATCTCACATGATCGTGCTGAAAACGAGCCGCGAGCTTTCCATTATGCGGAAGGCCGGGAAGATCTCGCAGACAGCACTCCGCCTGGCAGGCGAAGCCGTCGAGCCCGGTACTTCTACCTGGGAGCTCGACAAGATCGTGCATAAGTATATCACAAGCATGGGGGCCACCCCCAGCTTCCTGCACTATCAGGGATTCCCCGGCAGCGCCTGCATCTCTGTAAACGAAGTGGTGATCCATGGCATACCCAAAAAGGAAACCATCTTGAAAAAGGGCGACATCGTCAGCATTGACGTGGGCGCCTGCTACAAGGGGTTCCACGGCGACAACGCATGGACCTTCCCCTGCGGGGAGGTAAGCGAAGAGGCACAGGCCTTGATGGACGCAACGCGGGAGTCGCTGTTTCAAGGCATCGCACAGGCCCGCCCCGGCAATCGGCTGGGGGATATCGGCCACGCGGTGCAGGCGTATGCCGAAGCTCGCAATTACTCGGTGGTACGAGAATTTGTCGGCCACGGAGTAGGTGCG